>JBCBUA010000237.1:0-6964 GCA_039818365.1 Pseudomonadota bacterium
AATCCTCAATGCCATGGTTCGGGACGGCAAAAAATGGCAGCCAAATCCACAAACATAAACATGGTTGCTTCGAGACGCGCGAGCGCTCCTCAGGATGAGGGAGGGGCTCGCATGCCAGGACGAAAGAGCCGAGGCACCGACGCTAGCCAACTGTCCCGGTGTCGCCCCGGACAAGCGTCAGCGCAGATCCGGGGCCTACTCGCCTGTCGCCGAGCCGCATCGGTTGATTGTGTTCGCTTCTCTGCCTCTCTTCGGAGGGCTCTGGAAACGAGTAGATCCCTGATCTCGCTGCGCTCGTCTGGGATGACGCCGAAGGGCGGAGCACAAGCGAACGTCGAAAACCCTCATCCTGAGGAGGGTCGGTAGACCCGTCTCGAAGGATGGGCCAATGGCACTGAATTCGCCGCCTACCTCTCAACTGATCCGCTTCAGCCGCAACATGCCCAATATCCCGAGTGCGGGACCGATGGCCATCAGGGCGAACATGCCTGGCCAGCCGATCAGCTCTGCCCCAAGCGGTGTGAGCTGGACGGTGAAGAAGGTCAGCGCAAAGCCGAGGGCGGTCTGGAAGCTCATCAGGCTGCCGGCCTGTTCGGGCGGGGCGTAGTCGGCAACGAGTGCGGAGAACTGGGCGGAGTCCGGAAGGATCGCTGCGCCCCAGACCAACACGCAGACGATTGTCAGCCAGACTGGGCCGCCAAAGGTGAGGGCGGAGGCGATCGCCGCCGCACCGCTGACCACCATCGCCAGGATCGCGATGTTCGCCTTGCCGACCCGGTCGGCGACAATCCCGGCAAAGACGCTGGCGACACCACCGGCGGCAATCGTCAGAAAGGCAATCAGGCGGGAGAGGGAAACGGCGTCGCTTTCCGCCATATGTGCGGAGAAGGAAAGCGTGAGCGCGACCCCGATCCAGGCCCACATCGCATAAAGCTCCCACATGTGGCCGAGATAGCCGGCATAGGCATAGCGTATCTTGGCGTTGGTCCAGGCGGTGAAGATCGCGTCGATCTTCATGCGTGGCGCCTTGGCGTGAAACGGTCCGAGACTTGCGAACAGGCAGAGGACGCCGCCGATGGCCGAGGCAAGCGAGGCAACGGTCAGGCTCCAGCGCCAGTCGGCACCGCCCAGAAGCGCCAGCAGGTGCGGTGCGGCCGAACCGAGCGTGAGAGCGCCCACAAGCGCACCGACCAGAAAGCCCCGGTCTTTCTGGCCCCAGCCGACGGCGATCTTCATACCAACCGGATAGACCCCGGCAAGCAGCGCGCCCGTTGCGAACCTTGCCAGGATCGAGACGGCGCCACCCGGTTCCACGACGAGAAGACTTGCGTTGAACAGGGCGGCAGTGATCGCGCAGAACGCAAACAGCCGGCGCGGGTCGATCCGGTCGGCAAGACCGAGAAGTGCGGAGGCAAGTGCACCGACGACAAACCCGATCTGAACGGCGCTGGAGAGTGCCGCCTGCCGCATTTCGGAAATCGGAAATTCGCGGGTGAGGTCGGGCAGGATCGCGGCGGACATGAACCAGAGACCCATCCCGGCCACTTCCGCGACCATCAACAGCGAGAGCGAGCGCCATTTGCCTGTGAAGTCAGTCTCCAAGGCCAAGCTCTTTCCGGGCTTTTTTGGTGAGTTTTGCCGCGATGATCTTGTGGGCGGCAACGATATAGGCCTTCAGGTCCTCTTCGGAAAGCGCCCCTTCCTTCTCCATCTGCACCCATTTTGCACGGGCAAGATAAGGCGCGGGGATCATGCCGTCCTGCTGGGTCAGCAGCGAATAGGAAATGTCGGAACACTTGAAACCGATCCGCTGATGGTCACCGTCGCCCCAGCGCGAGCAGATCGCGAAGATCTTGCCGCCGACCTTCCACACCGAGGCATTGCCCCACTGGATCACGTGGGTCGTTGCAGGCAAGCTTTTGCAAAAGGCATCGAATTCGTCGCGGGTCATGTGAAACTCGTGTCTGAACAGCACGCAGGGAATGGGTGCGCAGAGTGACGTTTCGCGCCCGTTCGTGCAAGCCGCGCACTGATCAAAAAAATATGTCACACATTCCGCCGCCGCGCCCTCTAACACTGTGAAGGACCGCAAAACAGGATCACGAGATGACAATTGCAGATGTATCGCCGGCAGTGGTGAAGGCCGCGCAGCAAGGTGACAGGGCAGCCGTGGAAAAGGTTCTGCTGAGCGTTCAGGACAAGATTTACAACCTTGCGCACAGGGTGCTGGTCAATCCTGACGATGCGCGCGAGGCGACCCAGGAAATCCTGATCCAGCTCCTGACGAAACTGTCGACGTTCCGTGCCGAGAGCGCGTTTTCCACCTGGGCCTACCGGATCGCCATCCGTCATATTCTAAGCGCGAAAAAGCTGCGCGACCGTGATCCGGGCCTGACGTTCGAGATGTTTGCCGCCGATCTGGAAACCGGTCTTGTTGCAGACCCGCCAGACGCGCCCGATCAGGCGCTGCTTCTGAACGAGCTGCGGGTTTCCTGCACCATGGCGATGCTCCTGTGCCTGTCGATGGATCTCCGGCTTGCCTATGTGCTCGGCGATGTCTTCGAACTCGACCAGTCCGAGGCTGCCACGATACTGGAGCTGGAACCGGCAACGTACCGAAAGCGGCTGTCGCGCGCCCGCGCGGACGTGATTGCCTTTACCTCCCGCCACTGCGGCCTGGTCGGCACGGAAACGAAATGCAGTTGCCCCAGACGTCTGCCCGCGGCCCTTGAGGCCGGACGGGTACAGCGCGGGTCCTATCCGAATTCGGCCGGTTCGCGACAGTCTTATGCAAACGCGAGAGCCGAGATCGGGGCCGTGGTTGAAGACCTGAAGACCTTCAAACTTCAGCAGTCGGTTCCGCGTCGGGACTGCCCTCAGAACATCCGTAGCGAGCTCACAAGAATTCTGTCGCCGGGCCGTTAGGACCGCTCCCGGCACAGACCCGCCAGAAACCGAAAACCTCAACTGAACACCTCAACCGGCTTGGCAACAGGCGGGGCTGGCACCGCTTTGCCAATTTCAAGAATGGAGACCCCATGAAACATCGATTTCACGCAGCAGCGGCCGCAGCCGTAGTCGCCCTCTCAACCCTCGCCGCACCGGCACATGCAGAAGGAACAAAAAAGATGACACAAGATCAGGAAGACGTTCTGGCACTTATCGGCAAAATGACCGGCTCGTTCGAGGCAGGCGATCTCGATACGGTGATGCAGACCTATGAAGCCGATCAGACGATCATGTTTGAGCCGGGCAAGCCGGTTTCGGATGCGAAAGGCGCGAGACTGGCCTTTGAACGGTTTCTGGCCGTCTCACCGAAATTTTCCTATTCCGGTCACGAAGTGATCGTGGAAGGCGACATTGCGGTTCACATCGCGCCCTGGCAGATGACCGGCAAAGATCCGGCAGGTCAGCCGGTCGAGGCGGCGGGCCTTTCCATTGCCGTCTTGCGCAGGCAACCGGACGGCGCCTGGAAAATGGTCATCGACAATCCGCATGGCAGCCACCTGCTTGCAAACGCGGCCGACTGAGTTCGGAAAACGCCCGGTCATGACCGGCGCAGTCTTCTCATGACGATGTGGCCTGGCGGTCTTCCGCCGGGCCGCAACCTGTCTGGCGTTCCATCGGATCTTCCGGCACAACCCCCGGCCAGTGCGGAGCCCGCGCAAACGTCATCGCGGCACCGAGCCATTGAAACCTGAAAAACGCACGCACCCACGCGCGCTGTTTCTCCTGTCTGAGTTTGATCGCCTGCCTTTCGAAACAGACATGCTCGGGAAGATCCTCCGGCCAGAGTTCCGCGTGATGCGGATAGAGCTGTCTGCGCGGGTCGTTCCAGGCGTGGCAGCCTTTGCAATCGCCCACTGTGGAGGTGAAGAGCGTACTGGGAATTGTCATTGAAATATCCCTCTCATATTTGATTTTGAAGAAGTCTGTGAGGCATAATTTCCCATGAAATGCGTTTATCTGCATGTTTTTGAATTGAAATTGGGATTTCAAAAATGAAACAAAACATGGATTGGGAGGATTTGAGGCTCTTTCTGGCGGTGGCCAGGGCAGGCGGTCTGGCCGGCGCTGCCGAGCAGACGGGCGTCAGCGCCGCAACGCTTGGCAGACGTGTCGCTTCCCTTGAAAAAAGCCTGAACGTGCGGCTGGTGGAGCGCGAGGCGCGCGGCTATCAGCTGACTTCTGCCGGCAATGATTTGCTGGTTCGTCTTGAGGATATGGATGACGCTGCCCGCGCCATTTCGGCATGGCGGGAAAGCGGCAGCACGAAGCGGCGTGTTCGCATCTCCGCAGGCGACTGGACCGCACGGCTGCTCATGGACAACATCAGTTCCTTCTGGTCGCAGGAGGATTCCTGGGTTCCGGAATTCCTGGCCGATCCGCGCAGCCGGGACGTTGCCCGGCGCCAGATCGATATCGGGGTTCGAAGCCGGCGGCCGAAGCAGGAATGGCTTGCAGGCAAGAAGATCGGAACCGTCAGATATGCCGTCTATCAGGCCGCGTCGGTCCGGAAAGGTTCAGAGATCGGCTGGATCGGCGTTGTCGAGGACGAGGCTCATTTCCCGACCGGCAGCTGGATACGCGACCATCACGGCAACGACGTCACGATCACGGTGAACAGGGCCATGCATGCCCTGCCTCTGGTCCGTCAGGGAGCAGGGCGCATGCTGCTCCCCATGTTCGTCGGCGAGGCCTTTTCCGATCTCGTGCGTCTGAGCGACCCGATTGCCTCGCTTCAAACGGAAAGATGGCTTGTCATGCACCAGGATGAGCGGCATGAGCCGGCGGTTCGCCAGGCTCTGTCCGCATTGGGAAAGCTGTTGAAAACAGACCCGGTTTTGAGCGCCGGGCTTTGAAAACCGGTCGAAAGACACGGCGAAACCGGGCGAAATGACCGCTCTCCTTGAATCAATTTTAACTAGGCTCCATATTTACTACTGAATGGAGCCGGTTGGTTCCTGCCCGGATGCCTGATTGGGTCCGGGTGCAAGGTCGCTTCGACAAGGACTTTGAGGATGTCACGCATGTCAGCGTTTTCCAGCCCGTTTATGCTCGGGTTCGACGATATCGAACGTGTGCTCGATCGCGTTTCAAAAGCCGCCAATGACGGCTATCCGCCCTATAACATCGAACGGCTTCCCAAGGTCGAGGGCCGGAGCGACGTCATTCGCATTACGCTCGCGGTTGCCGGCTTTACCCGGGAGCAGCTTGATGTTTCGGTGGAAGAAAGCCAGTTGGTCATTCGCGGCAGGCAGATTGACGACAAGTCGCGCGAATACCTGCATCGCGGCATCGCCGCCCGGCAGTTCCAGCGTGCTTTCGTATTGGCCGAAGGCATTGAGATCCTCGGTGCTGACCTTAAAGATGGCCTCCTGTCCATCGACCTTGCGCGTCCCGAACCGGAACGCGTGATAAGAAAAATAGAAATCTCCAGCGGCGAATAGACCCTCGTCGGCAAAAAGAACGGAGAAAGACTGATGCACGATCCCAATAGCCCGGACTGGGCTGACCAGACTGTTTTGTCCGAATTCATGTCTGCGGATGAATTGACCGAGCTTGGCACGGGCGACGTCGCCTACATCAAGCCGATCAAGGCCGGAGATCTGAAGGACATGTTTCCCGATGTCCCGCCGTTGCATGACAACGTGACGCTTTATGCGCTGCAGAATGCCGATGGTACGCCGATCCTGCTCGCGGACAGCCGCGAGGCAGCCGTGGCGAATGCCTTCGAAGCGGAACTTGAAATGGCATCGCTGCACTGAGCGATGCTCTTGTCGGTGCCGCCGCTTCGTTGCCGCGCGAGCCGAAACGCGCTGCCAGCAGGAACAAGGATTTGGACGCGGCCCTTTTGGGGCCGCGTTTTCGTTTTTAGCCGACGATCAGCTGCTTCAACTGCAGGGATTCGTATTCGAGTTCGTTCAGGCGGTAATTCACCACGTCGCCGATCGTGACCATGCCGACGACAGCGCCGTTTTCAACGACCGGCATGTGCCGGAAACGTCCTTCGGTCATCTTGCGCAATAGCGAAATCAGCGGATCATCGGGCTGACAGACTTCCACGTCGCGCGTCATGATGTCGCCGACCGTCTGTTTGAGCGTTTCCCCGGGGGTTTCCGCGAGCCTGCGCACGATATCCCGTTCCGACAGGATGCCCTGAAGTTCGCCTGCGGCGTCCTTGACGATGAGGGCGCCGATCCGCTTGTCCCGCAGCATTTCAGCGGCTTCAAGAAGCGTGTTCTGGGGGCGGAGAGCAAAGACCTCCTGTCCCTTCGAAGACAGGATCTTGCGTACCGAAGCCGCCTCGTTCGTCGTGTTGGACTTCGAGGACTGGCTGTGGGTTGTCGCTTGCATCTTGTCTTTACGGCTCGGGGCCTGATAAGAGCTTGGCATGATTTTGGCTCCCTTCTGTCTGTCCCTGTGGGGACCTGACAGTCAGCTTAGCCGAAACATGCCTGTTTAAGGAACTCTTCAAATTGCAAGATTTGATACTCTCCCCGTTTGTTGCCACAAGCCTGTTCGTGCTGGCCTGTTTCGCCGGTTTTCAGTACCGGCGCGTCTGGGTCAACGAGGGACCGAGATGGAAACTATGGGTTTTCGGGGTGCTGGCGGGTGTTTGCCTGGCCATCGTGGCCTTCATACCGGTCGCGGCGAATACCTGATCCGGCCGGGCCGAATCTCAGCTTTCCATTTGCGCCAGCATCTTGCGGGCGCGGGGACAGGCCAGGCGCTCGCGCAAGGGGCTGTCCGGATCGATTTCCTTGTTGCAGACCAGGCAATGGTCCGCATCCGCGATCGCGTTCAGCCCGCCGCAGCTGCCCTTGATGGTCCGTCCGGAAAAGATCACGCCGATGGCCATGCCGACCACGACCAAAAGGAGAAGCGCAAATGCCAGAACGAAGGTCATCAGGATCTCAACCCGGTTGCTGTATCAGGCCTGCAGGGCTTGGAAGCGATTGCT
>JBCBUA010000237.1:7064-8876 GCA_039818365.1 Pseudomonadota bacterium
GCAAATGCCAGAACGAAGGTCATCAGGATCTCAACCCGGTTGCTGTATCAGGCCTGCAGGGCTTGGAAGCGATTGCTAGTGGCAGTCACGAAGCCGCTCTTTGGCGCGTCTGATTTCCGATCGATGAACAGTACCGCCAGATCGTGCTGGTTGGCAATCTCAAGCCCGCGTTCGGTGCCCGCGGCCAGAAGAGCGGTCGACCAGGCATCCGCCATCATTGTGCTGTCCGCCAGAACGGTCACGGACGCAGTCTTGTGCGTGATCGGCCGGCCGGTATGGGCATCGATGATGTGCGAATAGCGCTTGCCGTCGTGCTCGAAAAAGTTCCGGTAGTCGCCGGAGGTGGCCATCCCGAGGTTCGAAACGCTTGCCACCTGGAAGGTCTGGCGTGCGAGCGCATTCGGCGATTCAATGCCGACTTGCCATTTCATTCCGTCGGCATTTCGCCCGGCCACGTAGATATCGCCACCAATCTCGACCATGAAATCCGTCAGGCCGAAGGATCTGACGACCGCCGCGATCTGGTCAACACCATAGCCCTTGCCGACCGAGGGGACGTAGATCTGTGTGTCCGGACGTGTCTTGCGCAAGGACGCGCCTTCCACTTCCAGTCCATCGGTCTGTCCTGCCGAGCCCTTGGCAGCTGCGAGAACCAACATGTCGGGTTCGGTGGCAACACCCGGCTTGCGGGCACCGAAGCCCCAGGCTTCGATCACCGGGCCGAGCGTGATGTCGAATTGCCCCTCGCTGGCGCGGTGGACATCCTTTGAGGCCTGAACCACCTTGGCAAGGCCTTCAGACACCTGCATCGGGCCGGTCGAATTCGATGCGTTGAAACGCGACACTTCAGAAGCCGGGTCCCAGTTGGACAGTTGCGCATTGACGCTTGCAAGGCTCTTTTCGATCGCCTTTTGCAGCGCGGCCTTGTCCACCTGCCGGTCATGATCGACACCGGTTACCGAATATCCTGTTCCCATCGTGGAACCGGAAAGTTCCAGAATATCCGCTCCGCCCTTGCAGGCGGCCAAGGACAGCGACATAAGAATGAAGCTGCGCCGGGAAAATAAGATATCAGTGGGCACGGTACCAGTCTCCGGTAGATCATGAGCGACATGTGTCGCATGTGCACTCGCGCTTTTCATTGGTTTTGCCGGTCAATTCAACCAAAAAATTTTGTCCACAGGCAAATTAGTTCTTTTGACCGCGGCAAAAACATAGCATATGCGGGGCTAGAATTTTCTGGAGGCCGGGTGCGTGCAAAGCTTTAAGCTCAAAAAAGGTCTTGATCTGCCGATAACGGGAGCGCCCGTACAAGAGGTCAGCGACGAGCGAAAGACGAATTCCGTTGCGGTTTTGGCTGCCGATTATATCGGACTGAAGCCGCGTCTCCTTGTCGGGGAAGGCGACATCGTCGGCGTTGGAACGCCCCTGTTCTTTCATAAAGACACGCCTGACGTGATGATCGTATCGCCAGCCGCCGGCCGCGTCAGGGCGGTCAATCGCGGTGCGCGCCGCGTGTTGATCAGCGTGGTGATCGATATTGACGACAGTGCCGCCGACCCGGTCGACTTCTCCGGTGTCGGCGATCTGGGAGAAACGTCCGGCCTTGTCGAACGCCTCTGTGCCTCCGGTCTTTGGACTTCTTTCCGCACCCGGCCCTATTCCAAGGTTCCCGATCCGGCGACGCGGCCGGCGGCCCTTGATGCGTGGCAGAAAGACCAGGATGAGAACGGTCGGCGGGATCAGGAAGGTCCAGGCCAGCCAGACGGAGACATCGCGGTTTTTGATGCCTGCAAGAACGGCACCAATGAT
>JBCBUA010000238.1:0-8796 GCA_039818365.1 Pseudomonadota bacterium
CGTTGAAATAGAGAACCCATGCACCACCGGTCCACCAGGCAATCATGAGCCAGAAGAAATGTTTCGTGGCCCGTTTGCGAATCTTGCCGACGGTCCACGGTTCCTTGTCGAAGGCAATACGCTCGCGGCGGTCCCCCTCGATCTGGCGTTCGACCCACAAAAAGAGATCGGTCCAGACCGTCTGCGGGCACAGATACCCGCACCAGATCCGGCCCGCGACCGCGTTCATCAAGAAAAGAGCGACAGCGGCGATTATCAGCAGCCCTGTCAGGTAATAGACTTCCTGCGGCCAGATCTCGATGAAGAAGAAGTAGGCCCGCCGATGTTCCATATCGATGAGAACGGCCTGGTCCGGGGCGTTCGGCCCGCGGTCAAAGCGGATGAATGGCAGGAAGTAATAAATGCCAAGCGTGATGAAAAGAAGCGCCCACTTGATCCTGCGAAACAGGCCGTGGGTTGCCATGGGGTAGATTTTCTTCGCCGACGCAAACCACTCCTCGGAGTGTTCGCCCTCATGCGTTTCGGTGTCCGCAGACATACCGTCCGTCCTCTCAAACGCGATCCTGCCCCAATAGGATCCTGATTCTGACCCTTGAGCGGAGTTCCCGCTCCGGAGCACCGAGTTTAACCGGTGCTTTTTGAAGTTAATCCGGCGCAAAGCGTCACACCTTGCGCCGGATCAAATGTTCCGCGTGATCCGGCTGATTTGCCGCATCCTCACGCCACCGTTACTGGCCGCCCCCGAAGGAGTGCACATAAACCGTCAGCGACTTGATGGTTGCCGGGTCGAGACGCTCGACCCAGCCTGGCATCACGCCATTGCGCGGATTTGCAATCTGCGTCTTGATGTCATCCAGCGAGTTTCCATAAAGGTAGTTCGCTGACATCAGACTGGGCGCTCCAACGTCCTGGATGCCTTCCAGATTGTCGCCATGGCAGGCGGCACAATTGTCCTCGTAAAGAACCTGACCGGCGGCAAGATCAACACCCTCGTCGGTTTCGACGCCGGCACGGGAGGCAACGAAATTGGCGACCTGATCGATTTCCTCCTTGCTCAGCAACTCGTCGGCACCGAAGGCCGGCATATCGCCGATACGGGCATCGTCGCTGTCGGACCGGATGCCGTAAAGCAGGGTCGTGTGGATGTCGTCGAGGGTTCCGCCCCAGATCCAGGTGTCGTCCTGAAGGTTCGGATAGCCCTCCGACCCGGTGCCGCCCGCTCCGTGACAGGGCGCACAGTTGTCGCCGAACGCGGCCTGGCCATTGGCCAATGCGAACTGCAGCAATTCCTGGTCCTTGGTGATGTCTTCCAGGGACGCGGCAACGATCTTGTCGGCAAACTCAGACCGGTCCGCGACGCCTTTGTCGTAGGCGGCGATGGCTTCCTGACGCTGGTTAGCGCCCAGGACACCCTTGGTATAGCTGGAAACCAGCGGCCAGGATGGGTAGAGCACCCAGTAGATCACCGCCCAGACCACCGTTGCGTAGAAGATGTAGAGCCACCATTTCGGCAACGGGTTGTTCAGTTCCTTCAGACCATCCCATTCGTGGCCGGTGGTCTCGACCCCGGAGATCTGGTCGACTTCCTTGTTGTGTGTGTCTGCCATCAATCAGTCCTCACGGAACGGGATTTGAGCAGCATCGTCGAACTTTTTCCGGTTCTTCGGCCACAATGCGTAGGCCAGGACGATGCCAAACAGGATCATGAAATAGATCAGACCCCAGGTCTGTGCGAAGCCGGCAAAGGCGCTATAGGTCTCGTTCATCGCACTTACCTCGCGTTTGCTGCGTCATCGTAGATGGAGAAGTCGACCATGGTGCCGAGCACCTGCAGATAGGCGACCAGCGCATCCATCTCGGTGACTTCCCTCGGATTGCCGTCAAAGTCGCGGACCTTGGCCGTCGGCCAGCGTTCCTCGAACTCGTAGGCCGCGTCGGAATCCGGCATGGCCTGGCCGAGAAGGTCAGACATGGCGTTCTCGATCTGCTCCTCGGTATAAGGAACACCAACGATCGCATTGGCCGACAGGTGCGCCTTTATGTCCCGCGCGTTCACACGGTTTTCCGCCAGGAACGGATAGCCGGGCATGATGGACGCAGGCACCAGCGAGCGCGGATCGACCAGGTGCTCGACGTGCCAGTCGTCGGAGTATTTTCCGCCGACACGCGCCAGGTCCGGCCCGGTCCGCTTCGACCCCCATTGGAACGGGTGGTCATACATGCTTTCCGCAGCGAGGGAGAAGTGACCGTAACGCTCCAGCTCATCACGCATCGGGCGGATCATCTGCGAATGACACAGATAACAGCCCTCACGGATGTAGATGTCGCGTCCGGCCAGCTCCAGCGGCGTATAGGGACGCATGCCTTCGGTCTTCTCGATCGTGCTCTTCAGATAAAAGAGCGGTGCGATCTCGACCAGGCCGCCAACGGCGACCGCGACCAGGATTCCGACGAGAAGAACGAAGGAGTTCTTCTCGAAGATTTCATGTTTTTTCCATGCAGACATTCAGTGTGCCTCCCTTATTCGGCCGGAGCCAGGGAGCCGACCGGCGTGGTGTCGGCTTCTTCAGCCTCACCATGACGGACAGTCATCCAGAGATTGTAGGCCATGATCACGGCGCCAACCACGAAGAGCGCACCGCCGAGAGCACGGATGATGTAGAAGGGATGCATCGCCTCCACGGTTTCCACGAAGGAGTATTCCAGGAAGCCGAGGCTGTCGTAGGCGCGCCACATCAGGCCCTGCATGATGCCGGACACCCACATTGCGGTGATGTAGAGGACGATCCCGATTGTGGAGAGCCAGAAGTGCCAGTTCACCAGTTTCAGTGAATAGAGGCCTCTCTTGTTCCACAGCCACGGGACGAGGCAGTAGATCGCGCCGAAGGAGATGTATCCGACCCAGCCGAGCGCGCCGGAATGCACATGACCGATTGTCCAGTCGGTGTAGTGCGACAGCGAGTTCACCGAGCGCAGGCTCATCAGCGGACCTTCAAAGGTCGACATGCCGTAGAAGGCGACGGAGACGACCATCATGCGCAGGACCGGATCGGTCCTGAGCTTGTCCCATGCACCGGACAGCGTCATCAGGCCGTTGATCATGCCACCCCAGGACGGCATCCACAGGATGATGGAGAAGGTCGCACCGAGCGTTGAAGCCCATTGCGGCAGCGCCGTGTAGTGCAGGTGGTGCGGACCGGCCCAGATGTAGATGAAGATCAGCGCCCAGAAGTGCACGATCGACAGGCGGTAAGAGTAGACCGGACGATCGGCCTGCTTCGGAATGAAGTAGTACATGATCGCCAGGAAACCCGCGGTCAGGAAGAAGCCCACCGCGTTGTGGCCATACCACCATTGCACCATAGCGTCCTGGACACCCGACCAGACGATGTAGGACTTGGTCGAATAGATCGAGACCGGGATCGTCAGGTTGTTGGTGATGTGCAGCATGGCGATGGTGACGATGAACGCCAGGTAGAACCAGTTGGCCACGTAGATATGCGGTTCCTTGCGCTTCCAGAGCGTGCCCAGGAACAGGAACAGATACATTACCCAGACGATGGTGAGCCACAGGTCGGCGTACCACTCAGGTTCCGCGTATTCCTTGCTCTGGGTCACGCCAAGCAGATAGCCCGTCCCCGCGATGAGGATGAAGACGTTGTATCCGAGGATCACGAACCAGGGCAGGATCTTGCCCGGCATGCGCACACGGCAGGTCCGCTGCACCACATACATCGATGTCGCCAGCAGCACGTTGCCGCCAAAGGCGAAGATCACCGCGGAGGTGTGCAAGGGACGCAGGCGGCCGAAATTCGTCCAGGGAAGATCGAAGTTCAAGGCTGGCCATGCCAGCTGAAGCGCGATGACGAGACCGACCGTGAACCCGGCCAGCCCCCAGAACATTGCGGCGATGGTTCCGAACTTGACCGGCCCCATGTTGTAATTCGGTTTTCCGTCGATTTCGGCGGGGATCGGTTCGCCGCCGTCGTCGAAGTAGTTCTTGAAGATCAGGAAGACGCTGACTGCGGCGAGCAATGCGCCCAAGCCAGCGTGAAAAGCCATGACCTGATCAAAGGTTTTGCCCGCAATGATTATGCAAGCGAATGCAAGCAGCACGAGGAAGATGGCGAATCCCCCTTCCTCGAGCGAGACCAAACCGGTCTTTTTTTGTGCCATTTCAGCGCCCCAGTTCTTAGAATCCATGCAAGGTGCCAACGATGGGACGACCATGCGCACGACTCCCGGTGAGCCGCGTTGATTCATATCAAGGGGGTCTTACGGCATTCGAAGATGTGAGAATTGCCCGCACGATGTCGCACGGCGCAGGCACGTTGTCGCAATCGTAGTTTTGCGTACAGGAGGTCGGCGGACGCGTGCGAGCGTATCCTGTCGATCCGCGCGCTGTCTTTGAGGACGCCGCTAGCGGTGCGCTTCCGTCAGTGTTTCAATGACCTTTTCCAGCACCTCAGGGCTCCGGGTGCCGCGTTGAATCCAGATGGAGATCTTCTGATCCAGGGGAACCCCTTGCGGGAAGGGCGCCACCAGCCGCCCGCTCCGCAGGTGACCCTCGACAAGAGACCTGTGCGCCATCAGCACCCCTGCCCCGTTCAACGCCTCCTCGACGGCAACCGCGTAGAGCGAATAGACCGGTCCTTTAGGGACGAACTCTTCGCCTGGCAACACCGCAGCAGCCCAGACTGTCCAGTCCGTCTTCCATGTGGCGTCCGTCAGGCACACCGCCGATTTCAAATCACGCGGATGGGTGAGCTCTTCGGCGCGTTCAGGTGTGCAGACTGGCAGCAGCTCGTCAGTCCCGGTCCAGGCTTTGCCGCCCCTGACTTCGTCGCTGTAGAACAGACAGATGTCGAAGGGCACGCGTTTGAGATTGGGCGGCGTTTCCAGCGCCGTGACGGAGACATCGACACCCGGAAGGTTTTTGCGCAACACGGGCAAACGCGGCGCGAGCCAGAGCTGCGCCAGGGCCGGCAAGGCAGCGATGTGGACCTTGTGAGGCGCCGCGTCCTGTCTGAGTTCTTGTACGGCAGATGCCAGGCGGTCGAAAACGTCCACAAACCCCGGCAAGGCCCGTTGACCGATCGGTGTGAGCACGACCCCGCGGGCGCTTCGCACGAACAGCGGCGCGCCGAGCTCTTCTTCCAGCGACTTGATCTGTGCGGCAACGGCGCCGGGTGTCACACCGAGTTCTTCGGCCGCGAGCGCGAAGCCACCGAGGCGGGCTGCCGCCTCAAAGGCACGCAGCGCGTTGAGCGACGGAATGCGGGGTGTTGGCGGGGATACGGGCATTGCAAGACCTATTTTTTCTAGCCCTTACTTTTCTAAAATCTGATTTGAGAATTTTCAAGCACTGGTTCACCTTGGGGCCAACACGTTTTGGAGGACCTTCCATGTCAGTACATGAATTCCGGCCCTGGCTGCCGCAGACCGTGGCCGAACGGATCGACGGGATCAGCGCGCGCACCCAGGCATTGACGTCGGACCTGATTGCCGACCGGATCGAAACGCTCGTGGAGGAAAACCGCAAGATCCACGAACGGGACTGCTTCAATCTCAATCCGGCGACCAATGTCATGAACCCAAGGGCCGAAGCGCTTCTGGCCAGCGGGCTGGGGTCACGTCCCTCGCTCGGGTATCCGGGCGACAAGTATGAAATGGGTCTTGAGGCCATCGAAGAGATCGAGGTGATCGCCGCGGATCTTGCCTGCGAGATCTTCCACGCACGATATGCCGAAATCCGGGTCGCGTCCGGAGCGATGGCCAACCTTTATGCTTTCATGGCGACCACGAAGCCCGGTGACGTCATCATCGCCCCGCCCGCTTCCGTCGGCGGCCATGTGACCCACCACGGCCCGGGCTGCGCCGGTCTCTACGGTCTCGAAATCCATGAGGCTCCGGTGGATGCCGACGGTTACACGATCGATGTGGACGGTCTGCGCGCCATGGCACACCGTCTGAAGCCAAAATTGATCACCATCGGTATGAGCCTCAATCTCTTCCCGCATCCGGTTTCAGAGATCCGAGCGATCGCCGACGAGGTCGGGGCGTCTGTCCTTTTCGATGCGGCCCATCAATGCGGCATGATCGCCGGGGGTGTCTTTTCAGACCCGCTTGCGGACGGTGCGCACCTGATGACCATGAGCACGTATAAAAGCCTCGGCGGGCCCGCCGGTGGCCTGATTGTCACCAACGACAAGGATCTGGCACATAAACTCGACGCGATCGCCTTTCCCGGTCTGACGGCCAACTTCGATGTTGCCAAGTCGGCTGCTCTTGCGGTTTCGCTGCTCGACTGGCGGGATTTCGGTGCCGGCTATGCCCAGGAAATGACTGCGTCCGCCCAGGCGCTTGCGCGCGCCCTCGCCAATGAAGGCATTCCGGTGTTCCAGACCGCGAAAGGAATAACCGCATCGCATCAGTTCGCGGTGGAGGCTGCAGCCTTCGGCGGCGGGCAGTCGGCGTCGAAGAAACTGCGCAAGGCCGGGTTCCTTGCCTGCGGCATCGGTCTGCCCGCCGCAGCGGTCGACGGGGACATGAACGGATTGCGGATCGGCACGCCCGAACTGGTGCGCTGGGGCATGACATCTGCGGACATGCCGCGCCTTGCCGGCTTGATCGCCGAAGCCCTGCGCGCCAACGACCCGGAGGCGATGGCGGACAGGGTTTCCGCCTGGCGGCAGGACTTCAGAACACTGCACTTCATCCGGTCCTGAGCATGCCAGGCGTGTTTTGAACGCAGTCTCTGATCTTCGCGAATTTCGGAAGAGACAAACGGGCGTTGTTTCCTGTGGGGAACACCCGTCCTGCGCTCTTCCGTTTTTCTGCTTCTCCCCCTACCCTTGCGGCAATGAGCAGTCAGCGCTTCGTGTGGGGAGACTGAAATGCAAGGCCGCATGGACCAGGGTTACGCCGCGCTTGAAAAGATTGCGGGGACATCACCCGATCTTTTGAAGTCCCTGCTGGAAGGCTCCCCGGATACCGTGAGCGTTTCGGACGCGCGCCAGCCCGACCTGCCGCTTACCTATGTCAATCCGTCCTTTCAACGAACCACCGGATATGCGTCGGAGGAAGCGCTGGGACGGAACTGCCGGTTCCTGCAAGGCGAGGAGACAAGCGCCGACGATGTCGCCCGGATCCGGAAGGCAATCGCCGAGCGGGAGCCGATCGATGTGGTTCTGCTCAACTACCGCAAAACGGGCGAACCGTTCCTCAATTCGTTGCGCATGGCACCGATCTTCGATGCAAGCGGCGATCTGTCCGCCTATCTCGGCATCCAGCGGGATATCACGGAGGAACGCATCCGGGCTGAAAGCGAGATTTCCCGGAACCGTCTGGAGGCGCTCGGGACGGCATCCGGCGCGCTCGCTCATCAGCTCAACAATCTGCTGCACCCCGTCACGAGCCTGATTTCGCTGCATCTGCCCGATATTCTGGATCCCGGTATCCGGACCGATCTGGAGATGGCCCATTACAGCGCAACCCAGGCGGCGGACCTGTCAAACAACCTGCTGGGCCTTTCGAGGGGCCGTTTCGAAGAGGAAACAGGCGTAACGACCTTGCCCGACGCCCTCATTCGTGCGGTCGATCTGGTGCGCCTCATGCTGCCGCCGACAGTGACGATTGAAACCGGTTTCAGGAATGTTCCAAAGGATATGAATATTCCGATCAGCGAAACCATGTTTGCACAAGTAATCATCAATATCGTCACGAATGCCTCCCAGGCGACCAAGCATTCCGGGACAATACGTATAGAACTGGCAGAACTCGAAGGTTCGAAGGCGCAAATCTCGATTGCCGATAATGGACCAGGCATTCCATTTGGGCTCAGGCATAAAGTATTTGATCCTTTTTACTCTAAAAGTATTAGTAAAAATAGCACTGGTCTTGGGCTTTCTGTCGCTTTGCAAATTATTAATAAAGTTGATGGAAAAATAATAGTTGCAGAGGGCCTATTACAACCAGGCGGCGACGGCCGAGGTTGTATGTTTACTATAGATATACCGACAATTACGTAGGGTTGTAGTTCGGTACATCTGGGAGATACCGAACTATGTGCCACATTCTACTGATTGACGATATGCAGCCGGTTCGGCATGCCATCGCAGCAACACTCCGCAAGGCCGGTCACGACGTCGTCGAGGCCGATGACGGAAACAAGGGGCTGGAAATCGCCTCGTCGCGGCAGTTCGATCTTGTCATCACGGATATCATGATGCCGGCTTCGGACGGAACCGATGTCGTGTTCGAGCTGAAAACGAAAACATCGGCTCCGAAGGTGATCGCAATGTCCGGCGGCGGTGCCGGCATCCCTGCAGACAATGCCTTGCAGCTTTCCTCGACCCAGGCGGATGCGGTTCTGAAGAAACCCTTCACGAACGATGTCCTGATCGAGACCGTGAGCGAGCTCACCTCGAACTGATTTTCCATTCAACCACGTTTTCGGAGGGGATATCGTGGCCTGGTTTTATAATATGCGGCTGACGCAGAAGCTTCTGCTCGCCTTCGGCGCACTCCTGCTGATCATGGTTTTCCTGGGTGGAAAGTCAGCGATGATGTTCCACACGCTGGATCAGGAGTTCACCGAGTTCACCGAACATGGCAACGCGCTTGCTGCGGCGACCGATGTTACCCAAGCCTTCTCCCACATGGAGATCAAGGCGATCGAGTATGTCGAGAACTCGTCAGACGACAAGCTTGAGGCGGTCGATGCCGCCCACACGAGTGTGCTGACGCTGATTGACGAGAAGATCAAGAAGCTGCATGTGCCGGAAGAAATCGAGC
>JBCBUA010000239.1:0-8781 GCA_039818365.1 Pseudomonadota bacterium
GCTGCAGGAAACCGTTCGGTTTCCAAGGATTTGCGACGACGTTGCCGGGCAAATTCACCCTATCCCTGCAGGACGCAAAAACGGCTTCGATCCGCCACGTCAAACCGCTCAACCGGGCAGGCAGCCCGCTTCTCGCGTTTTTCCGAGCAGCTTCGCCGTTTGCTGCGCCAGTTTAACCAAATGAATGAGTTCTGACCCTAGGCGGCCTGATGTGAGAATGGGACGGGACGCTCAGGCGTCCTCGGTTTCTGCGGCGGCGGCATGGCACTCATCGGAGGTTTGCAGGCCGTCCGTTTCTTCCAGCGTTCTGTCCCAGAGCAGCCGCAAGCCGGCGGACTTGTCGTTGCGCCATGCAAACTCGGCAACCACCGGCTTGTTGAACTTGTTCATGGTCAGAAGCACTTCTTCCGGAAAGGCGGTCAGCCCATTGGCCTTGACCTTGCAGCCGTTCTTGGCAGCGTCGACAATTGTGCCCTCTATTTCGGTGATGCCTTCCAGATCCGCAATTTTCACCGGTATCTTGACATCGTTTCGCCTTTCCCGGCGCTTGTCGCTGACCTTGCTTTCGCTGGTCACGAACACCACCGACGCGTCGTTGCCCTTGACGGACGTCACCTGCGCCTTGGAAAGCTTGCGCGCCCCCGGGAAACGGATACCGATATTCTTGTAAAGCTCCTCGACATGCTCCGAGGTCACCTTGCAGCCCCACTCGTTCACATTGGAGATCACGGCATCGACAATGGCGAGCGTGTCGAAATCGACGACCTGAACATCTTCACTGGTTTCAGGATTTTCCTGAAGATGCGTGAGAGCTGGATCCATTTTCTCGTTGCTCATGGGCTAAAACACCTGAAGTCTTGTCCTGTTCATCACCTGTGCGGAGCAAGCACGCGGACCCGACTGTGCGCCAAAACTCCTAATTTCTCGTCAATTCAGGCATTTTCTCGCGGCAGTCGCGCACACGCGCGCCAGCACGTCCTTCGCGCTTTCACCAGGGCACAGCTTTTCAGAAAAAGTCTCCACTCCGTCAGAATGCTGTGCTAATTGGATCGCTGTCTGCCGTGACCGAAATCCAGACAGTTAAATCGATTTAAGAGGAAGTCTCATGACACTCGAAGCGACACGCATGTCCCTCACCCGCCAGGCTGAAAAGTTGAGCAGCACAACGCTTCGGTCCCTGTTTGCCGACGACCCAGACCGCTTCGCGACATTCTCGGCACGCACAGACGACCTTCTGCTCGACTATTCCAAAACGAAAATCGACAGCGACACCCTGGCCGAGCTTCTGTCCCTGGCGGACAAGGCCGGTGTCGAAGGCCGGCGCGCAGCGATGTTCGCAGGCGAAAAGATCAACGAAACCGAAAAACGGGCCGTGCTTCACACCGCACTGCGTAACAGGTCGGACAAGCCCGTCATGGTCGATGGGAAAGACGTCATGACGGATGTCCGTTCGGTCCTGGATGCGATGGCGGACTTTGCCGAAGCCATCCGGTCCGGCGAACTGGTGTCCTCTTCAGGCGCGCCCTTTACCGACGTTGTTAATATTGGCATTGGCGGGTCCGATCTTGGCCCGGTCATGACCACGCTTGCGCTGGCGCCGTATCACGACGGCCCGGAACTGCACTATGTCTCCAATGTGGACGGGGCGCATATCGCAGATACGCTTGAAAAGCTTGATCCTGAAACAACGCTCATCATCGTCGCGTCGAAGACCTTCACGACCATCGAGACGATGACCAACGCCGCAACCGCGCGCAAATGGATCGCGTCAGCGCTTGGCGAAGAAGCGGTCGGCAAGCACTTTGCCGCGGTCTCAACCGCACTCGACAAGGTTGCGGCCTTCGGGATCGACAGTGCGCGCGTCTTCGGCTTCTGGGACTGGGTTGGTGGACGCTATTCCATCTGGTCCGCGATCGGTTTGCCGCTGATGATCGCAATCGGCCCGGACGCGTTCAGTGACTTCCTGGAGGGCGCCCATGCGATGGATGTTCATTTTCAGGAAGCACCGCTTGAGGGCAACCTGCCGGTCCTGATGGCCCTTATCGGTGTCTGGCACCGGGATGTTCTGGGCTATGGCGCGAGAGCGGTGCTGCCCTATGACCAGCGCCTGTCCCGCCTTCCCGCCTATCTGCAACAGCTCGACATGGAGTCCAACGGCAAGCGCGTCAAGCTCGACGGAAGCCCGGTCGACATGGACACCGGCCCTCTCGTGTGGGGGGAACCGGGCACAAACGGCCAGCACGCTTTCTACCAGCTGCTGCACCAGGGCACGACGGTCATTCCCTGCGAATTCCTCATCGCGAAGGAAGGCCACGAGGACGACCTGCGCCATCATCACGAGCTTCTGACGGCCAATTGCCTTGCCCAGTCCGAAGCGCTGATGCTCGGAAGGACACTTGAAGAAGCAAGGACCATCCTTGCAGCTTCAGGCATGCCGGAGGGCGACGTGGAGCGGCTTGCGCCGCACAAGGTGTTTCCCGGCGACCGCCCGTCCTTCACGCTCGTTTATGACAAGTTGACCCCTTATGCGCTTGGGCGCCTGATCGCGCTTTACGAGCATCGCGTCTTCGTTGAGGGCGTCATCTGGGGCATCAACTCGTTCGATCAGTGGGGCGTGGAACTCGGCAAGGAACTGGCGACTGCGCTCCTGCCCATGGTCAGGGGCGACGCTCCGGCCGACGGAAAAGACGCATCCACACGCGGCTTGCTTTCGGTACTGAAGAACTGATCACAACCGCCATACTTTCGCCCAACGGACTCTATCTGTTCCTGAACATCGAAAGACTCTGCCCGGACAGCAAGTTGGGTTTTGTGTACTGTAGGAATTGATAGATTGCCCCAGCGCGCAAAGCAGCTTAACCTTGGCAAGACTTTAAACTATTGAAATTGCCGCACCCAGCGGTCTTGAAGGGAGTTACCTTTAATGAAGAAGCTTGTTCTGCTCGCTGCAATCGGCGTTGCGTTGGCAGGGTGTCAGTCCGACAGCCAGACGGACCGCGCCCTTGTCGGTGGTGGCCTTGGCGCTGCAACCGGTGCCGCAATCGGTGCTGCAGCGACCGGCGACGTCGGCGGCGCGCTTGTAGGTGGTGCAATCGGTGCAGCGGGCGGCGCGATCGTCGGCGCGGCAACGACCCCGAAAAACTGCGTGGCTTATGACCGTTACGGCAATCCGTATCGCGTCGCCTGCCCGTAACAAAAACCTTGCAGCAATGACTGTGTGACAATGCCGCGGATCGGTAGGATAAAATCATGAAAAAACTGTTTTTTGTTGCTGCCGCTGCGGCGCTTCTTGCTGGCTGTCAGTCGGACAGCCAGACAGACCGGGCACTTGTAGGTGGCGGCCTCGGAGCTGCGACCGGTGCCATCATTGGTGCCGCAGCCGGAGGCGGCGTCGGTCCGGCCCTCGCCGGTGCGGCCATCGGTGGCGCGGGTGGTGCCATTGTCGGCGCCGCGACAACACCGAAGAACTGCGTCGCTTATGACCGGTATGGAAATCCCTACCGCGTCGTCTGCCCCTGATCAAAATGCGCCACAATGGCCCTCTGCGTTAACGGGCCATTTAGGTTACGCAATTCATAATGAGACCAATTGGTTTTGAGCGTCCTGCCAGGACTGCGGGGCCGAACGTGTGCGGCTGCACCCTTTCGGCCAACAGCATCGGGTTGTGACCTTCAACATCGATTGGCGCCGATTCGGCTGTATCTCGTAGGAGCGGCGTGCCGGGCAGTTCAATTCCCTCTGCCCAGGCCATTGCACCTTGACTCAGCTGAAGCCGTCGCCAGATCACACTCATTTTGAGGTCGTATCCGACATGAAACAAATTCTGGTCGTGGCAGCAGTGGCCACCCTTCTCGCCGGTTGTTCTTCAAGCAGACAAACGGACCGGGCAATCATCGGCGGCGGTCTCGGTGCCGCGACGGGCGTGATCGTCGGAGCAGCCGTTGGCGCTGGCGCAGCACCCGTGATCGCGGGAGCGGCCCTTGGAGCGGCCGGCGGTGCCGCAATCGGCGCTGCCACAACTCCGAACTGACCGGCTCAACAGTTCCTCCAAGCACCTTGATAAAGCTTGGATAACCGGGTCACGGTAAGAATCTGTTAACCATACAGCTCCACGCTGGTGAAGCTTATTGCTTTGCTGGGGAGCATGGATGAAACCGATTCTTGCCGTTGCAGCCCTCGCCTTCCTGCTGGCCGGCTGCGCCAACACGGAAAGCCAGCGCGACAGAATGCTGATCGGAGCCGGGCTGGGTGCAGCGACCGGAGCGACGATTGGTGCCGTGGCAGGGTCGACTGTCAACGCCACGATTGCCGGAGCCGCCCTTGGTGCCGTCGGCGGCGGGCTGATCGGTGTCGTCACGACACCGCGAAACTGCATCGCACACGACCACAACGGAACGCCGTACAAGGTCAGATGCCCTTAGGCAGCTGGACCTGAAAACCTGAGCAGAGCCATCTTGGCATTAGCAGCGCATTGATGTTCTAGATCGCGGCTTCGATCAGGAACGGCCCGTGCGTGTGTGCCGCCATTTCCATCGCTTCGGCAAAGGCTTCTTCCGTGTCGGCCCGCACGGCCTGCACGCCATGGCCGGCCGCAAGTGCAACCCAGTCAATCAGCGGATCCTCGATGTCGAACATGGCGCGTGCATTGCGTCCGGGCTTTGGTGCGCCCTGCGCCTGAAGCTCGGCATGCAGGATCTGGTAGCCCCTGTTCGCGATGATCACGAACGTGATGTTCAGCCCCTCGCGCGCTGCCGTCCACAGGCACTGGACCTGATACATGGCGGAGCCGTCACCGGAGACGGCAATAACCGTCCGGTCCGGGCATGCCACGGCTGCTCCCAGGGCGTTCGGCAGGCATTGGCCGATGGACCCGCCCGTGTTGTTGATCCGGTCATGATGTGAAGACATGTTCACCGCCGGCCAGATACCGGGCCCGGCGGTAACCGCCTCGTTCACCAGGATTGCATCGTCAGGGAGGAAGTTCGACAAACCGCGTCCGATCCCTTCAGCCGAAAGCGGACCGCTTTCAAGCGGCGGGACGTCACGCGCGACCCTGGCAACCTCCTCGCTGCCGTCGACACCGGCGGCTTCGGCGAGCTTTTCCAGCGTCCACATGACGTCCCAATCGGCAAAGCAGAGCTGGCCGATTGCGCAGCCCGCCGGTTCCGGCGTCGAGGGTTTGCCTGGATAAGCGAAGAAATTGACCGGCGGGTCTTCCCCGACCAGAACGATATGCTTGAGACCCGTGAGGAACTCAGCGCTCAAGTCGACATTGTAGGGCATTGTCTCGAACGCCACGGCGCCTTCTCCAAGGGCAATGCGGGGCGCGAAGAAAGGGGCCAGCAGGCGGCACCCGGTCCGTGCGGCGATCTTACCGGCAAGTTCGGCCCCCGCCCCGTAGAGCGCGGGACCGCTGACAAGGAGGGCGGCACCGGGAAGGGTCAGCGCGTGCGCCGACGCCTTGACGCGATCCTCGTCGGGCCGGTGCTTGCGAACGGGCGGAAGCTCGCTGGCCGGTCCTGATCCGCTGTCGCCCCATGCTGAATCCGCGGGAAGGATCACCGTCGCGATCTGGCCGCTTCGCGCCATCCGGATCGCTTCGGCCCCTGCCCCCGCAACGGTCGAACTGTCCGTCGCGCGCCGGACCCAATGGGACACCGAGCCGACCACCCCATCGAGATCCGCCTGCAGCGGCGCGTCGTGTTTCAGGTGATAGCCTGCATGGTCGCCCACGATATTGACCACACCCGACTGGCCCTTGCGCGCGTTGTGGAGATTGGCCCAGCCATTGCCGAAACCGGGTCCGAGGTGAAGCAGCGTTCCGGCAACGTTGCCGCTCATGCGGGCGTAGCCGTCAGCGGCCCCGGTCACGCCTCCCTCGAAAAGGCAGAGAATGCAGCGCATTTCCGGGTGCGTATCCAGGGCTGCAACGAAGTGCATTTCAGACGTACCCGGATTGGCAAAGCAAACCGAAACGCCGGAAGCCAGCATTGTCTCAACCAGCGCTTCCGCACCATTCATCCCGGCGTCTCCTCCTGCTTTGTCCTTGAGCTTTAAAACAGATGTAAGGCGTTGTCCACGCAAGGGTGATCGGGTGGCAACGGGAAGCATCCCGAACCGTTTGAAAGTGCGAAATACGGTTGTGCCGAAGCGGGCCGGCAGTCTAAAAAAAACCCCGCCGTGGGCGGGGCCTGGTATCTCTGAGCGCCGTTGGCTGAACGGATTTACCTGCTGCAATCTTCGGTGTCATCGCTCATGCAATAGACAAAAGTGATATTCTTGGAACTGCAGTTGTAGTGGTCGCTGTGAACGCCGCTGGGCACGTCGGTGTGACAGTTGCCCGGGCTCTTGACGATGGCTGCAACCGCATGGCCGTTGTCGCTGTCCAGCGTCCAATGCATATTCAGATGCGGCGACGTGTTGATGTTGTATTCGAACTGAACCGTCCCGCTTTCACCAATTGGGATCGTCGTCGGTATGGGTGTCTGGACGTTCACTCCGGACTTGTTTTCATAAATACCGTCAATGAATGCGTAGTTCGTGTGATTTGTTATGGTGACCGTGTAAAGGTCGCCTGCCAACGCGACCGGTCCGGTCAGACCGGCTGCCAACACGACGGCAGCTGCGGTGAGTTTCAGAATTGTTGACATCGCAATCTCCAGGACAGTGTTGATCTGGAGACGATCCGGGATCTTGTCCCGGGTCTTTCCCCAAGGTGACTCTAGCTCCTGAACATTTTTCCCGTTATGCGATTTGCGCACAATAAAACACGCTAAAGGCGCAGCCGTTTCTCCTCTCCTGCCGTTCCAGTTGGACACACGAAGGTGCCGTCCAGCAAAAAAGGCCGGTCGAATGACCGGCCTTTCAAACATTTCAGGACTTGCGGCTTCAGGCAGCCTGGCTGGCGTCGCTCTGTTCCAGCGCCGTGGCCGGATCGACATAGTCGTAGCCGAGTGCCGCGGCAACCGCCTCACAGGTCACCTGCCCGCCAATGACATTCAGGCCCGGCAGGAAATGCGGGTCGTCGAGCAACGCCTTCTTCGCACCTTTGTCGGCAAGTGCCAGCGCGAAGGGCAGCGTCGCGTTGTTGAGCGCGTAGGTGGAGGTTTTCGGCACGGCGCCCGGCATGTTGGCAACGCAGTAATGCACCACATCATCGATGATGTAGGTCGGGTCGGAGTGCGTGGTTGCCCTGGATGTTTCAAAGCAGCCGCCCTGATCGATGGCGACATCCACCAGGACCGAACCCGGCTTCATGCGGCTGACAAGGTCCTTGGACACCAGCTTGGGTGCAGCCGCACCAGCCACCAGGACCGCACCAACCACCATGTCGGCTTCCAGCACGTGTTTTTCCAGCGCGGATTTCGTTGAGTAAACCGTCTTCAGCGCCGGACCGAATGTCTGTGCAAGCTGGCCGAGGACCGCTGTGTTTCTGTCCAGAACAGTCACGTCTGCGCCGAGCCCGATCGCCATGGTGATGGCATGCGATCCGACAACGCCGCCGCCGATGACGACAACCTTGGCAGGCTCGACGCCGGGAACACCGCCGACAAGGGTGCCGGAGCCGCCATGTGCCTTTTCAAGTGCCTTGGCACCGGCGATGACCGAAAGGCGCCCGGCCACCTGGGACATCGGCACGAGCAGCGGCAGACCGCCTTTTGCGTCCACAACAGTCTCATAGGCGATGCAGGTTGCGCCGGACTTGACCAGGTCAGCGGTCTGGTCCGCATCCGGTGCCAGATGCAAATAGGTGAAAAGAATGTGATCCGGACGCAGCATGGCGCGCTCGACCGCCTGCGGTTCCTTGACCTTTACAATCATTTGCGCGGCGTCGAAGACTTCCTTTGCCGAGCCCAGGATCTTGGCACCCGCGGCCTGGTAGTCGGCATCGCTTGCGCCGATACCCGCTCCGGCATTGGTTTCAACGAGCACCTCATGCCCGTGGGCGATCATCTCGTGAACACTGTCAGGCGTCAGCCCGACCCTGTATTCATGGTTTTTGATTTCCTTCGGCACACCAATGCGCATGATCATGTCTCCTCTGGACGCGTTATTGATTGCCTTTAAGTCTACGCCCTTTGCGGTCGAATGTGCTTGCGTTCCCACGGCGCCAAAACAGGAATTGAACAATTCTATTGCGCAAATCTGGATAGAAGCCGTATTTTCTGCGAACATGTACAATATTTAACGCAATATGTGCGGTGCAACATAATGAAGCTCGATCGCCTCGACCGGAAAATCCTCGATGTGCTGCAAAAGGATGGACGGATCGCCAATGCCGACCTTGCCGATGTTGTCGGCCTGTCGGCATCCGCCTGCCTCCGGCGCGTGCGCGCCCTTGAAGAAGCGGGGGTGATCGAGAACTACGTCGCCCTGCTCGATCAGCGCAAGCTCGGCCGCCGTATGGACGTCTTTGTCGAAATCTCCCTGACCGGCCAGTCCAAGGAAACGCTTGAAAGCTTTGAGCGCGCCGTCGCGCGGTCGGACGAGATCATGGAGTGTTTCCTGATGGCCGGGGATGCCGACTACATCTTGCGGCTGACCGCTGCGGACCCGATCGATTTCGAACGCATCCACCGCGATCACCTGTCCCAGCTTCCGGGCGTCCTGAGGATGAAATCCTCCTTCGCCATCCGCCCCATCGTGAAACGGACGGCCATTCCGCTGGAAGCGGAGGTCTGACAGGGCCACCCTTCAAGCGCCGCTCCTGCCGCCGAACCGCGAGGGCCGATTGCAGTCTCGACGGCGGGTGAAGTCGGCTATATAGTCCGCTTCCGTTTA
>JBCBUA010000240.1:0-8736 GCA_039818365.1 Pseudomonadota bacterium
TCCCGGACTTGATCCGGGATCCATGCCGTTGCGCTTCCGCCTGGCAGGACGTGCGTTGTTGAGGTGTCAGGGCATGGATTGCAGGGTCGAGCCCGGCAATGACGGGAGTGAGGACGCCACCAGCTACAAGCAACAGGTGTTCTGAAAACGAGTGAACCCGGACCTGCGCTCCGCCCGTCCGGGGTGAAGTTAGAGGGAAAAGCGAAACCCGGCAAAACGCTTGGGAGTAAAACAAAAAAGGAGACGCAGAGTGTCCGGACCGAAAAACATCAAGGCGAGCAACCTCAAGTCCAGCCAGGCGAAGGCGTCAGGCAAGGTTTTGCCGCAGCAGAACAGAAGTGCCGCCACCGCGGCGCCGGAAAAAACCGAAACGAAGCTGGAGCTTTCCTGTTCACCCGGCATTGTCCGCTGGCTGATCCGCAACAAGTGCGCGCTCGCCTTCACGTCTTACAAGACCGGCAAGTTGTTTTTGATCGGCGTGATGAAAACCGGGGCACTCTCGTTTCACCAGCGGAACTTCGACGAAGCCATGGGGCTTTGGGCCGACCCGATGTCCCAGTCCCTTTACCTTGGAACGCAGCACCAGATCTGGCGCTTTGAAAACATCCTACGCAAAGGCCAAGTCGCCAACAACAACCATGACCGCTGCTACGTTCCGCGCCGGTCCTTCGTGACCGGGAACTTGATGGCGCATGACCTTGCGCTCGACGCGGTTGGGCGGATCGTCTTTGTAAACACGGCCTATTCCTGTCTTGCCGTGACGGACCCGGTGCATTCCTTCCGACCGCTTTGGAAACCGCCATTCATTTCCGAATTGGCAAAGGAAGACCGCTGCCACCTCAATGGTCTCTGCATGGACGTAGGCCATCCGCGTTACGTGACCGCCGTCTCCCGGTCGGACGTCCAGGCAGGGTGGCGCGAGAACCGGGGTAATGGCGGCCTGATCATGGACGTCGCGAATGACACCATACTTACCGAAGGGCTCTCCATGCCGCATTCGCCGCGGCTTTACCGGGATGACCTCTACGTTCTCGACGCCGGGCGCGGCAATCTGTGCCGGATCGACCGCGTTATCGGCGCGATCGAACCGATTGCATTCTGCCCCGGTTTCCTGCGCGGGCTTGCCTTTCACAACAACAACGCCATCGTCGGCCTGTCGTTGCCCCGCGACCAGACCTTTGCCGGCCTGGATCTCGATGCGGCTCTGAAGTCACGGGACGCCGACCCCTGGTGCGGTCTCCAGATCATCAGTCTGCAATCGGGCGAGAC
This sequence comes from Pseudomonadota bacterium, assembly GCA_039818365.1. Lineage (GTDB taxonomy): Bacteria > Pseudomonadota > Alphaproteobacteria > Rhizobiales > Stappiaceae > Roseibium. The sequence goes on from JBCBUA010000240.1 coordinate 1,270, forward strand.
CATTGAATGGCTGCGCATCAAGGGGGAGGTCGATGAACTCTACGATGTTGCCGTATTGCCGAATGTCCAATGTCCCATGGCGCTCGACTTCTTTGAAGACGGCATCCAGCAATCGATCAGCTTCGACCACGAGTTTGCGGAGATGAAGACGCCGCGTGCGACCGATGCTCCAGGGTTGTCTGCCGCTGAATGAGCAAAGACCCTGTGCGTCCGAAAGCGGGCAGAACATGCGCGGCAAGGGCGTCAGGGCATGGATTGCAAGGGCAGGCGGCACACCGCAGGGGGAGGGTAGAGGGACCATTACGTATCTTCTATCAACGCCTTATCAAAGACGGGGAAAAACCAATCGTCGCCGTCGTTGCCCTCATGAGAAAGATAAACGTCATCCTAAACGCGAGAGAAAGAGACGGAACCGCGGCAATGGGTCCTGACCCTGGTCTGGTCTTATCGACAAGAGTGTTTGCTTCGCTTGACCCAGATTTCTGGTTTCCAGATCAGCGTTCAGCATCGCCTCGCTTGTCTGGAATGACGGTCGTGGAGACAACGACAGTCCACTTGGGCGCATTCCGGCGACGCGCTTGATTGTGTTCAAATGAGTTGATGCCAAATCGGGGGAACAATCCTTTTTGCGGTTCGGTACGAGGTGGACTTATGCGGCCTTCTGAGTGTTAAAAGCCGGCTATATGTTTGCTTCCAATAGTAAAACCCGAAAAAATTTCAGAGAAAAATCAAAACCTGACCGGAAACAGGCAAGTATATTACTTTTTTACTATTTCTCGCTAAGGATTCGTGTGTGTGGGGGCGTCTGTCAAACGAGGCGTCCGTTATATGACAACCGTTTCTTCCTGGTCACGCCAGAGGCCCGCAATTCGGCCGCCCGGTGACCTCGCGCCGGTGCTTCAGGCCCCGGTTTCACCAAACCCGTTTCGGCTGGCGGAGGACACCCCTGCAGGGAGCGAAACCGGTGACCCCGCGCTTGCGTGTTTGACGCCGTATTCGCGTGCGCGTCGCAAGACGTCGCGGCATGGCATCCTCAAGCCTCTCCGTCAGCCATCCACGGCGATCGGATCCTGCCTCAATCAGAAACGGTCAAAGCCATGATTGAGTTCCGGTCCGAAACAAGAGGCGGGCCAGCGGACGGGCCGGCTCTTACCGGTGATCGTCGCGACAGGCCGAAACCGGGACGCGGCGAGGTTCTGATCAAGGTGCATGCGGCTGCCGTCAATCCGGCAGATTTTCTTGCCGAAGACAGCAAGAACACACCTGTCGTGCAGACAATGTTCCCGCATGGCGGCGGGCTCTGCATTTCCGGCATCGTGGTCGCCAAGGGAGCAAATGTGACCGATCGCGACCTAGGAGAGGCGGTGTTCGGTTATGTGCCGAATGCAAACCTCGGCACGCCGTCTGCGTTTCACATAGTGCATGCGGGGCATATCGGACCCGTGCCGATCAATGCCGATTTCCGCGAAGCGGCCGGTCTTCCGATGATCGGAAGCGCGGTTATTCAGGCCTTTGAGAAAAACGGGACGAAGAGCGGCGACCGCATTTTGATCCACGAAGGCGGCGGTGCGGTCGGGTCCTTCGCGATACAGTATGCGAAGTTTCTCGGCGCAACGGTCTTCACCACGACAAGTACGGAAAATGCGGACTGGGTCAGGGAACTCGGTGCGGACGAGGTCCTCGACTATCAGCTCGTGGACTACCGGGACGAGGTGCGCGATCTGGACATGGTGCTGGACACGCTCGGGGGCGATGCCACCTTCACCGCGTTCGATGTGATCAGGCCGGGCGGGGTCGTCATCAGCCTGTTTGGTCCCGTCGACGACAAGGCGGCGAAACAGGTGGGTCTCAATCCCCTGATGCGGCAGCTTCTCTGGTTCAAGGCACGTGATCTGAGGCGCAAGGCGAAGACACGTGGTGCCAGATACGCCTTCGTCCCGATGACGCCGGACCACAGGCATCTGGCAACAATTCAGGACCTTGTTGAATCCGGCACGATCAGGCCGGTGGTCGACGCCACCAGCTTCGACGTCTCCAACGCCATGGAGGCCCTGGCCTATCAGAGGCGGGGCCGCGCCCAGGGCGCGATCGTCATTGACTTCGCCTGATATCTCGCGCGGTCCCGCATTCTTACCTATAGTGCTCGCGAAACGCAGAGGATGAAACGCGGCGAGGGGGAACGATGGCGGGTTTGAGTGGAACGGACGGCAGGGCCGCTGAAGAAGGTGCCTGCCCGTTTTCACGCACGGCAGCCGAATTCGACCCGTTCGACGCAGCATACCAGGCCGATCCTGCCGAGGCGCTGCGCTGGTCGCGCGCGCAACTACCCGTCTTCTTCAGCGAAAAGCTCGGATACTGGATCGTCAGCCGCTACGCGGACATCAAGGCGGTTTTTCGCGACAACATCCTCTATTCACCATGCATTGCCCTTGAGAAGATCACGCCTGCGCCGCCGGAAGCGATGGAGGTTCTCAAGAGCTACGGCTATCAGCTCAACCGGACCATGGTGAACGAGGACGAGCCCGCGCATATGGAGCGGCGGCGGGTTCTGATGGACCACTTTCTGCCTGAAAATCTGGAAGCCAACCAGGAGATGGTGCGGCGGCTGACACGGGAGAAAATGGATGCGTTCATCGATACGGGCCGTGTCGACCTCGTTGATGCGCTGCTCTATGAAGTGCCGCTCAATGTCGCGCTGCATTTCCTGGGTGTGCCCGAGGATGAAATCGCGGTCTTCAAGACCTTTTCCGTTGCGCATTCCGTCAACACCTGGGGCAGGCCGACCGACGAACAGCAGATCGCGGTCGCCCATTCCGTCGGACAGTTCTGGCAATATGCCGGCAGGATCATCGAACGGATGAAACAGGAGCCGGACGGCACCGGCTGGATGCATGAAACGATCCGCAAGAACGCGCAGATGCCAGACGTGGTGACCGACAGCTACGTGCACTCGATGATGATGGCGATCATCGTTGCCGCGCACGAGACAACGTCCCTTGCCTCGGCCAACATGTTCAAGACGCTGTTGAGCCAGCGCGAGGCCTGGGACGACATCTGCAGTGACCCGAGCCTCATACCCAATGCGGTTGAGGAATGCCTGCGCTATTCAGGGTCCATCGTTGCCTGGCGCAGACAGGCGACCGCAGCGGCGCAACTCGGCGGTGTGGAACTCCCGGAAGGGGCCAAGCTTCTTATCGTTCAGGCGTCCGGCAACCAGGACGAACGTCATTTCGAAGACGGGGACAGGTTCGATATCTATCGCGACAATGCTGTCGATCACCTGACCTTCGGCTACGGCAGCCATCAATGCATGGGCAAGAATATCGGCCGAATGGAAATGCGGATCTTCCTGGAGGAATTCACGCGTCGCCTGCCGCATCTGAAGCTGTCAGAGCAGGACTTTTCCTATGTCCCGAGCACCTCGTTCCGGGGGCCTGAAGAGCTCTGGGTCGAATGGGACCCGGGTGGCAACCCCGAGCGGCGCAATCCGGCAATCGCCCGTGGTGACCGCCATTTTCCCGTCGGTCCGCCGCTCCGGCGGGATATTGCGCGCAAGGTCAAGGTGGCCGGCGTGCGCCGCGAAGCGGAGGATATCCTCGGTCTGACACTGGTGGATTCACGCGGCCGTGCATTGCCGAACTGGAGTGCGGGCGCACATGTCGAGCTCTCAACCGGCGGGTATGACCGCAAGTATTCCCTTTGCGGGCAGCCGGGCAGCGGGAGCTACGATCTTGCGATCCTGCGCGAGGCGAACGGGCGCGGAGGGTCCGCGTTCCTGCATGACACCATTGAAGACGGCATGGAACTGCGCCTGCGGGGGCCGCACAATCTTTTTCGTCTGGACGAAAGCGCGGAGCATTATGTGCTGGTTGCCGGGGGTATCGGCATCACGCCGATCATCGCGATGGCCGATCGGCTGAAGGCGCTGGGCAAGACGTACCAGGTTCACTATTGCGGTCGAGGGCGAACCTCGATGGCGTTTCTTCATCGGCTCGAGCGCGATCACGGCTCCCGCCTTTTGGTCCATGCAGGCGATGAAGGGCAGCGGGCCGATCTGGCGCAGATCGTGAATGGCATACCCGAAGGCGGGCAGATCTATGTCTGCGGGCCGGAGCGTCTCATTACCGCCGCCGAACACCTGTCTGCGCATTTGCCCGACGGCAGCTTTCATTTCGAGTTCTTTGCCGCCGGCAGCGCCGGCCTCGACCCGGCCGTCGAAAAAGGGTTTGAGGTCAGCCTTGCCGACTCGGGCCTGACACTCAGCGTGGCGGCGGACGAGACCCTGCTTGATGCCATTCTTGCCGCCGGGATCGACATCGCCTGCGATTGCCGGGAAGGGCTGTGCGGCAGCTGCGAGGTCACGGTGCTGGAAGGCGAGGTCGATCATCGCGACATGGTTCTGACGCGCAGCGAACGCGGCGGCAACACCCGGATGATGTCCTGCTGTTCACGCTCGCTCAACGGCGGTAAGCTCAAGCTGGCGTTGTAGTACGCCGATCGTTCCCGGCCTGCCGCAGCGGTTTCCGCCGGCCTCCCGAGAGACCCCGGCGACAGGTTCGGATCTCCGCAGCGCTGGATCCGGTGTGACAATCATGGCCGACAAGAGGAGCACAGCCAACCCACCTCATCCTGAGGAAGCGCGGAAGCGCTGTCTCGAAGGATGGGCCCACACTCATGCGCCTGCCGCCCATCCTTCGAGACGGACCCTGTGGTCCTCCTCGGGATGAGGGAGAGGACGCCGAAAGCGCGAGATGTGCCGGTAGAATACACCTCAGTGGGGTCGTCCTGGCCCTGATCCGAGATCCATGCTCTTTCCTGAATTTGTCGTCCCGGTTTGCCGCGTCAGCGGCAAGACCGGGAACCTGTACCCGAAGTGGCCAGAGGCAAAATAGAGAGGGAGAGAAAAGTGTTTACTGGGTTCCGGCTCTACGCTGCGCTCCGGCCGGAATGACAAATTCACAAGTTGAGGATCGCCTCATGAGGTTCACTTGGGGGCAAGCCGGAAGGCAGTGAACCAAATCCTGCAAAAACGGAGGATCGTACGACTGTCCTCAATGTCATGCTCGCGTCATTCCCGCCTGTCAGCGCCTCACGTCGCGGTGGCTGGCGCTCTGCCGGTCTCTGGATCATAATGCGTGTCTCCGCGCTTAAGTGCGGACGCCAGCGGAGCCTCTTGCTTCGCGAGCCAATAAACTGACACCGGGAGGAACAGCATGTGTCAGATATTTGCGGGACAGGATCCCGAACGCTATGCCACGCAGACCCGCAGCATGCGTTTGAACGGGCAAAGCACCAGCATCCGTCTGGAAAATGCCTTCTGGGAGATCATCGACGAGATCGCACGCCGGGATAATGTCTCAACGCCCACCTTCATTTCCACATTGCATTCGGAGGTCCTGGAGTTGCGCGGCGAGCCGACAAACTTCACGTCGCTGCTCCGGTGTGCCTGTCTGAAATTCATTGAAGTCAACCCGGGCATCAATGTTGCAGACATGCTGCCCACGGCCTTGGACGACCCTGAGCCGGAGAAAAAGCTGCAGGTGGTATAAGTATACCACCCGCGTGTCTCGCCGCCTTCTACCCTTCCGCCTAGTCACAGCAGCGGGAGGACGGTCTTTTGGCCAAAGCAATTCACTCCATGATCCGCGTTCTGGACGAAGAGCGGTCGCTTGCCTTTTACGAAAAGGCGTTCGGTCTGACGGTCAAGGACCGTTTGGATTTTCCCGAATTCGCTCTCATCTACCTGAGCAACCCGGAAAGCGAGTTCGAGCTTGAGCTCACGGTAAACAAGTCACAGACCGCCCCGTATGACCTCGGCGACGGCTACGGCCATTTTGCCGTTTCAGTCACCGACCTTGACGCCGAGCATGCGCGTTTCGAAGCCGAAGGGCTCAATCCGAGAAAACTTGTCGAATTCGCGCCGGCCGGAGAGCTGGTCGCGCGGTTTTTCTTCGTTGCGGATCCGGACGGGTACCAGATCGAGGTGCTCGAGCGGGGAGGCCGCTTCAAATAACAATCAAGAGGGAGGAGAGAAGATGAGGAAGGCAGACGGGCCGAGAGGCCTCAGCCGCAGGCAATTGCTTTTGAGCGCAAGTGCGGCGGGCGCTTCGTTCGTGATCGGATCGGGTTTCATCGCGGCCAGGGACGCGGCCTGGGCGGCGGAGGTGACCACCTTGAAACCGGAAACCTTCGCGACACTGGTGCAGATGGCCAGGGATATCTACCCGCATGACCGCATCGCCGACGAGTTTTACGTGATCGCGGTCCAAGGCTACGACAATGCGGATCTTGCCGAGGAAGTCGAAGCCGGTATTGCGGCGCTCGACGCGGCGGCGCAGGGCAAGGGGCATGACGGGTATCTTGGCACCGGCTGGGAACGCGACCGGGTGGATATCCTGCGCAACATGGAAGAGAGCGCATTCTTCCAGAAGATCCGCGGCGGCCTTGTTACCGGGCTTTACAACCAGAAAGCCGTCTGGCCGGTCTTCGGTTACGAGGGCGAAAGCTATTCAAAGGGCGGTTACATCGACCGCGGTTTCAACGACATCAACTGGCTTTGAGCCGTAGGGGAGGACAGAACCATGGCTGCACCATTTGATCTGAACGACGACACCGTCGTCGTTGTTATCGGAACCGGCGCCGGCGGCGGCGTTCTTGCAAACGAACTGGCACAAAAGGGCGTCAGCGTGGTCGCTCTGGAAGCGGGCGGACGCTACCTGCCGGAAGATTATGTCAACGATGAGTGGGAGAGTTTCGGACAGCTTGCCTGGGTCGACCCGCGCACGACCAGCGGCGACTGGCGCGTTTCCAGGGACTTTTCCGGACTGCCAGCCTGGATCGTCAAGGCCGTCGGAGGAACGACCACACACTGGGCCGGGGCATCCTTACGTTTCCAGCCGCATGAGTGGAAAGCTGCGACAACCTATGGAGATGTTCAGGGCGCAAGCCTGCTCGACTGGCCGATCGATGCCGAAGAAATGGAGCCCTGGTACGCCAAGGCCGAGGACAAGCTGGGCGTGACCCGGACCAATGGTCGTCCCGGACTACCGGGGAACAACAACTATCTCGTGTTCGAGAAAGGCGCTCGGGAACTCGGCTACAAGGACGTTCACACGGGCCGCATGGCGATCAATGCCGAGGACTTTGACGAGCGTCTGCCGTGCCAGCAGACCGGCTTTTGCTTCCAGGGGTGCAAATGGGGGGCGAAATGGTCCGCCGCCTATACCGACATCCCCAGGGGCGAGGCAACCGGGAACCTGGAAGTGCGCGAGCGCGCTCATGTTGCCAGGATCCTGCACAACCCTGATGGCAAGGTGACGGGCGTCGAGTATTTCGACAAGGATGGCACCCTGCAAATGCAGAAGGCACGCATCGTCTGCGTTGCCGGGAACTCGTTCGAATCCCCGCGCATGCTGCTCAATTCAGCATCAACGATGTTTCCGGACGGACTGGCGAATTCCTCCGGGC
>JBCBUA010000241.1:0-8697 GCA_039818365.1 Pseudomonadota bacterium
TGACCACAGCGGCCACGGTCACACCCACCACGATCACCAGTCCAACCAAGGTGAACCGGTCTCCGGAATTGGAGCCCCGCACATTGCTCAAGCCTCCGGCGGTGACGCGGGCTTGGAGCCGAACATCTTGGCTGACGCGCCACTGACCCATGCCCAGGTTGAGCCGATCCTGAAAGGGGAGGCGGATATCGTTCTCATGCTGGAGGAAGGAGATCCGACCCAGGCCGTGTGGCATCACTCGAAAGCCATCGTCCCGATCGAACTTGACGGCGCGCTTCGCGGATATCTCTACCTTGAAATCGACCATTCGGCCCAGTTCCAGCAGCTTGAAAAGGCGCTGGACCGCATGATGTACGTCTTGCTGACCTTCGCGCTGGCGGCCCTTGTCCTGCCGTCAGCCTTGATCATCCACGCCCTGAAGAAGGAAAAGGACGACGTTTCTTCAACACTCGGTCATGTCCGCACACATGATGCCCTGACCGGGTTGCTGAACCGCGAGTCCTTCGGCGAAGAGGTGACCTCGCTGCTCAAGTCGGGGGCGACCGTGTCGGTGCTGTTTGTCGACCTCGATAAGTTCAAGAGCATCAATGACCTTCTGGGTCATGAAATCGGTGACGACCTTCTTGTCGCCGTTTCCGAGCGCTTGAGCTCAATCGTGGGGCTGGGTGGATTGGTGTGCCGGTATGGTGGAGACGAGTTTCTCGTCGCCATTCGCAATTTCAGCGAAAAGCGTGTCCAGCGGCTGGGTAACAGGATCGTCGAAGGATTGTCGCGTCCCTTTCAGGTGTCCGGCCACGACCTGAACATTGGCGCATGCGTTGGCTTCGCGATTTCCGGCAGGGATGGCCGCGACCTAGAGGAGCTTGTCAGGAGCGCGGACATGGCAATGTATGTCGCCAAGAACCGTGGCAGACGCCTCACCGTCGGGTTTTGTCCTTCAATGCGGGAGACCCGACGCGAAAGGCTAAAGCTTGAAGAGGAACTGCGCTACGCGCTGGCGCGTAAGGACAGGTTCGAACTTTACTATCAGCCCATCTATCGGACGGCCGATCGCTCGCTCATCGGGTTTGAAGCGCTTTTGCGCCTGCAGTCCCGGAGCGGACGTTTTCTTCCCCCTGACGTGTTCATCCCGATCGCCGAAGAGATGGGCATGATGGAAGAGATCGGCGAGTGGATCCTCCAGGAAGCCTGTTCGGAAACGGCGAATTGGCCGTCGCACCTGATCGTTTCGGTGAACCTCTCAACAGTTCAGTTTTCCAGCGGGCGTCTTCACGGGATCGTTGCCGACGCGCTGGAAAGCGCGCGTCTTGCCGCCAGGAAACTGCAGTTGGAGGTGACGGAAAGCGTTCTGGTCGATATCCCGGAAAGCGTGCTGGCCCAGTTGAGCGACCTGCATGATGCCGGGGTGAAGCTGTCTCTGGACGATTTCGGAACGGGCTTTTCGAGTTTGAACTATCTCTGGCGCTTTCCCTTCGACAACCTGAAAATCGACCGCTCCTTCGTCAGTGAAACCGGACAGAAAACCCGGAAGTCGCAGGCCATATTGAATTCGATCGTCAGCCTGAGCACCACGTTGGGCATCACGACAACCGCGGAAGGCGTGGAAACGGACGAACAGATGGCGGTGATAGAGGGGTTGAATTGCGACTTCGTGCAGGGCTTCCTGCTGAGCCATCCCATTCCGCGCGCCGATCTGCAGGCGTTCATCGGGCAACAGGCGGGGTCTGCGTCGCTCGGTGCCGCTACCCGAACCGTCGCTTGAAACCGTCTGCGAGCGCCCGGGCCGCCGGTGCAGCAATCGGTTGCGGTTGACCTGCCCGCCCTTTCTGCGTCTTGTCCTGCTTCACAAAACGCTGCGGAACACGAACCAGTTGAAAGCCACATAGGCCAGCGGGAAGACGAAGCGGCAGGCCTTGTCGAGGATCTTGGCGCCTTCACGAAACTCGATCGTGTTCAGATAGGTCGTGGTCAGCGAGACGAGCAGCGCCAGAAACACGAATATGGTCGCACCGCCGATGAAAAAGTCCATCAATGTGAAATATCCGAGGGGCGGCAACATGTTGGTTGCCGCGAAGATGAACGCGATGATCGTCAGCATGGAGGTTGCCGACAAGCCGATCTGCGGCCCGTACTGTGCCGGATCGATCCAGAACACGCTCCATGACATGAAAACGATGAGCGAGATCGGAAGAATGATCTTCCAGACATAGAAAGCGCGGATGCGCTCTGCGTCGATGGTCAGGACCAGTTTTGTGCGTGCTTCGTCGAATGCGTCCGCGATAAAGCCGTCGTCGATCTGCGCCGCCACGCCCTTGATGCGCCAGTCGGAAATATTGAGACGGTCATAGATGCCGACAAAGTCCGTGTCGAGTTCGATCAGGGCGTTGCCGGGGTCATAGTCCAGCAGAATGAAACTCAGATCGATGGACTGAAAATCGAACGGAAAATCGCGCAGCGCGTGATAGCTGGCCAGGGTGCCTGAAATACGTTGCAGGTATGTCACTGCGCCGCCTGGACCGATTGTCACCGTCTCGGGCCACCGTTCGAAGAGCCGTCCGGAATTCAGTAGAACAAGCTCGGGAAACCAGACCGAGCCAAGCTCCAGTTTGCAGCCTTCCAGGCCCGCAAGCCGGTCGTCCTGCCAGCTCCGGCGAATGGCCAGATCAATCGAGATGGTCTGGTCGACATCATTTATTTCGCGAATATCGATGACCCGGACACCCGTCCTTATGACGGTTGGCATGCCGTCCGGGGCAGGCCTGATATGCGTTCGCATGTCCGGGACGGCACAGCTGTGCCCGGTTGGCGTGGACGGGTTTTCCTGCCGGGTTTGAGACTGTGCGGTTGACGCAAGAACAAGTAAAAAGAGCAGAGCAAAAAAACGCATCATCGATCCGGCCAAAATCTTCGGGGTAGTATTGCCGCTCAGGAGGCGAAGTGAAGAAAATCTATTGCTTATTCCAGTGACTTCAGCATACGAAAAAAATCAATGTATACAATCTGAAAAATGACAACTCCGGACAGTGAGCTATCGAAGACTGACTTTTGGTGAGACTATCTGGAAGGCTTTACTTGGTTGCGCGGTGGCGGGGCGCAAGCATAGCGCGGGCCTAGGCCCGCGCCCTTAACGGGTCAGCCGATTGCCTTCGGTAGGTCGGGATCGCTGCCCCATTCAGCCCAGGAGCGGTGATAGACCTGAACCCTCGGGAAACCGAGAAGGCGAAGCGCGACGTAGCTGTGGGACGAGGCCAGCCCCGTCTGGCAATGCATGATGATCTTCCGATCCCTTGTCACGCCAAACTCCGCGAACCGGGCTTTCAGATCACTTGCCGGAAGGAACTTCGCGTTCTTGTCCAGATTGCCGGCCCAGGGGATGTTCACCGCCCAGGGGATATGACCCTCGGCATAGAGCTTATGCGGGCGCACATCGATCAGGATGCCTTCTGGATCCGAGCGTTGCTGCAGCACGTCCTGTGCGGTTGCGATTCGCCGCGGACTGAGAGCTGCCGCGAAGACCGTTTCCGGTTTGGCCGGCGTTTCTACCGACAGCGGAAGACCGGCCTCACGCCAGGCGCTAAGACCACCGTTGAGCACGGCAACATTGCGATGCCCCAGATACTCAAGCAGCCAGAGCATGCGTGCGGCGTGGAAACCGCCGCGATCGTCATAAAAGACCACGCGTTTTCCGGCCATGACACCAAGTCCGCCCAGAAGCTGCTCGATCTCAGGGATCTGCCTCAGAGCGCCCGTGACCGGACTGTGGCCGGATGCGACGGCGTCAGGGTCCAGTTGCACGGCTCCCGGAATGTGCCCGTCGGCATATTCTGCGGCCGTGCGGACATCGATCAGGACAAGATCGGTCCGGTCAGCCAGTTCCTGAGCTGCGGCCAGGAGGCCTGGATTTGCATAGCGGTCTGTTGCCGCGAACCCGCTTCCGGGCAAGGTCAGGAATGGTATCGAGAGACCCAGAAGACCGAAGCTGCGGCGGGTAAGTTGAGTTGACATGTCTTTCGTTCTCCGCTTCGGCCTCAGGACGGCATTTCAACCAGTCGCAGGTAGGGAACGGGGCTTTCCCAGCCACCCGGGAACCGCTCCCTGGCAACATCATCACTGACAGCGGGTACGATCACGACATCTTCGCCCGACATCCAGTTGGCGGGCGTCGCGAGCTGATGCCTGGCGGTAAGCTGCAGACTGTCGATCACCCGGAGCACCTCGTCGAAGTTCCGGCCGGTCGTCATCGGGTAGGAGACCGTCAGCTTGATTTTCTTGTCCGGCCCGATGATGAAGAGCGTCCGTGCCGTGGCATTGTCCATAGCGGTCCGGGAGGCACTGTCGCCTGCCGCGTCTTCCGGCAACATCTTGAACAATTTTGCAATGCGAAGGTCCGGGTCGCCGATCATCGGGAAGTTCGGGCTCTGCCCGGTTGCCGTGAGAATGTCTCCGGCCCAACGCATGTGTTCTGCCACCGGATCGACAGACAGCCCGATAAGTTTCACACCGCGGCGGTCAAATTCGTCCTTCACCTTTGCGACCGCACCGATCTCGGTCGTGCAAACCGGGGTGAAGTCTTTCGGGTGGGAAAACAGCACGCACCAGCTGTCACCGAGCCAGTCGTGAAACTGGATCATGCCTTCGGTCGTGTGGGCCTTGAAATCCGGCGCGGGTGAATTGATGGAAAGTGGCATTTGGCAATCCTTTTCTGGATGACACGCCGTTGTGGCGCGCTCTATGCCGCTTTCCTAACTCCTGCCTGAATGTCGATCCTGAATGACTTCTGAAAGAATTCTGAAAGCTGTGTCACGCCGCAGCCAGGGAATGCCGCATGCGGCGGAAGCGGCGGTCATGGCTCAGCGAAGCGAGGCCAGGGTCCGCATCAAGCCAGAAGACATCCCGCCAGCCGTGGTCGAACAGCTCTTCCAGCAACAGGATCGCCTGGTCGGTTTCACCGATCAGGGCCATCGCGGACGCGTGGTAGATCGCCTGACTGCTGCCGCGCACATCGATATCTTCCATGGAGGCATAGGCTGCCTGCCGTTCTCCCAGCAACGCCATCAGGACGGCCGCGGCCGTCAGCGCACGTGGATCGGTCGGGTCTTCTTCAATGCGTGCCCGCGCTCTTTTGAGGGCGCGTTCCGCGTTGCGGCGGGAGCGCGCCGGATCGCAAGATGACGACAGCTGCGCAGCGATCAGGTAGCCCTTGATGTTGTGTGGCTCCAGATCTCCAACCTGTTCGAAATAGGACATGGCTGCGCGCCAGTTGCCGCGCGACATCAAGTACCACGCCGCGTTGTGCAGGATCAGGGGGTCGCGCGCGTTTCTGGAGAGGGCGAATGCATGCCCTCGTTCGGCGGCTGTCCAGCGGCCGAACAAGGCATGCACGTAGCCCAGGGCCGACTGCGCGATCGGCAAGGTCGGATCCAGTGAGACCGCAAGCTCCGCCTCCGAACAGGCTTCGTTCAGGATGTGCCTGCCCTCCGACCAATATGTATGGGCTCTTGCGAGCGCGATCGCGCGTTCCGCGCGCACGGAGGGGCAATCGGGCGCAATCTCCACCGCTTCCGCGGTCAGGTGCTCGGCGCGCTCCAGGGACCCTTCGCCGCACCTGACCATTTCGCACCTGGCTTCAAGGCACAGCGCATGTGCTTCCAGACTGAAGTCACTGTCCTTGTCCCGGCCGGTGGTCACAGCCGGTGGTCCGGTCTCGACCGGGCGCATCACGGGTTTGGTCAACCGGTAACCGGTTCTTGCAATTGTCTCGATCAGTGTCCGGTTGCCGAGCTTCCGGCGAAGCTCCGAAATCACCTGCGAAAGGCTCTCGTCACTCACGGTGACGCTCGGCCAGACACGGTCCAGCAGTTCGCCGCGCTGCAGAACCCGGCCCTCGGCTTCGGCCAGAACCAGCAAGAGCCGGAGCGCGCGCGGTGACAGGGACCTAACGGCGTTTTCTTTTGTTGCCTGACGCGTATCGTTGTCGATGCGCCAGCCGTCGATGACAATATTCATGTGCGCAAACCACGAGAAAAAATTCCGGGGACCCTAAACGCGACCTGGAATTGTTTCCATGCGGAAATTGCAATTGCACGGGAAAGTGAACGGCCGCGCGGCGGACCTGGACCGGTGCCGGGAAAAACCGCGCCGGGCAGGTATATGTCGCACGAGGACCTGAACCACCAGCAGCGGGACCAGCCGTCAGTGCAAACTGAGAAGCACCTCGATGTCGCGTTGGCTGAGCGGGGCGAGCAGCGCCTTTTCCTCTGCGGTAAGTTTGGCCTCGCCGTCGACATACTGCCTGATCTGGAGCGCAATCTGGCTTGTCGGCTGATAGTAGAGGTCGCCGCCCAGCCGGCTGAGTTCAACAACGAGCCGCTGGACCAGTTGCTTGCGTTTTTCGGCATCCAGATCGTGACGTTTTTCCTGCAGCATGGGCTGGCCGTCCTGTTTCCATCCTCGGCGGTTTGAGACGAATCTAGTGCAGATGACGGATGGGTCGAGGGGCAGGTCCTAGACCGTTGCGAGATCCTCCTTGCGGCGGCCGTCCTGTGCGGTTCCGGTGTTGACGGTCGTGGCGGGTTCCAGAAGGATCACCTCACAGGTCTCCGTCAGGGCGACCGGGCAATGTTCGACGCCGTGGGGTACCACGATGAACTCGCCCTCCTGAATGATTTCCTCCCGGTCACGGAACCGCATCAGAAGCCGCCCGCGATGCACGAGAAACAACTCGTCTTCCGTCTCGTGGAAGTGCCAGGTGAAGTCCCCCTCGAACTTGGCAAGTTTGATCAGCATGTTGTTGATCTGTCCGGCGATGCGCGGAGACCAGTGATCATCGAAGGTTCCGAAGGCGCGGTCGAGATTCTTCTTGGCAAACGGGGACAGGTGGCCGTTCAACTCGGCGACATCGCGAATGATTGCCGAAAGCTGGGCTTCGAGGCCGTCGCCGTCGCTCGGGTAGTCGCCGTCCAGCGCCGCCGTTCCGATTGTGAAACCGGCAGCCCCGGCCTCCTTCACCGATGCGATCCGCTCAGGATCGGCAATCGAGCCGGCCACGATCACCGGCTTTTGGGCAGCGTCGCAGACGGCGGCAATCAGTCCGGATATGTCGTCCAGCGGGGAGCGGTAGGCCAGCAGATCCAGGCCATGGACACCATCTCGTACCGCCATCGTCCGCGCGCTCTCCACGATCTCCTCCCGGCTGCCGGCAAGAACGCTCGGATGCCCGACAATCTCGCCGGGGAACGGGTAATATTCGATGGCGGTGTCCTTCAGGATCGGCAGGACATCGTCCACCCGTGTGCCGCCGAGCAGGATATCGACACCGATTGTCGCGGCAGCCCGCGCCGAGGCCACTTCGCTGTCGCGGTCGAGGCTGACCACCTCCAGATATGACGTGGCCCCTTTGGCCTTGATTGCGGAGTTGAGCGCTTTCAGGTCTTCTATCGGGAGGCCAACATCCTTGAAGCCGATATGGCGGACACCCAGTGACAGGGCCGTTTCAAGATGCTGCGCAGCCTCCGCCACCGTGCGATCATTGCGGGTAAGCATGAAGATGAAACGCAGACCCATCAGGCGGCCTCCTCTTTGTGTTGACGTGTTGCGGCCAGCCGGCGCGCATATCGAATGGCGGTGACAAGGCTTCCGGCATCCGCGATGCCCTTTCCGGCAATGTCGAACGCGGTTCCATGATCGGGCGATGTGCGTACAAAGGGCAAGCCCAAGGTTACGTTTACACCCTTTTCCACGCCGAGATACTTCACCGGAATGAGGCCCTGATCATGGTATTGTGCAACCACGATATCAAACGCACCCTTGCGCGCCGCCATGAAGACGGTGTCGCCAGGCCATGGTCCCGATGCGTCGATACCGTCCGCCCGCGCAGCCTTGATTGCCGGTGCAATGATGTCGATCTCCTCGTTTCCGAAGCGGCCGCCTTCGCCTGCATGGGGGTTCAGTCCCGCAACGGCGACGCGTGGTTCGGCGATGCCAAGATCCCGGCAGGCCAGGTGTGCCAGTCGGATCGCTGTCATTTGCGCCTGAAAATCCGCCCTTTCGATGGCGTCCAAAAGGCTGCTGTGGATCGTGACCAGAACGGTCCGGATCTCGTCATTGGCCAGCATCATCGCGACGCGACCAGCACCGGCAAGATCTGACAGGATTTCCGTGTGACCCGGATAGTTGAAACCCGCCGCGGCAAGCGCACCCTTGTGGATCGGAGCCGTGACGAGGCCCGACGCCCGGCCGGATCTTGCGAGTTTGACGCCTTCCGCGATCGCCGCGAATGCGGCCCGGCCGCTTGCGGACGAGACGTCTCCTGTCGGAAAGGTTTCGTCGCGCGATGTGCGCAGTACGTCAATGACACCGACGGCCGGTGCAGCGTCCTCGATCGCACTGATTTCCTGGACACGGACAGCAAAGCCAAGCCCGGTTGCGTTGCCGCGAATTACCGACGGGCAGCCGGCGACCACGCAGCCGTGCGCGTCACCATTTACAAACGCCTTTACGATGATTTCAGGACCGATACCGGACGGATCTCCCATGGAGAGGATGAGCGGTGAAGAGCTTTGGGTCACGTTGTGTGCTCCTTGAAACGAAGAGGCCTGCCGCTATCGCCGGCAGAAAATATGCACGGATCGAAATTCGGCCTTCGACAGGGCGATGACAAGCAATGGTTTTTCACCAGAACTGGTGATAAAAAGTCAC
>JBCBUA010000242.1:0-8539 GCA_039818365.1 Pseudomonadota bacterium
TGACGCGCGAAGCTTTACCGAATTTCGCGGATAGATTGCTCTCGATCAATGACGACGGCCCATGTCCCGTGGGATCAAGACCCCGTGTTAGGTCTGAAGATGAAGGGATCGGCCATGCCAAAGATGAATGCTGCCGTTGTTCGTGAGTTCGGAGCGCCGCTTGATCTGTGCGAGGTTGAAAAACCGGAGGTCAAGGACGGCAAGATCGTCGTGAAAGTCGTCGCGTCCGGTGTCTGCCACACCGATCTGCATGCGGCCAACGGCGATTGGCCGGTCAAACCGAGCCCGCCCTTCATTCCCGGTCACGAGGGTGTCGGGTATGTTGCCGAAGTGGGGGCGGGGGTGACCGCCGTGAAAGAGGGCGACCGTGTCGGTATCCCCTGGCTTCATTCAGCCTGCGGACACTGCAGGCACTGCATGGGCGGTTGGGAAACGCTCTGCACCGACCAGCAAAATACCGGGTACAGCGTGAATGGCGGCTTTGCCGACTATGTTCTCGCGGACCCGGACTATGTCGGGCACCTTCCCGACGGACTGGAATTCGCACCAGCCGCACCGGTTCTATGCGCGGGTGTGACCGTCTACAAGGGCCTCAAGGAGACGGATACGCGGCCGGGGCAAACGGTCGTCATTTCCGGTATCGGCGGTCTGGGGCACATGGCCGTTCAATATGCCAAGGCTATGGGACTGCATGTGATCGCGGTCGATATCGCCGATGACAAACTTGCGCTTGCCAAGTCCCTGGGAGCGGATCAGGTGATCAACGCACTGGAAACGGATCCGGTGGCGGAAGTGCAGGCCGGCGGTGGTGCGGAAGGTGTGCTCGTGACGGCGGTGGCGGGCAAATCCTTTGAGCAGGGTGTCGGAATGCTCGCGCGCGGCGGCACGATGAGCCTTGTCGGACTGCCGCCCGAGGATTTTCCACTGTCCATTTTCGACACGGTGCTGAACCGCAAAACGATCCGTGGCTCCATCGTCGGAACGCGGCTCGATCTTGCCGAGTCGCTGCAGTTTGCCGCCGAAGGCCTCGTGCACTCGCACTACACGGAAGAAACGCTTTCGGACGTCAACAGTATTTTCGACCGCATGAAAGCAGGCACGATCGACGGCAGGATCGTCATGGCGATCTGACCGGTTGTGCCGATGATCTGTGGCCGGCACGTCTCAACACCGCGCCGGCCATCGCTACTTCACGGCGTCAGGCTTGTGCCTTCAGGACGTCCCGGATTTCCGCAAGAAGCTCTTCGGTCGTCGGACCCTTCGGTTCTTCCGGTGCGGGTTCCTCCTTGGGCGTTGCCGCGTCCTTGATCCGGTTGACCGACTTGACCAGCATGAAGACCACCCAGGCAATGATCAGGAAGTTGATGACCGCCATGATGAACGCACCGTAGGCGAACACGGACGCACCGGCTTCGCGCGCCGCCTCAAGCGAAGCTCCGGCAGGGACTTCACCTGCGAGAACCGCATAGTTGTTGGTGAAGTCGACCCCGCCGGACACCAGTCCGATAATGGGGTTGATCAGATCCCCGACCAGGGATGTTACAATTGCCGTGAAAGCGGCACCAATGATGATGCCGACTGCCATATCCATGACATTGCCCTTGGCAATGAAATCCTTGAATTCATTAATCACTTTTCCCTCCAACCCTAAATCACGCAACGGGTCCCCGTCCGGCCCGGCGGATGCAAAGACTACTAAACTTTTACAATGTTGTATTGTTTGAATGCGCCATTCCCTTGGCCTTGCGAACGCGGGGAACCTGTTTCGCAGTGGCATCAAGTCTGGGTTCGGACACCAGAAATTCACAATCACTTGTCAGGCTCGGTCCGATCGGATTGAACGGAGGATCCTCATGCACCTTTTTTCCACCCGCGCGGCCCTGCTGGCCTGCTCATGCCTTTTCCTTGTGAGCCTGTCCCACAATGCAATGGCCGATTGTGCCGCCGATATCAGCAAGGTCGAATATGCGATCGATCATGCCAAGCGCACGGGCATCGACATTACCGACGCCGAAAGGATGAGGGCGCTGCTTGAAGATGCCAACAAGGAGCGCAAGGCCGGCAACGAAAAGAAGTGCCAGGAGCTGATCAACGAGGCAAAACGCATGGGCAACGTGGAGTGATCTGCGAGGCACCGAGACCAAGGCTTCAGAAAATCGATCAAACATAAAAATATCGATAAAAAAATTGAAAAGATAAAATTATCGTCTATCCTGATCACAAATTTGGGAGGACAAGATGTTTGATGTGATTAAGTCAGCCGGTCTCGCGTGCGGACTGCTTTTCTCGGTCTCAATGGCGCAGGCGGAAGAACTGCGGATCGGAACGGCCAGCCTTGGCGGCGCCTTTTACCCGATGGGACAAAGCATCTCCAACCTGGTGAACAAATATGCGGGCGGAGATGTCACGATGGTGCCGGTCGTGACTGGCGGATCGGTTCAGAACCCGCGGCTCATCGACAGCGGCGAGGTCGAGATCGCGATCACCAACAACAATCTTGCCGTCCTGGCCATCAATGGGAAGGGCCCCTACAAGACCGGTGCGATCGAGATGAGTGCGGTTGCTGCCCTTCATCCGAGCGTGTTGCACATGATCGTGCTGGAAGGCTCGGACATCAAAACCATCGAAGACATCAAGGGCAAGCGCGTCGCTGTCGGTCCAGCGGGTGGCGGGACGCTCGGCTTCATGAACTTCCTGCTGCCGCTTCACGGCATGTCCATGGATGACATCACGCCGAGCTTCCTGTCCTACTCGGACGGTTTCAGCCAGCTGAGTGACGGCAATGTCGACGCAGCCTTTGCCCTGTCAGGCTATCCGGCAGGCGCGGTGATGCAGGCCGCGGCAGGCAACAAGCTGCGGTTCATCGACTTTTCGGAAGGTATCCTCGACAAGGCGCTTGAAAAGAACGGCGCGTTCAAGGCGGTCGAGATTCCGGCCGATGTCTATGGAACCGCGGAACCCGGGACGGTGATCGGCGTCAACAACATGCTGGTCGTGCCCAACACGCTGTCAGCAGACGTTGTTGAGAAGATCGTGTCGTCGGTATTCGACAATCTTGAGGAATTCCAGGCGGAAAACGCGAATGCCAAACAGATCGATCCTGCGAACTCCCTGAACCTGGCCATACCGCTGCATGAAGGTGCAGCGCGCTACTTCAACAAATGATGTCACGGTAACGGTCCGGATCGGAGGCGGGCCCGTCTTTGCGGGTGCGCCTCCAAACCCGGCAAGAGGGCGTCCCGGTGACGAGCAGCAGCTTCCGAAAAGTGTTCCTCAGCAAAGAGGCCGCGGTCTACACCGCAGCCCTTTGTCTGGGGCTTTTCCATCTTGCCGCCGTTTCCGGTGTGATCGCGATTTCGACCATGCCGCTGCGGCTGATACACGTCGCCATGGCCTTCTCACTCCTTTTTGCGCTCAGGCCGGTATCCACAAGGTTGGCAGGAACAAGAACGGATCTGGTCTTTTCGCTGTTCCTGATCGCGGCCGCGATCGGCGCGAGCGCCTGGCTTTTGTCGCGCTGGAAAGCGATTGCGTTCAGCGGAGGGCTGACGACGGACGGCGACTATTATGCAGGCATCGTGATCCTTCTCCTGGTCTTCGAAGCGGCCCGCAGGGGTGTCGGGCTGGTGCTGGCCCTCATTACGCTTCTCTTTTTCTGCTATCCGTTCGTGAGCCCCTACCTTCCGGGGATATTGAGCGGGCGCGGATACAGCCTTGAACGCATGGTCCTGTTCCTGACCACCGATACCCAGGGTGTCTATGGTATCCCGGTCGGTGTCGCTGCAACCTATATCATCGTGTTCACGATTTTCGGCGCGATGCTGTCTCGCTTCGGGGCAGGGGATTTCTTCTTCGAAATTTCCATTCGGCTGACGAAAGGCCTCAGGGCGGCCAGCGCCAAATCCGCCGTGCTGTTCTCAACGCTGATCGGCATGGTGTCCGGGTCTGCCGCCGGGAATGTCGCCGTCACCGGGACCGTGACCATCCCCATCATGAAGCGCGAAGGCTACCAGCCGCACCAGGCAGGCGCGATCGAGGCCGTCGCCTCGACGGGCGGTCAGCTGATGCCGCCGGTCATGGGAGCCGCCGCCTTCATCATGGCGGAGATCGTCGGTGTCCCCTACACATCGGTCATGGCGGTCGCGATCCTTCCGGCATTGCTCTTTTTCGGATCTGCCTTTTTTGTTGTTCATCTTCAGGCAGTCAGGTCCGGCATTTTGCCGAGAGAGACAGACCAGAGCGACGGACGTCCGCTGCGTGTTGTGCTTTTGGAAGGGGCGCCGTTCATCGGTGCATTCGGCGTCTTGCTTGCTCTGATGCTCGCGGGCTTTTCACCGTTCAAGGCATCTCTGTGGGGCATGGCGGTCTTGATCGGGCTCTACGTTGCCAGAACGCGCCGCATCGACAGGGATCTGATTGCGAAGATTGCGGGCAGCATTTCGGAAGGTGCACGCAACGTGATCACGATTTCGGCCGCCTGTGCCGCCGCGGGTGTCATTTCGGGCACGCTCGGGATCACCGGACTTGGCTCCAAGATTGCGCTGCTGATCGACGTTGCCTCGAACGGCTACCTCATCCTGGCGCTGGTGTTCACGATGATTGCCTCAATTGTTCTGGGCATGGGGCTGCCGACAACGGCGGCCTATCTGATCCTGGCAACCGTGGTTGCGCCCGCGCTGGTCAAGCT
This sequence comes from Pseudomonadota bacterium, assembly GCA_039818365.1. Taxonomy (GTDB): domain Bacteria; phylum Pseudomonadota; class Alphaproteobacteria; order Rhizobiales; family Stappiaceae; genus Roseibium. Next base: position 4,688 of record JBCBUA010000242.1, read on the forward strand.
GGGTGTGCCCATGCTCACCGCGCATTTCTTTGTTTTCTATTACGGCTGCATCTCAACCATTACCCCGCCGGTGGCCCTGGCGTCCTATGTCGCAGGCGGGATTGCCGGTGCCGATGTCAACAAGGTCGGCTGGACCGCCGCGTCCTATGCGCTCACAAGCTTCGTCCTGCCGTTCACCTTCGTGTTCGGGCCCGGCCTCCTGATGCAGGACGGTGTTGCTGGAAACCTGGTCGCCATTGTCACCGGTTTTGCGGGCGTGGGTGCGGTCGCCACCGGTGTTGTCGGCTGTGCGATCCGGCCGCTATCCGCCCTGAACCGCGCCGTGGCGCTTTGCGCCGGTCTTTGCCTTCTGGTGCAAACCTGGCCGACGCTGCTTCTCGGCATCGTGCTCCTTGGCTACTTGCTGATCCAGCAAAAGGCGCTTCCCCAAATGTCCCTGAAATCCTGAAACGAGCGAAACGGATATGGCAAGAGAATTCAGACGCGTTGTGACCGGTCATGACAGGAACGGTGTCGCCATCATTGAAAGCGACGGCATAGCAACCCACAGGCTTCAACGGGACAACCGGCCCGGCGTCACGCTGACGAATTTCTGGCTGTCCGACGGAACACCGGCAGAGTATGACGGCCCGGTGGAGACATGCGACGGACCGTTCATTCTGCATCCGCCAAAAAACGGGAGCGTGTTCCGGGTGGTGGAGTTCATGCCGGAAGACCCGGAGGTCATGAAGACGCTGGACGGGAAGGCGGCGTTTGCGGAAATGGGCGCGGGCGACAATATCGTGGAAGATGCACGGCATCCCTGGATGCACCGGACCAACAGCGTCGACTATGCGGTGATCCTGACCGGTGAAATCTACATGCTGATGGATGAAGAGGATGTGCTGCTCAAGGCAGGCGATGTCGTCGTCCAGCGCGGCACCAATCACGCCTGGTCGAACCGCGGCAAGGAACCCTGTTCGATTGCCTTTGTGCTTGTCGACGGCGTGACACAAAGATCTGCCAGGGATGAAGACCGGAAGGGCATTCCGAAAAGACAGGGCAACTGAGCGACAGACCTTTCTTCCTGCAGTCAACGAGGACCATCAGATGCGCATAACCGGACCGATCCTTGCCACGCTGATCCTGTCTTTGCCGTCCCCCGTGCTTGCCGAAGCACCGGATCTAAAAACGCCCGCGCCGGTGATTTATCTCGCCGACAATCTTGACGAGGCCGACGATCTCGGCTGGTGCATCGATACGCTGGGACGCGGGTTCGGGGAAAATCTTCATGCCCATTCGTGCAAGCCGCGGGGAGGGGATGTACAGTTCACCTTTGACGCAGCATCCGGGCAGATCCGTTCCGTCGCCTTTAAGGGCAAATGCATGGAACTGATTGCGCCCGACGACCCGAAAATCGCGTTCGGGCTTCGCGACTGTGCAGATGGCAAGACGGAGCAGGTGTTCGCCTTTGATGCGACCAGCGGCCACATCACGCCCGGGAGCCAGCCCGGGGATTGCGTGGCCGCCGGGGCGGCGAGCCGCGCCGCCGGGCCGTTCATGTCCCGCGATCTGATCCTTGTGACATGCGAGACCGCCGATCCTTCGGTCATAACGTGGCGCGAGAAGAAATAGGCAGGCTGCGGACCCATAGTAGGGATGCGGTTGCCAAGACTGTCGGGATCAGGCTTGTTCGCCGATCAGATCCCGGCCCATCTGGTTGAACAGATCCAGGTAGTCGAGCATCACCCAGTTCTCCATGATCTTGTGATCGGCGCAGCGATAGAAGTCCATGACGCGGAGCGTCAGGGCCCTGTTGGTGGCCGGAACGCCGATATAGTCGCCCTTGTGGGTCATGGTCATGGAGGGCCAGCCGCTGACGGCCGCGTAGTTGCCGTCACCGATCCGGCAATAGTGGTTGCCGCCGAGACGGTCGGGAAACGCCGTCAGGAACGATGCGCGGTGATCCTTTTCAAAGCCGCTCCAGCGATAGTTGGAACCGATCCCGCCCGGGCCATACCAGAGCATGTCGTCATGCCAGTAGCCGTCGTCTCCGGTCTGCCCTTTTGACGTGAAGGTTTCCGGGTCGAAGGCTTTCAGGTCGGCCAGCATCGCCTCGCACAGATCGAGCGTCTTTTCGCCGTCCCCCTGATCCACCGGGATTACGCCGTCATGCGTTGCCGGTCCGGGGAACAGCATCTCGGTGCCAAGCAGCCGGGGAAGGGGAAAGCGTCCGGCCTGACGCATGAGGTCGATCAGGTCCAGAATGATCTTGGCTTCGGAGATCCGCCCGTCCTCTTCGATCCGGTAGAACTCGCCCGACCTCAGGAATGCGAGATGGTTGGACGGTTTTACGCCGAAGAGCGGCTTTTCGAAATTGCCGAAGTAATGCGTGAAGGCGGCACACCAGTGTCCGCCCGGTTCGCGCCGGTTCGGTCCGCCGATGAAAATCTCGTCCCGGCGGCGGACATGCGTCAGGGCGTCTTTCAGCGGTTCGAAAAATGCGCTGCGAACGTGGTCGGTCCCTGTCAATCGGTTCACGGGAAAGGCAACATCAAAGACCGCGTCTTCCTTGAGGTGCCGGGCCAGGAGACCATCGATCTCATTCGCCGGAGCGGTCAGGACGGTGTTCAAAAAGCTATGAGGTGCGCGCCGGAAATCGGACATTGGATACCTTGTTGGGTTCATTGACGTATGGGTATAGCAATATTTTTGCATTCGTATGCAAAAAAACGTTGCCAAAGTCTTTTTGCTGTGTCTAGCTGTTTTGCATAGGAATGCAAAATTGGTCTGTAAACAGTCGAAGAGGGGATGGCTGTGGCAGAAATTCAGCTGAAAAACGTGTCAAAGCGGTGGGGATCCTTTGTCGGCGTAGACAATTTCGATCTCACGATCGCCGACCGTGAGTTTCTGGTACTGCTCGGTCCATCCGGTTGCGGCAAAACGACGACGATGCGCATGATCGCCGGTCTGGAAGACGCGACCGGTGGCGAGATCGTCATTGGCGACAGGGTGGTGAATGACCTCGATCCGAAGGACCGGGATATCGCCATGGTGTTCCAGTCCTACGGCCTTTATCCGAACATGAATGTCTACGAGAACATTCGTTTTCCCCTGAAGGTGCGCAAGGTCGACCCTGCCACACATGATGCGCGCGTGCGCCGGGCGAGCGCGATGGTCGAGCTTGACGAGTTCCTGCACCGCAAGCCTGCCGAGCTGTCGGGCGGCCAGCGCCAGCGTGTCGCCCTGGCACGTGCGATCGTGCGCGAGCCGAACGTCTTCCTCATGGACGAGCCGCTGTCCAATCTTGACGCGAAACTCCGCGTATCGACGCGTGCCCAGATCAAGAACCTGCAGCACGAACTCAAGGTCACGACCATCTACGTGACACACGACCAGATCGAGGCGATGACCCTTGCGGACCGGGTTGTCGTGATGAAGCGCGGCATCATTCAGCAGGTCGGCTCGCCGACCGAAATCTACGACCGTCCGGCGAACACGTTTGTTGCCAGCTTCATCGGATCGCCTGCCATGAACCTCATGGAAGGCACGCTGTCCGGTGGCACATTCACCGGCGAGAACGTGACAATCAACGGCCTGAACGGACCTGACGGCTCGGTCACGCTCGGCTTCCGCGCGGAAGATGCCGCAGTTGCCGCGTCGAGTGCCGAGGCGGAGATCAGCGCACCGGTCTACACGATGGAACTGTTGGGAGACGCCACGATGATCACGGTCAAAGCCGGGGGCGCGCTGGTCTCGGTCAAAGCGAGCAAGGACTACCGGATCGAGATCGACGAGACGGTCGGTTTGCATATTCCGCCGGAGATCTGTCACCTTTTCAATCACGAGACCGGCGCGCGCATCGACGCGTAA
>JBCBUA010000243.1:0-8520 GCA_039818365.1 Pseudomonadota bacterium
CCCCGCCCTTGCCTTAATCAGGGGCCGTTCTTACAGACGCAGAAGCAGTGTGGACAGGAAAACGTCTTTCGTGTCTTCCAGTTTGCTCTGCCCCCAGATGGCTTCGAGCGTCGGCTGCGAAATCGCGAAGTAGCTGACCGCACCGATCAACTGATAAGCGGCAGCCGTGCGTTCCGCGTCTGAGCGGTAGCGCCATTTGGGCAGGTCGCTCAGAAGATCGACACTCTTGTCCAGGAATGTTTTCAGGTACCACTTCCTGCTGGTTTCGACGCGGTCCAGGTTGTCGAGCAGTTCCCGCGCGATCAGCCGGCCGTCATTCGGCGCGTCGCGCGCGTGGTCCATCAGTCTTTCCAGAAAGAAACGCAGCTTTTTCTCCGCTCCCTGATCCAGCGCGGCCACGTCTCCCATGATCGTATCGAACCGGCCGGATACATCCGCCAAGACCGCGCCATAGAGAGCCTCTTTTGTCTTGAAATGATAGAGGATCGATTGCTTGGTCAGGCCCAGCTCATCCGCGACATCGGCCAGGGATGCGCCGTAAAAACCGCGTTCGGAGAACAGGCGCAAGGCCGTGTCGATGAACTTCTTTTTCGGAGAATCGATTTGACCGGTCATGGCGCGATCATAGCATCGGATTGACAACTTACCAGTCGTAAAGTAGAACTTACCGATTGGTAAGTTTGCTGTTGACACGAAGAGATTGAAGATGGATCGCGAGCTGGAAAGAGCGTTGTTGCAGGAACTTAGCGGATTGAAAGAGAACGGCCTGTTCTTTCTCGACGACAGCGTTCAGGCTTCTCCGGTGGCACGATACGTTTCCGCCGACCGGTTCGACCGGGAAAGAGACAGGATCTTCCGGTCACTTCCGCTGATTGCCGCACATGCCAGTGAACTGCCTGCGGACGGCAGCTTCCTGACGCGGCAGGTCGGCGGCCTTCCGGTGTTGCTCACGCGGGACCGGCACCGCAAGGTCAATGCGTTCATGAACGTGTGCCGTCACCGCGGCGCCCGCCTCGTTGACGAGGACAAGGGTTGCAAGCACAGCTTCAGCTGTCCTTACCACGCCTGGACGTGGAACAGTTCCGGGGAACTGCGCGGCGTCCCTCATGAAAAACCGGGTTTTCCTGGTCTGGACCGGGACGCCTTCGCCCTGAAGCGCCTGCCCGCAGTGGAACGTCTTGGCCTTGTCTGGATCGTCGCCGATCCGGACGCGGCGCCGGATTTCGACGCGTTTCTTGATCCGATCGCCGGAGATTTCACCTGGACAGGCATGGACACTCTCGGGATCGCCGCACGCGATACGTTTACACTGTCCGCGAACTGGAAACTTTTGGTGGAAGGCGGCCTGGAAGCCTATCATTTCAAGGTCGCGCACAAGGACACGATCGGGCCGCACTTCCTGGACAATCTTTCCAGCTACGAGATGCTCGGGTCCCACATCCGGTCCATCCTGCCGCGCACTTCGCTTGTGTCCCTGCAGCCCGATAACGAAACCGGCTGGCGCATTCGTGACCATGCCAACATTCTCTACAGCGTTTTCCCCGCAAACCAGTTCCTGCTGCTGCAGGACCACGTCGCCTGGGTGAAGTTGCACCCGTTGTCCGCCGGGCGCACCGGGGTTGACATCGCAACGCTGGCACCTGTGTCGGACCTGACGCCGGGCAAAGCGGAGCATTGGAAACGGAACCACAAAATCACGTCCCTGACGCTTGCGGAGGATTTTGCCCTCAACGAAGCGGTACAGGACGGTTTGGCGAGCGGCGCCAACAAGTCCTTGACGTTCGGGCGCTACGAAGGCGCGCTTCACCGATTCAACGAGGAAGTCGAAAAATTCCTGGTGTGAGGGCCCGGTTCCAGGTTCAAGCCGCAGACCTGAAAATTTTTTGCCAGTTTTTCTAACTTTTTGTCAGCCGTTCCATACTCAACCACGGCTTGCAGGATTTTGCATTTCAGACGGGCTGGCGCATCCTGACAAGTGAATATTGACATTTTTACTGATGATTGGTGCGAAGAATAATTTTGTTTATATACTTAAGGTTGAGGCATCAATTCTTGGGTTTTAAGTCAAAAACTCGATTGTACGAATTCAGAAACGTTTTGGATCAATATTTTTTTTACTTACGAGTGCGTAACTCAGCGTTAATGAAAACTTTGAGTCCGAAGGGACACGCCATGACGCTTTTTTTCAGGAACTCCGCGAAGGCGACAATCGAGGCCTTCAGCCGCTCGCAGGCGATGATCGAATTCACGCCCGATGGACACATCCTGAATGCCAATTCGAACTTCCTCGGGGCAATGGGCTACACGCTTGACGAGATCAAGGGCCAGCATCACCAGATGTTCGTCGATCCGGACTATGGCAACAGCGCCGAGTACAAGGAGTTCTGGCAGGAACTGGCAGCTGGCGATTTCAAGGCGGAAGAGTTCCTCCGGTTCGACAAGGCGGGAAACGAGGTCTGGATCCAGGCCTCTTACAATCCTGTCGTGAACGCAACCGGCAAGGTGGTCAAGGTCGTCAAGATCGCGTCGGACATCACGGCGCAGAAGATGCGCAGTGCCGACTTCGAAGGGCAGGTTGATGCGCTCAACCGCTCACAGGCCGTGATTCACTTCGAACTCGATGGCACGATCCTTGACGCCAACGAGAATTTTCTGGGGGCCACGGGCTACTCGATCGACGAGATCCGGGGGCAACACCACAGCATGTTCGTCGAACCGGATTACGGCCGAAGTGACGAGTACCGCCGGTTCTGGGAAGAACTTGGTGCGGGTCAGTTCAAAGCGGACGAGTTCAAGCGCGTTGCCAAAGGCGGGCGCGAAATCTGGATTCAGGCCACCTACAACCCGATCATGGATGCCTCTGGCCGGCCATTCAAGGTCGTGAAATTTGCGTCCGACATCACTGATCAGGTCCTGGAACGTCAGCGCCGCAGGTCGGTGCAGCAGCAGATCGATACGGATCTCTCGGAGATGTCGGATTCGATTTCACAGACGGCACATCAGGCCAGCGAGTCGGCATCCGCAGCCGAACAAACCTCGTCAAGCGTGCAGACTGTTGCCGCAGCCTCGGAGGAACTCGTCGCTTCCATCCAGGAAATCAGCCGTCAGGTTCAGGTCGCCCTGGAGGTGTCCGGCAATGCGCAGGGCGAGGCAGAACGGTCCAGTGAAATCATGTCCGGTCTTTCCGAAGATGCAAAGACCATCGGCTCGGTTATCGAGCTCATCGACGGAATTGCCGACCAGACCAACCTGCTGGCGCTCAATGCGACCATCGAAGCGGCGCGCGCGGGCGAAGCGGGCAAGGGCTTTGCCGTGGTTGCCTCCGAGGTGAAAAGTCTTGCGTCCCAGACAAGCAAGGCAACCGAGGAGATTTCCACGCAGGTCAACTCCGTCCAGGAGACAACCGAACGGGCCGTTGAAGCCATTGAATCCATCATGGGCGTCATCAAGAACATTGCCGAGATTGCCACGAGCATCTCCACTGCAGTGGAAGAGCAAACGGCGGTCACCAACGACATCTCCTCCAATATGCAGGCGGCGGCGCAGGGGGTTGAACTGGTCACGTCCAATCTCCAGACGATTTCGTCCGCGGCGACGCAGCTTGAAGGATCGACCAGCACCGTACGTGAAGCCTCCCAGTCGCTGATGTAACTGCGGCAGGATATCGTCAGCGTGTCCTGACGGGCCTTTCCAAGTGCGGCGTCAGGTCTCGTCAGGCATTGAGCGGGATTGCAGGGTGCGGACGGCCCGACCGGGGCTTGTAATGAGACGAGGCGATCTGAGCCATGAAGCGGTGAAGCTTCGAGCAACATTCATTCAGGTCGTAGCGCGCGACGATTGTCCGTCTTGCTTCAGTGCGCATCGGACGGAACAGGTCGGGAGACTTCAAGGCGTCTCTGATCTGCTCAGCGAATCCATCAATATCGAAAAAATCCACCAGCCTGCCATTGATGCCGTCGCTCACAACTTCGCGGACCGGCGGTGTGGCGGACGCGATGACCGGTGCCCCGCAGGACATGGCTTCCAGAAAAGACCAGGACAGCACGAAGGGATAGGTCAGGTAGACATGGGCGGCCGATACCTGAAACAGGCGCACGAGATCACGATGGGGAATCTGCCCCAAGAAATGAACCCTTTCGGGTGAAAGCCCGGTTTCTGCGAGAAGCTGTTTGCGCCAGTTGTCGCCGCCCTGTGGACCGCTTCCGTAGCTGACGCCGTCGCCGCCTGCGATAACAAAGCGGGTGTCGGGATGGTGTTTGCCGACGCGCGCCGCCGCCCGCATGAACTGCGGGAAGCCGCGATAGGGTTCAAGATCACGGGCTGCAAACGTGACCACCGGATCGCCCGCGCTCAGAAGCGTACCGTCCGGCAACCGGAAAGAGGCAAGCGGATCGGGACGTGCGCGGGAAACGTCGATCCCTTCGTGCTGGACCACGATCTTGTGCTGGTATTCCTTCGGGTACCTGCTCTTTTGCCACGTCGTCGGACTGATGCCGTAATCCATCTGATCCAGCGTCGCCAGTTGCACGGCGTTGCGCAGCCGCATCGTCTGTTTGCGCTCCAGGCTGATCTCGTCAGAGGGGGCGAACCCGGCATCCCCGCCCTTGGGCTGAAAATAGTATTCGCAGAAACCGATCACGGGCGTCTCGGGAAGCGCATCCTTGACGAACATCATGCCGCCCCAGGCGATATGGCCGACCACAAGATCCGGCGCGCGGCCGTGCTGTGCAAGCCGGCTCAGAATGTCGGCGACACGCCGCCCTGCCTCGATATAGGGAATGGAGGATTCGTTTCTTGCCCGCTGACCGGGCGCAGCCGCGTCCCCGCTTCCATAGCGCAGCACGCGGAGCCCGGGAACGGGCCTGTCGGCGCTTTCGCAAACCAGTGTGACCGTCCACCCGTCAAGGATGAGGCGCCGGGCAATGTGTACGAATTGCCCGGGGCCATGCCGGTGCACGAAAACAACATGCATTGACGGCGCCTCTGGTCAGAACCCGTTTACGCCCATCCGGCCGTTGCGTTGTTGCAGATCGGTCGCCCAGATGACTTCCAGTTTCCTGAGCAGCGCAAAGGTTTCTTCCAATGCCATCCGGTCGCGCTCGTTGCGCACGATCTGGGCCTGGTTTACCTCGTCTGCCGACTTGATGGCCTGGCAGAGAGACTTGCCTTTGTCCGTCAACCTGATCCTGGCTGAGCGCCTGTCGCGCGCAGACGCGGTGCGGTCGACGTAGCCGGACTGAACCAGTTGCTTCAGACTGTAGGACGCATTGGACCCGAGATAGTGTCCCCGGTCCATGAGGTCGCGAACCGAAAGGTCGTCGTCTCCGATCGTGAAGAGAAGCATCGCGTGAGACGGCGATATGTCATCCGCTCCGATGCGGATGAGGTCGACGCGAAGACGATCCAGATAACGCCGGTACATTCTCTCGATAACGCGAACTAGTTCGAAGTGGTTTGCGTGAGAGTACGGGTTCATTTCGGCCCTCATGTCCGACTCCGCTATTTTGTATGTATTCTCTTCCACCCTTGGTTTGGGGATGTTTATCCGGCCGTTTATCTGTTGTGGTGCATCAGTGAATAATTTGTGCATACGCCCCTAACTCCCACCAAATTTCGAACTAAATTCGAAATAATTTCATTTCCAAGTTGCTCCTTGTCTTCGCGGTGGTTTGTTATTTTTATTTATAATTTTATCTTTTGCATGAGAATCAATTGCGTGCCACAATTAAATCCCAAACTTCTCTCAAGTTAGTCTACAACCTTGCATCGTTTATAGGGAAAAGATGTGTCGATTTCTAGGCAAATACTGAATTTTTTCGCACGTGCGAACTCGTCTTTGGGTTGAATGTTTGGAGAATGGTGAATGGTTGAGCAGGTGAAACCAGCCGCAAACGACCCGTCCTTGCTGGTTCGAGAGGCTCGAAAGACCTTTGCAACTGGATTAATCGCTGCCGCATTTTTGAGCGGCTTCATCACGCTCCTGCAGCTTACGGCGCCGCTGTTCATGCTGCAGGTTCACGACCGGGTTCTGAGCAGCCAGAGCCTCGACACGCTTGGAATGCTCGTCATCATTGCGGCCGGAGCGCTGGCGCTCTACGGGATTCTGGAGTTCATCAGGAGCCAGATCTTTCAGGTCATGGGGACCGAACTGGTCCGGCGGTTGAACCACACGGCCATCGAGGCGGGTGTAAAATCGTCCCTGGAAAAAGGCGGCAGCCTAGCCTCCGAGGTGCTGCGCGACCTGAGCGATCTGAGGAGTTTCATTACCAGCAACGCGATCAGCGCGCCGCTCGAAGCGCTCTGGGTGCCGATGTTCCTGGCTGTCCTGTTCATTCTGCACCCGCTCTACGGCCTGTTGGCCGTTATTTCCGCTTTCGTTCTGATCGGTCTCAATCTTATCTCGGACATGGCGACACGGTCGCTCTTGAAAGAGGCCAATTCCGCGAATGTCGAAAATGTCTCGAAGATGGGGTCGACATTGCGGCATGCGGAGACGATCGAGGCGATGGGCCTGATGCCGGCGCTTGCACGGCGCTGGCAGAAGAGGCAGCTGCATGCGAGCGAGCTGATGGCCTATGGCAGCAGACGCGGCAAGGCAATCCACGCGCTTACCCGAAGCCTGCGCATGGGCATGCAGATCGGCGTCCTCGCGCTCGGCGCGGACCTTGTCATCAAGGGCGAAGTCACGGCCGGTACCATGATTGCCGCCAGCATCATCACCGGGCGGCTGCTGATGCCCTTCGACAATATGACCGAACACTGGAGACAGTGGGTCTTTGCGTTTACCGCCTGGGGCCGGGTGCGCGACGTACTGGAAAATCACGCATCCATCCGTCAGACCATCGCCACGCCGCCCAGTCAGGGCCCGCTGAAGGTCGACAAGCTTGTCTTTGTTGCCCCCAATACGCCTGTCCCGGTGATCAAGGGCATCTCTTTTACGCTTGAACCCGGTGATGTCCTGGGTGTGGTCGGACCGTCTGCTGCCGGCAAGTCCACCCTTGCGCGCCTTTTGGTCGGCGCCCTGCAGCCGACGACCGGCGGTGTGTTTCTGGACGGGCACAATGTTTATCTGTGGGAGCGGGCATCCTTCGGTGCGATGATCGGCTATCTGCCGCAATCGGTGTCACTCCTGGACGGGACGGTGCGCGAGAACATCTCGCGCATGTATGAGGCGGACCCCCAGATGGTGATCGACGCGGCGCGGTCCGCGGGCGTCCATGAAATGATCGGCCGCATGCCGCTTGGCTATGACACGCCTGTCGGCGACAACAAATTCACACTGTCTGGCGGCCAGAAGCAGCGGGTTGCGCTTGCGAGAGCTCTGTTCGGGCGGCCCAGGCTGCTTGTGCTCGATGAACCGAACGCAAATCTCGACACCGAAGGCGAGGTTGCGCTTTTGAGGGCGATTTCGAGCGCAAAGGAAGACGGCGCGATCGTTGTCGTGATCGCGCACCGCCCGGCCATCATGGAGGCCGCGGACAAGATCCTGGTGCTTGAGGACGGCAGGATCAGCCAGTTCGGCGACAGAACAGAGGTCGTGAGCAGTATCTCAAGACGGCTGCCTGCGCCAAAACCGACTCCCGCCCTTCCGCCGAATGGAGAGGTCGCATGACTACGGACCCGGAAAACCAGGTCGCCAAGCCTGCCCAGCAGGCGCTTGAGACCACAGAGAAACCCTTCTGGCAGCAAGCGGACACTCTCGATGCCGAGAAGCCGACAAGCCTGCGCGGTCCACTGACCGCCTCGCTGATTGCGGTCGTGATCGGGTTCGGCGGGTTCCTGTTGTGGGGATTCACTGCGGATCTCGACAGTGCGGCGGTTGCGACCGGCAAGGTCATCGTCGACAGCCAGCGGAAGACGATCACCCATCTGGAAGGTGGCATTTTGCGGCGGCTCCTCGTTCAGGAAGGAGACTTCGTGAAGGAGGGGCAGCCGCTGGTCGAGCTGGACGATACGCGCGCGCGCGCGGAGCTCGCCCAGTTGCGGGCCAAGAGAATAAGCCTGATGGCGACACTCGCGCGGCTGCGTGCGGAAAGGGATCTGAAGGATCAGATCGAGATGCCTGCGGAATTGACGAAGAGCGATGCCATCGCCGTTGCGGATGTGATGGCGGCGGAGCAGCGTTTTTTCGAAAAACGGCGAAAGGTCTATGAAGGCAAGGTCGCTTTTCAGCAGAAGGAGATCGAGCAGTTCGAGGCCCAGATCAGGGCCACCGAGGCGCAGATCGAGGCGAACACGACCCGGCAGGCCTTGCTCAAGGAAAGGGTCGAGGCGCTGACCCTGCTGGAGAAGAAGGGCTTCACTTCCAAGGCGATTCTGAGCGACGAGCAACTCGAACTCAGCGAACTGATTGGTGACGGTGGCCAGTTCGCGGCGGACAAGGCAAAGCTGGAAAAAGCACGGCAAGGTGCGGAGGTGGCGCTTCTGCAGGCCGAACAGGAATTGCAGAGCGAAATTGCGAGCGAGATCTTGACGGCGCAGCTGGACCTCAATACCACCAACGAGCAGATCATCTCGTCC
>JBCBUA010000244.1:0-8478 GCA_039818365.1 Pseudomonadota bacterium
TGCGATATTGGCCCTTCGAGAAGCCTTCCGCTCCGGCAACGATCATGCCGCCAACCGCATTCGTTCCCATGATGTGGGAGTTGTCGTACACCTCGATCCGGCGCGGGGGCGCGCTCAGGGCAAAGGCTTCGCAGACACCCTTCAGCAGACGGGCCTGGCTGGAGGTTTCCGCAAGACGTCGTCCCAGGGCCTCGCGCGCGTTGGTCAGCGCATGATCGACGAGATCCTTCTTTTCGCCGCGCCTTGGAACGGCAACTTCGACCTTGCGGGCCGTCCGTTCGCTCAGGGCCTCGGCCAACAGGTCCTGTTCGGCGAGCCCATGCGACAAAAGGATCTGCTTCGGGGCGGGCTTGTCGTCATAGAACTGGGCCAGAAAGCTCTCCAGCACTTCCGCCTCACCGAGTGTCTTGTCGGCTTTCGGGAAATAGGCCCTGTTGCCCCAGTTCTGACCGGTGCGGAAGAAAAAGACCTGCACACAGGACTGGCCGCCTTCCTGGTGAATGGCAAAGACGTCCGCTTCCTGAACCGATTGCGGGTTGATCCCCTGATGCGCCTGAACGTGGGACAAGGCGGACAGCCTGTCCCGGTAGATCGCCGCGCGCTCGAATTCCAGATCCGCGGAGGCAGCCTCCATCTGTTCGGCAAGCTGCTTCTTGATCAGCTGACTGCGGCCCGACAGAAACGCCTTTGCCTCGGACACAAGGCCCGCATAGTCTTCCGGATCGATCTCCCCGGTGCAGGGTCCGGCACAGCGCTTGATCTGATATTGCAGGCAGGGACGGGACCGGTTCTCGTAATAGCTGTCCGAACAGGTTCGGATCAGGAACGCCTTCTGAAGGGCGTTGATGGTCCGGTCGACGGCACCGGCGGAGGCGAACGGACCGAAATAGTCGCCCTTGCGCTTGCGGGCCCCCCTGTGCTTGACGATCGCTGCAGCCTCGTGGTCGCCGGTCACCAGAATATAGGGAAACGACTTGTCGTCCCTGAGCAGGACATTGAATCTCGGACGCAGCCGCTTGATCAGGTTCGCTTCCAGAAGCAGGGCTTCGGGTTCCGTCTTGGTGACGACGAATTCCATCGCGGCGGTCGACAGGATCATCCGCATGATCCGGTTGGACTGTCCCTGGAGCCGCGTGTAGCTGGTCACGCGTTTCTTGAGGCTTCTGGCCTTGCCGACATAGAGCACGTCACCGTTTTCGTCCAGCATCCGATAGACGCCGGGACCGTTCGGCAGGCGTTTCACTTCGCTGGCGATCACCTCCACGCCCTTTTTCGTCTGAGCGCGGTCTTCGGTTGCCGTGTCGCCGTTAGCGACTGGAGAATCGGATCTGTCCTGCATACCAGACATTTAAGCGTCCCCGGCCCATTGGGAAAGAGGGTTTGCCTTCCGGCCCGTGTCGGCAGCTGCCCGAAATGTCAGCTGACGTGACCGAGCATGTAGACCGAGGTGATGTAGAGCCCGTAGGCGGCCGTCATGGCAAGCCCGGAGATCTTGCCCAGGCAAATGCGGAAAGCCGAGAGAACGGCCAGCAGCACGGCGCAGGCCAGCATGACCCAGACATCAAGCTTGAGAACTTCCGGCGGAACATCGATCGGGACAACCACCGCCGTGATGCCGATGATTGCAAGCAAGTTGAAGATGTTGGAGCCGATGACGTTGCCGATCGCGACAGCGCCGTGTTGGCGGATGGCGGCCATGACCGTTGTCGCGAGTTCGGGAAGCGACGTGCCCAATGCGATGACCGTCAGGCCGATAACAGCCTCGCTGACGCCCCAATGGGAGGCGATGTCGGTGGCGCCGGTGATGGTGAAATGCGCACCCAGCGGAAGTCCGACGAGACCGAGGACAATATAGACAAGAGCAATCCAGACCGAGTCGGGCACGTCTTCGACGTCGTCCAGCGTATCGTCGTCATGCAACTCGCCATCGGCAACGGCCGCACCGGCAGAGGCGGCGGAGATGGATCTTTGTTCCTTCCTGTGGCGGCGGGCGGTGATTGTCGATGCGGTGAGAAACATCGCAAGCAGCGCCAGCAGCACGATCCCGGCCAGGAGTCCGATCGGCGTGAAGAAGCACAGACCGATGAAAACGACGGTGACGGCAACCATGAACATGGCATTGCGCGTCGCACCGTCTTCGCCGCAGGGTGTCGCCGCTATCAACGCCGGCATTCCAAGCACGAGCAGAACATTGGCAATGTTGGACCCGACCACGTTGCCGATCGCGATACCGCCCGCATCTTCCAGGGCGGCCTTGAGGGAAATGACGAGTTCCGGTGCGGACGTGCCGAAGGCGACAATGGTCAGACCGATGACCAGATTGGGAATTCCCAGCCGCTGCGCGATGCCCACAGAGCCCCTGACCAAGACATCGCCGGCAATAATCAGCACAACCAATCCGCCAGCGAGGCTAATATAGTCAAACAGCATCTACGAGTTCCGGTTCGGGTTTTTTGCGATCTGCGCGCAGTGTTTCGGAGGGAGCGCGCAAATCAGTTGGGCGCCTTATACGCAATAGATTGGTACGGGGAAACCCGGGGACAAGCATCTTTGTTCGGGTTTCGTCGCAATTTGCAACGCGCTTAACGTTGCGTTCATCTTGACAGATTGTTGCCCTGATTTGTCATCAAAACTCCCAAATCTAAATCCTGATCCGCCACAAAGGCTCCCCATATGTCCTTACCGGGGGAGTGAGGGCGCGGCATAACCGTCCCTTTTGCATGGTCAAACAACTTGGCCAGCTCAGTATGGATAGTATGGATCTGGAGTATCATTCATGAAACGTCTTGCGCTTGCAGGCCTGGCAGTGACTGTCGCAACAGCGGGAACCGCCCCGGTTCTGGCTGCGGACCTTCCCCAGGCACCGGCCCCGGCCTATGAGGCGGTTCCGGCCCAGCAGCAGAGCATCGACTGGACCGGCATTTATGTTGGCGGCAATCTCGGCTGGTCTTTCGGCAGTTTCGACAACAGTTTTGGCGGAACCAACCTCGATACCGATGCCAATGGTGTCGCAGGCGGTCTTTACGCCGGTTACAACTACCAGGTGACGCCGAACGTTGTGTTGGGTGCGGAAGCCGACTTCACCCTGTCCGATCTGGAAGACACGAAATCGGCCGGCGGTGTATCGCTCAAGTCGAAGTCGGACTGGAACTCCAATATTCGGGCCCGCATCGGTTATGCCTTCGACCGGTATCTGGTCTACGGTGCAGGTGGTCTGGCATTGGCGGATCTTGAGGTTTCCGGCAACGGCGACTCTGATAGCAAAACCGCTGTCGGCTGGACCCTTGGTGTCGGCGGTGAAGCGGCAATCACCAACAACGTGACCGCACGCCTCGACTATGCCTACCAGGATTTCGGCGACCAGGACTTCAACCTGAACGGGACTGGTGTGACGTCGGACTTCAGCAATCAGCTCGTCCGGTTCGGTGTCGGATACAAGTTCTGACAACCGTTTCATCGGATCTCAAAAAAGACCGGTCCCGGAAGGGGCCGGTTTTTTTGTTACAAGTGGATACAAGCTTTTACGAAATTTGCTCCAAGTCCATGGTAAAACAGGGGCTCGGCGCCATATTGGGTGTCAGGATGGCGCTCCTGGCAGGTTGGCGCGGCGGTTCGATTGGAGAGGTGAATGCGGTTTTTGATGCGCGGACTGGTCGGTCTGGCGTTGATGGCAATCATGGTCGGCTTCGCAGGTTTCGGAGCCTACCGGTTGTATGGCGCGATGACGGTCGAACAGACCGCCCGCGAGCGGCCGGCGCGCGAGCGCAGCTACAGCGTCAACGTCGCACCGCTTACGCCGCAGTCGATCAGCCCGGTCACGATTGCCTATGGTGAAATCGAAAGCTGGCGGACACTCCAGTTGAGGGCAAGCTCGGAAGGGCGTCTTGTCGATGTCGCGAGCAAATTCCGCGACGGTGCTGCCGTTGCCCAAGGCGAGCTCCTTTTGAGGATCGACCCGGCGAACGCGGAATTCCAGTTCCTCGACGCGGAGGCCGCGCTTGCGGATGCCCAGGCGCAGAAGGCCGAAGCGGAAGAGGCCATCGTTGTCGCGGAACAGGAGCTGGAGGCAGCCCGCCGTCAGCTGGATCTCCGCAGGCAGGCGCTTGAACGTCAGTCGCAGCTGAAGGACAAGGGCTATTCCACCGCCGTGCAGGTCGAAACCGAGGAACTGGCGGTGGCTTCGCTGGAGCAGTCGCTGAACAACCGGCTGCAATCCGTGATCGCCGCGCGCAGGCGGGTGGAGCGTATGGATCTCACGGTGCAACGCGCCAGCCTTGCCCTTGAAGATGCCGAGCGGATCCTTGACGAGACGACGCTGACAGCGCCTTTTTACGGTTATTTGGCGGATGTTGACGCGACGCTCGGACGCCGTGTCAGCCCGTCTGAAACCCTGGCGATGCTGATCGATCCCACTGCACTGGAAGTGAAATTCTCGCTTTCGACCGAGGAGTTTTCGCGCCTTCTCGACCAAAGCGGCAGATTGGTGAAAGCGCCCGTCACGGTCACGCTGCAGCTCGGCGGCCGATCCGTCGAAGTGCCGGGACGCATAGACAGGGCGGCCGCGATCGTGTCCGAAGGCGAGGCCGGAAGAACGTTGTTTGCAACGCTGGAGATCGAGGCCGGGACGGTTCTGCGTCCAGGGGATTTCGTCAAGGTGGCGGTCGAGGAACCGGAACTTGCGAATGTTGTTGCGGTACCGGCGGCGGCCGTGACGGAAGACGGGCGTCTTCTGATCGTCACGGAAGACGAGCGCATCGACGAAATCAGGACCCGTGTCCTGCGCCGCATGGGCAATGAAGTGCTGCTTGCCGACGTTCCGTTCGGAACCGACTACGTGCGTGATCGCCTTCCGCAACTCGGCAAGGGCCTGAAGGTGTCGCCGCGCCGTGGTCAGGGGGAAGAGCCTCAAAATAGCGCGCCGGTGACCGCCAGCGCAGCCGAAGGAACCGGACAACCCGCCGGTGATCTTGTTGCCCTGGAACCGGAACGGCGCGCGGCGCTGATCGCGCAGCTGACAAATTCCAACATGCCGGAGAACCGCAAGGCACGACTGCTCGCCCTGTTGAACGAGCCGATGGTGCCCAAGGATCTTGTTGACAGGCTGGAGCAGCGGCAGGGGCGCAAGGGCTAGGTAAGACTGGCAGGGCGTTCTCTTTTTTGCCGAAACTGGAGTGATTGAATGCGATCTCCCGGCGGACCAAGGTTTGCATCTTTTCTGGACTACATGGTGCGCCACCGCACTGCGGCGAACCTGCTGCTGGCCCTGATGCTTCTCGCCGGAATCGCGGCCGGATCCCAGATCAGAACGCAGTTCTTTCCCGATTTCGTGCGAGAGGAAGTGGAGGTGCGTATCTATTGGACCGGCGCCGGTCCTGAAGATATGGACCGCTCCGTTGTTGAAATTCTTGGGCCGCAGCTGCTGACGATAAACGGCGTCGACGAGGCAACCTCGGTGTCGCGCGAGGGTAGCGCCACGATAGACCTTGAGTTCGAGGACGGTTGGGACATGGGCCTTGCGTCCGATGAGGTGAAGATTGCCGTCGATCGGGTTCGTTCCAGTCTGCCAGAGGGTATTGAAGAACCTGTCGTCTCACGCGGAACCTACCGCGATCGCGTGACGGATGTGGTGATCTACGGCCCCGTGGATATCGACCAGCTGGCGCGGTTTGCCGAAGATCTGCAAACAGTGCTGTTCCGCGAAGGGGTCACGAGAGTCACGGTTCAGGGGCTTGCCGACCCCATCATCCGGATCAATGTGGGTGAGGGCATGCTAGTGCGGCACGACCTGACCCTGCGCGAGGTTGCGGATGTTGTCGCGGCCGAGATGGAGACCACGCCTGCGGGAGATGTCAGCGGCAGCGGCGCACGGCTAAGGACCGGTCAGACGCGGCGCAGCGAGCAGGAGCTGGGCGAAATTGTCCTGAAGGCCCCGAGCCAGGGCGAAAAGCTGCAGCTGCGCTCGGTCGCCGATATCGTCACCGAAGGCGTTGAAAGCGGCCGGGCCTACTATCACAAGGGCATGCCTGCTGTTGTGCTGCGCGTCGACCGGAGCGCACAGGGCGACACGATTTCGATCCAGCGCGCGGTGGAGCGCATCACGGCCGAGTATCAGAAGACCTTGCCGGAAGGTGTCGTGGTGCAGCTGACGCGGACCCGGTCACAGAACATCATCGACCGGATGAACATCCTGGTGGAGAACGGTCTTTTCGGCCTCGCGCTGGTTCTCGCCTTCCTGTTCCTGTTTCTGTCCGCGCGCACGGCCTTCTGGGTCGCGGCCGGCATTCCCGTCGCCATGTTCGCAACCATCGGCCTGATGTATGCCTTCGGCCTGACGCTCAACATGGTCTCTGTGTTCGCCCTGATTATCTGTCTCGGCATTGTTGTCGATGATGCCATCGTGGTCGGCGAGCACGCGGACTCGCTTCATCGCAAGGGGTATCCGCCCCCGGAGGCCGCCAGCCTCGCCGCGCGGCGGATGACGGCGCCGGTCTTCACGGCATCGATCACGACCCTGATCGCCTTTGTCGGCCTGATATTTGTCGGCGGCCGCTTCGGAACGCTGATTGCCGACATTCCCTTCACCGTGGCCGTCGTGCTGATCGCCAGCCTGGTGGAGTGTTTTCTGATCCTGCCCGCGCATATGAACCATGCCCTGTCCGCCAGCAAGAAACAGCGCTGGTACGACATGCCCAACAGGGTCTTCAATCGCGGCTTCGTCTGGTTCCGGGAACGTGTTTTCCGCCGGTTTATCAACTGGATCCTCACCGTCCGCTACCCTGCGCTCGGGTTTGCGTCAATGGTGCTGCTGCTCTCGCTCGCGCTGTTCTTCGACGGCAGCGTGCGCTGGCGTTTCTTCAATGCACCGGAACGGTCGGTGGTCTCCGCCAGCATCGCCATGATGCCGGGTGCGGACCGGGACGATACCAAGGCGATGATCGCCGAAATGGAGCGTGCGCTCGATGTCGTCAATCAGCGCTACGGCGAGGAATATGGCGACGCGCCGGTCCAGTTCGCCCTGTCGACCGTCGGCGGAACCGCCGGACGCGGGTTGAGCGGAGCCGACAGCAAGGATGTCGACCAACTCGGCGGCATTTCGATTGAACTGATCGATCCGGACCTGCGCCCTTATTCCGCGTTCAAGTTCATCGGTGACTGGCGCAAGGAAATCAAGCGGCCGCCATTGCTTGAAACCCTTGCCGTGCGCGGTGAACGCTCGGGGCCGGGCGGCGATGCGATCGATGTCCGGTTGTTCGGAACGTCGACCGAAAACCTGAAGGCTGCCGCGGAAAGCCTCAAACAGGCGCTCGCCCCGCTTCCCGGCGTCAGCGCGCTGGAAGACACGCTCGCCTATGACAAGCCGGAACTCAATCTCAGCCTGACACCCAAGGGAGAGGCTCTCGGTTTCAGCACGGATGATGTTGCGCGCATCCTGCGCAACCGCCTGGAAGGGATCGAGGTCGCGGAATTTCCGGTCGGCCGGCGCACGGCGAAGGTGAAGGTGCTGATGCCGGACGAGGAGACGGACGCCTCGTTCCTCTATTCCACGCGCATTCGCACCGAGGCGGGCACCTATGTGTCCCTGAGCGAGATTGTCCAGGCCGACAGCAGCTACGGGTTTGCGTCCATCCGGCGCAGCGACGGCCTGCGGACCCTGACTGTCAACGGGGATGTGTCCGAAGACGATCCGGAAGCTGCGGCCAGGGTGACGGCGTTCCTGGAAAACGAACTGTTGCCGCAGCTGGCCGCCGAATTCGATGTCGAGAGCGAACTGGCCGGTCTGGCGGAACAGGAGAGATCGTTCCTGTCGGATGCAATGATCGGCTTTGCGCTTTGCCTTGCCGGGATCTATCTGGTGCTGTGCTGGATCTTTGAATCCTGGACCCGGCCGCTGATGATCATGATCATCATACCTTTCGGCTCGATCGGCATGCTCTGGGGCCACTATATCCACGGTGTGCCATTGTCGATGTTCTCGGTTGTCGGCTTTATCGGGATGTCCGGGATCATCATCAATGACAGCATTGTCCTGGTGACCACGATCGATGAATACGCGCGCAACCATCCGTTCCGGCAAGCGCTCGTCAACGGGGTCTGCGACCGGCTGCGCGCCGTTGTCCTTACGACCGCGACGACGGTGTTCGGTCTTGCGCCATTGCTCTTTGAAACAAGCCGGCAGGCGCAATTCCTCAAGCCGACCGTGATCACCCTTTCCTACGGGCTTGGTGTCGGTCTGTTCCTTGTGATCCTGCTGGTCCCTGCGTTGCTTGCTGTCCAGAGGGACTTTGGCCAGTCCGTCTCAAGCGGACGCCGGCTGCTCAAGGCAAAAGGGCGTCCCGCGCTGCCCGGCAAAGGCGGCGAAACGCCAACCACCTAGCAGGCAGCCTATCGGCTCTAGCGAAGCTCGACGGCGGCATTGTCCGGAACGGGCGCGGCCGGCTGACGCGTGTCGGCAAAGGCAGGCACGGCAGCTTCAAAGGC
>JBCBUA010000245.1:0-8469 GCA_039818365.1 Pseudomonadota bacterium
AAGCCCAACGACCGGAAAATCAGGCTCGGCATCCCGTCTCGGCGCAGCGTCTGCCTGCGCGCCGGTTGGTTCGGAAAACAACGCTCTCCGGACGCTGTCATGCGTAAGAGGCTTCGGCAGAACAACAAGGTTGGGAGCCGGCGGCAACGCTGTCACGTCTCCAGTCGTTGCCAGCAGAACCGGTACGGACCCGTCCGGATTAGATGAGAGAAGATCATCCAGTTGACCGGCGCTTACCGCACTGGCGAGTACCACTTCGTATCGCTGAGAGGACAAGAGGCGTCGAATCTCTTCCGTTGAGCGGGCGTGAGCAACTGTGAAACCGAGATCCTGAAGCGTTTCGCCATACACCCGTCCAACGAGTTCAAGTGCACTGAAGCAAACGGCGTGGCCGCGGGCATGTTGCGTGCCTTCCTCCAGCGTCTTTTTATCCGACTGGGCAGACGCGAACGGGATCTGAAACCAGAAGGTACTGCCGGTGCCAAGCTGGCTCTCAACACCGATCTGACCTCCCATCAGCTCGGCCAGTTGCTTGGAAATCGCCAGGCCCAGGCCAGTTCCGCCGTGACGGCGCGAATTGCTCTGATCGATCTGAAAGAACTTGTCGAACAGCATGGAAAGCCGGCCGGTTTCTATTCCAATGCCGGTGTCTTCCACCTCGAAGCGAATGCCTTCAACCGCGGTGGCCGGCATAACCCGGAGCACAACGCCCCCCTTCGTCGTGAACTTGATCGCGTTTCCGATAAGGTTCATCAGGATCTGCCGCAACCGGCCCGGGTCCCCAACAACTTCTGATGCAACTGCCGGGCCGATATGACACGCCAGCTCCGTATTGTTGGCGAACGCAACAGGTGTCAGGATCTCGACAACGCCATCGACAACCTTTCGCAGATCAAACGCCTCTTCAGCCAGATCAATGCGGCCGGCTTCCAGCTTGGAAAGATCCAGGATGTCATTGATGATGGTCAGAAGGGCCTCGCCGGAGGAAAGCACCGCGTCGGCATAGCGTTGCTGTTCGGCCGATAATCCGGTTTCCCGCAGCAGAGAGATCATGCCGATGACCCCGTTCATCGGCGTGCGGATCTCATGGCTGATATTTGCCAGGAACTGGGACTTCGCCTCGTTCGCGGATACGGCGTCCAACATGGCGGACTGCAACTCTGCCGTACGCTCCTGGACTTGCCTCTCCAGTTGCGCAAGGGTCACCTTGAGCGTCTGGTTTATCTCGTAAAGCTCGCTGCTCTTGCGCTCCAGCAGGCGCTCGGCCTCCTTGCGCGCGGCCCGCTCCCGCTCAAATCGCCGGATCCACTTGGATGCTTCCGGGGTCTCGGTCATCAGGCTTCCCGGCTAATGACGAACTGGACCTTCATGGGACCGTTTTCATCGGTCCTATGAATCGTCAGGTTTTCCTTGAAATGCGCCCCGCACCCCTGGATCAGCCCGTGTGCCAGATCGCCAAAGGGGCGCTTTGAGCTGTAGTTCATGATCAGCTTGTTGTCATCCACCCGGTCACACAGAAATGTCGGCAGTTCCGCGTTCGGGTAGAGTTTCTTGACCTCAACGTGAATGTATTCTTCGATTTTTTCGAGAAAATCCAAGCTGCTTTCCGTTTTCTCAAAGAAATGCGCATGGGTCACGGTAAAGCGTCCAAACAGATGCTCTCCAAAAACGACAATCAAGGTGTCGATATCGATGCCGGTCACCTTGTGAAGTGCCGCGACCAGTTTGACCATGTCATTGTGATCGTAGTCCTGCACCGCGGTGAAGCCGGTTTCGCTTCCAACCCCGGACAGTTCCATGATCTCGTCGGCGACGTCGAAAGAAAACTTGTCCTCGACCATCTCCATAAACTCAGTGAAAACGACGCCCAGCATATCTCCGCTCTCCTATGGTGAAACTATAGCTTGACGGCAAATGCTTAAAAAGAAATCCGCGCAATCCGACGTGCCTTCTCCCAACATATTGGCTCGTTTTGAACAACAAGCAGCCGGACGGCAGCCGGCCTGGGTGCACGCGTCCACCGACAACACGCGCATGCATCGCGATTTTGTGCATGATTGGGCATAGCCGGACAATGAGAGCCGGCTCGCCAAGCCCGAAGGCATCGCATAATGCAAGGCAATACATCATCTTCAGAACTGCGCGGTCACAAGGCAAAAGTGCTCCTGTGCGGTGCCACCGGCACGATCGGCCGGGCTGTCCGTACGGCGCTGGATCAGTCCGGCTACGCG
Organism: Pseudomonadota bacterium; assembly: GCA_039818365.1. Lineage (GTDB taxonomy): Bacteria > Pseudomonadota > Alphaproteobacteria > Rhizobiales > Stappiaceae > Roseibium. The sequence continues at coordinate 2,232 of JBCBUA010000245.1, forward strand.
ATCGTTGCACCGGTCCGTCCGGAAGCGGATATGTCCGGACCTGGTGAAACGGTTGCCTGCGAGTTCACACAAGACGCATTGTCGGAATTGCTCTCAGCACATGATTGCGACGCCGTCATTTCATGTCTCGCCTCGCGGACCGGCGTTCCGGAGGATGCCTGGCTTGTCGATCACGAGCTGAACAGCCGTCTCCTGAAAGCTGCCGTCAATGCCGGTGTTCCGCGCTTTGTGCATCTGTCGGCCATTTGCGTTCAAAAACCGAAGCTCGCCTTTCAGTTTGCAAAGCTGGCTTTCGAAGCCGAATTGCAGTCAGCGCCGATCACCTGGTCGATCGTGCGGCCAACCGCATTTTTCAAGTCCCTCTCTGGCCAGTTGAACCGGGTGCGGAACGGGAAACCCTTCCTCGTCTTCGGCGATGGCGCGCTCACCGCGTGCAAACCGATCAGCGACGCGGATCTGGCGCGGTTTATCGTCCGCTGCCTCGAAGCGCCCGAATGCGAGAACATGATCCTTCCTGTGGGCGGACCTGGCCCGGCGATCACGCCGCTGGACCAGGGCAGGCTTTTGTTCGAGGCGCTTGATCAGCCGCCGAAATTCAGGCGCGTGCCGGTCGCCATGCTGTCGGTCATCATAAGCGTGCTGTCGGCAATGGGCAGGTTTTCAAAACGTGCAGGCCGGAAGGCGGAACTTGCCCGTATAGGACGGTATTATGCGACTGAGTCGATGCTGGTCTGGGACGAACAAACCGGCACATATAATGCCGAAGCGACACCGGAATTCGGCTCTGATACATTGGCAAGCCGTTACCGCAATCTGGCGGCCTCCGATCTGCCCGACGACCGCGGTGCCCATGCCGTCTTCTGAGCGCCAGGTCAAAACCGGACGTTCTCTTTCTTCACACCGCAATCCGCCAATGCGCCGGACCGCCTTTGCATTTCGGGCCGAAAAAAATACCTTTTTTCCGCTAGATTTTCTCCAGCGAAAACGAAGACTTTTCCTGTCCCGACATGCCTTGTCGAAAAGACAGAAAACTCCTATCTTCTGCGACCCTTGCAGGGCGGAGGACGGAATGCACAAAACAGTCGTAAGTAGCTGGAACGAATGGGATCCTTTGAAACATGTCATCGTCGGCCGTGCCGATGACTGCCATATTCCGCCGGAAGAACCGGCGCTGGATGCGAAAGTCCCTGAAGACAGCGATATGCGCGGACAATGGGGGCGACGCCCGCAGGAAACGATTGACCGCGCCAATGAATTGCTGGACCGCTTTGCGGCCCAACTGGAGGCGCGCGGCGTCAGGGTCGACCGGCCGACGCCGATTGACCACTCCCTGCCCGCCACGACACCCGATTTTCACACCGACAGCCAGTTCGGGTGCATGCCGCCGCGCGATGTGCTTTTGACCGTGGGCTCGGAAATCCTGGAGGCGACGATGTCCTATCGTTGCCGCTGGTTCGAGTATCTGAACTACCGCCCGCTGCTGAAACAGTATTGGGAAGAAGACCCGAATTTCCGGCACGAGGCCGCACCCAAGCCGCGTCTAACCGATGCCGACTATCACCCGGACTATTTGTCGGAAAAGATCGGCGTTGAAAAACGCCTGCAATGGGCAGCCGAGAAATTCTTCGTCACGACGGAAGAGGAGCCGCTGTTCGATGCGGCTGACGTCTTGCGCTTCGGCAAGGACCTCGTTGTGCAGCACGGCTTCACGACAAACCTGAAGGGCATCGAGTGGCTGCGCCGGCATTTCCCGGACCACCGCGTCCACACCGTGAATTTCCCGGGCGACCCCTACCCCATTCACATCGACGCGACGTTCACGCCACTGCGTCCAGGCCTGATCCTGAACAACCCTCATCGCAGGCTTCCCGCGGAGCAGCGCGGATTGTTCGAAGCGAACGGCTGGGAGATCGTGGATGCCGCGCAGCCTGCTCACAATTCGCCGCCGCCCCTTTGTTACTCCAGCGTCTGGCTGTCGATGAACGTGCTGGTTCTCGATCCCAAAACCGTCTGTGTCGAAAAATCCGAAGTCTACCAGGCGGAACAGATGGACAAGCTGGGTATGGAAGTGGTCGAAGTCGATCTGCGCGATGCCTACGCCTTTGGCGGCGGGTTGCACTGCTGCACCGCCGATGTTTACCGGGAAGGCCGCTGCGAGGACTATTTTCCGAACCAGTAGCACCGCATGCGGTGCGATTGCCTCCGGCGGCAACACCGGATGCTCTCGTGTCAGACAGGCAGACGGTCCCGATTTCCAGATCGGACCGCTTCAGGTACCGAGCTTTGCCGTCACCTCTTTCAAGGTTGGAAAGCGCCCCTCACCGGTTCGCGACACATAAAGTGCCGCAGCCGCGTTGGCGAAGTTGACAGCGTCTGGTTCGTCCAATCCGTCGCCCAAGGCAAAGGCGAAGGCACCGTGCCAGGCGTCCCCCGCGCCCAAGGTATCCAGTGCCGTGACCTGCGGCGGAGCAAACTGGCTTCCGTCATGAACTTGAACCGGGTTTGCTCCGCGCGTCACGCACGTCCAGCACCCGTACTCTGACGCGATCTCTTCCAGTGACTTGCCGCCGAACCCGGCCAGTCCCTGTTCCGAAAGCGCAAGATGGCTGACGGACGGCAGCAAATCCTGCGGCAATGGCACCTCCCCATCAAGAACCGTGGGTTTGCCGTCGCGGCGCGCCGCCTGAAACAATCCCGTGGCAAGCGCGCGGCAGCGCGTGTCTGCCAGAACGACATCATGATCCGGGATATCGGCTGCGATTTCCATATCGAGCAACCGGTCGGATCTCTGGTTGACGATGGTGCGCTCGGCCTGTGCGGTGACGAATACAGCAGAATGGGATGTCGTCTCTGCCTCATGGGTCTGAACAAGGGTGTCATCAATTCCACGACGCCTCATGTGAGCGCGAAGGGTCTGCCCGAGGAGATCGTCACCGACAGCCCCGGCAAGCAGGGCCGTTCCGCCCAGCCGGGCAACCGCTGTCGCCGCCAGCAGCGCACCACCGCCTGGCACAAGCCGGGCCGCGTTCGCCCTGACTTTGCTGCCCTCCTGCGGATAGACGGTCAGATCGTAGACCGCGTCCAAGGTGATCAGGCCGGCGCAGACAACGGTTGGCATCAAATCTCCTCCAGATACACTCTGTAACATGTTAGTCTGTACATCTCTAAAATGTCATGTATCATGAGCTGGTTCAATCCAGGAAGACCAATGGCGCAATTCGGCATTTTCACGGCATTGCTGACCCCGTTCTCGGCAGACGGGTCGATTGACGGCGAGCGGCTCGCCGGTCACGCGGCGGCGGTGGCGGACAGAGGTGTTGCAGGCGTGACCCTGTTCGGCACCACGGGTGAAGGCGCCTCGATTGCCGCAGGCGAGCGGAACACCGGGATTGCTGCCTTGCTCGAAACCGGACTGTCGCCCAACCGCATCGTCTTGGGGGTCTACGGGTCGGCAACAGCGGACGTCGCAGCCCAGATCGACGAGGGATTGCGCGCCGGGATCACCCGTTTTCTGGTGCCGCCGCCCTTCTATTTCGGCAATGCGGACGAAGATGGCGTCTTTCAATGGTTCTCAGAGCTTCTGGGCTCCAGCGATCCGCGAGCCGGGATCATTCTTTACAACATTCCGCAAGTCACGGGCGTCGGCATATCTCCGCCTCTCGCCCGGCAGCTCAAGGAGGCGTCACCAGAGCGGGTCATTGCCATCAAGGACAGTTCCGGAGACTGGGCAAATGCCGTGCGCCTGCTGGACAGCAAGGTTTTGCCGGTTCTGGTCGGTGACGAACGCCTCTTGCACAAGGCGGTGCCGATGGGCTGCGCCGGGTCGATCACAGGTGTTGCCAACCTCTATCCCGAACGGCTGTGCAGCATCATGGCCTCTTCCGTGGAAGACGCAATGCTGACGCGCACCGTCGACCGGATCGTTGCTCTGCCCGTGATCCCGACCCTGAAGGTCCTGCTGGCCGATGCATTGGGCGACCCGGTCTGGGAAAACCTGCGTGCTCCGCTCACCCGGTTAACGGCTGACCAGAAATCCGACATCCTGGCGCTGGAAGGAAGGGGCATGGCTGCATGAGCAGGTCCGAACGCCGCCTTCGCGATGACGCCTATTCCAGTTTCACCGAAAAGCTGCTTGCGCGCGATATTCAGCCCGGACAGATCGTGTCGCAGCGAGAACTCGTCGAGCTGACCGGGATGCCTCTGGGGGCAATTCGCGAGATGATCCCCCGGTTAGAAGCCGATGGTCTGATCCGCACGGTTCCAAAGCGGGGCCTCCAGGTGCTCAGCATCGATCTCGAGTTGATCCGCAATGCATTCCAGCTGCGCAGGATCATCGAAAGCGAGGCTTTCGCGTCCTTCTGCAAGACCGCGCCCGACACCGATATCGAACGCATTGCCCGCGAACACCGCAATACGCTTCGCGAAGCCGAGCGCGGTGTCACGCCGGACCTGCTGTCCCGCGCGCAGCATATGGACTGGGCCTTTCATGATTTTGTCATCGATTCTCTCGGCAACCGGATCATCTCCGACATTCACCGTGTGAACGCGATCAAGATACGCCTGATCAGAAACTCCGACACGCGCATGTTGCCGGAACTGGTTGTCTCCGTGATGAGCGAACATCTGGTGATCATCGACGCGCTGGAGGCTCGCGACGTTCGGAAAACGGTCGAAGCTGTGCATGCACATGTGGACAGCGCAAAACGCCGGGCCCTCGGGGTCTGACGACGAATGCGGGTCAACCGCAATGACAGAGGAGGAAGTGAAATGAAGTCGTCTTTTGTTCTTAACGGCTTAGTGGCACTAACGGCCCTAGCGATGACAACAACTGCGGTTGCCGATGACAAGGTGACGCTGCGCATGTCGACGCCGGCATCGGAAACCGACCAGCGTTCGGTTGCGCTTGCAGAGGTGTTCGCGCCGGAAGTGGCTGAATTTGCGACATACGAGCCGCATTACAATGCATCGCTGATCAAACAGAATTCGGAACTTGAAGCCATCGCGTCCGGCGATCTGGAAATGTCGATCGCCTCGGCCCAGGAACTGGCTCAGTATTTCCCGGAATTCTCGATCTTCGCGACCGGCTACGTGCATCAGGACGCCGATCACCAGGTGCGCGTTTTCAACGATCCGCTGATGGACCCGTTCAAGCAGAAGGTGGAAGACGAACTGGGCATCAAGCTGCTTGCGGTCATGTATCTCGGCCGCCGCCATGTAAACCTCAGGCAGTCCAAGGATGAGCTGACGGTAACGACCCCGGCCGACCTGGCAGGTGTCAACCTGCGCATGCCGGGCACCGACGCATGGCAGTTCCTTGGCAAGGCCCTGGGGGCCAACCCGACACCCATGGCCTTCACGGAAGTTTACACTGCGCTGCAGACCGGGTCCGTCGATGGACAGGACAATCCGCTGCCGACCGTGGTGGACGCCAAGTTCTTTGAAGTCACCAACCAGATCGCGCTGACATCGCATCTGGTGGACCTGAACTACGTGGCGTTCTCGAAGGCAGTCTGGGACAAGCTCACGCCCGAACAGCAGGCGAAGGTCCAAGCCGCGGCAGAAGCCGCTGCCGAAAGCGGCCGCAATGCCCAACTCCAGAAAGAAGCTGATCTGGTGTCGTTCCTGGAAGAACAGGGCCTGGCGATTTACGAGCCGGACCTCAAGGCCTTCCGCGACCACGTGCAGTCTCAATATGTCGGTTCGGAATTTGCAGCCTCCTGGCCTGACGGTGTGCTGGACAAGATCAACGCATTGGGCAAGTAACCCGGTCAGGGCAAGGGCGGCGTCCGCCCTTGCCCGATTTGGCGAACAGCAGACATGAAACAGATTGCAGCAGGTCTGAAACACACGGCACAAGCCATCGCGGCCGCCATGATGGCGGTCATGTTCCTCACATTCGTGCTTCAGATTTTCATCCGGTATTCGGCGCGCCTGGAATGGCTGCCCGACTATCTTCCCTTCCTGGAACCGACACGGTTTGGATGGACGCTGGAACTGTGCCTCGTCCTGTGGCTCTGGCTCGTCTTCTGGGGCAATGCCTTTGTGGTGCGCGACACTGACCACGTGCGGTTCGACATCCTGTACAGCCGTGTCAGCCGCCGGACGCGGCGCATTTTCGTGATTGTCTCCGGCTTGTGTATTGCCGTTGGTCTCGCGGTTTCAATTGAGCCCACCTGGGCCAAGTTCTACATCCTGAGGCTCAAGAAAACCGCAACGCTTTCCTCGCTGTTCGGCGACT
>JBCBUA010000246.1:0-8463 GCA_039818365.1 Pseudomonadota bacterium
GGCCGGACCATGTGAAGCACGTTTTCCCCGTCTGCCGTTTGAACGACCGGGCCGAAGGTGACTTCTCCTGGGACCGCGAGCGCCTTGAGGCGATCGAGTTCCTCCGCCGGGATGGTATCGGGACAAGGCGCGGAGGCCGAAGCGAGCGTCAGCATCACCTTGCCGGTGTCCCAGTCGGCGATACAGACGTGACGAAAGCTCAGATTGTCGAGCACGCGAACCATCGACTTCGTTTCGGTCCAAACCTCCGGCGTATCGAGCAGGAGGTCGAACGTGGTCACGAGATCGCGGTAGTAGCGTTCCAGGGCTGCCGCAAGGTTGCGCGCTAGCAGAAGGTGGCGCTCATGCACCTCGTCCAGCTCACCTTCCAATACTTCCGAGTGCGGCCAGGCCTGAAAAAGTAACAGCGGCGTCATAGACAGGAAAAGAAACAGCGTCAGCAAAAAATATCTGAGTTTCATATTTCAAAATGCCTTGGCCAAACACTGTCACAAGCGATTTTATATGGCGAAACTCTTAACTCGAAACAAAAACAACATTAGGAAAAATAATCAATGGCGCGATAAAGAGAACTTTCCTCTACGTGCACGCGAATGTGATCAAGTCAATGCAGATCCCTTGTACGCCGGGCAAGCCTGACGTGCCTTCCGGTACGAGGAAAGGTTTTTGATATCCATGTGCCCGAAGGAACGAATTGCTACGTCAGGCCGCCTTTATTGCCCGCCCTGCACCGCACCTTCCGGCATCTCTGCCGCATTCAACAGCGCAACCAGGAGCCGTGCCGGATCGACCGGGCCCGGAAGGACGATCCGTCCCATGGGCACCTGCTGAAACCCGAAGGGGCTGTAATAGGGTGCATCTCCAACGAGAAGAACGACCTTGTCACCGGCCAGTTCGGCCGCGTTCATCGCGGTCTGCATCAGTGCCTTGCCCAGACCCCTGTTCTTGAAATCGGGCGAGACGGTCAACGGTCCGAGTAGCAGAGCCTCCGTATCGCCTATGAGGATCGGCGACAGCCGGATCGACCCGGCAATCTGCGACCCGACAAGGCCGACAAAACAAAGATCCCACCGGGGCGCAACATTTTCCCGGATACGGAATGCGGTCCGTGCGAACCGGCCCGGCCCGAACGCATTTGCCTGAAGGTCTTCGATTGCTGTGCTGTCGGCGGCGTTTTCGGGCCGGATAACCCAGGTGGTCTGTTTCATGTGATTGGTCCTGAACAAGCGATCTGAATGGAAGCGCGCCTGCCGTGAACCCGAAATGAAAAAGCCTTGATGGTCCGGGATGAGGTCAGCCGCGACGGAACGGACGAGACATGTCTCGTCGGTCGGTTCGTCGTCGGAGTGTCAGACCTGCGGTCATGGATCCCAGTCGCTTGTTGGATGCCGTCGGTTGAAATGTGAACCGGCGGTATTTCGTGAGGAGATGCGGTTACCATGCAACCTCCTTCCGGTCCAGCGTTTTTTGGAAATCGTGCCGGTTTTGATTGTTCATGGATTTCGAACACAGCATTCAGTTGATTGATTTCCGGCAAAGGCGCACAACCTATTTGACGACGAAAAACGAAGGAGCGCGTCATGGGTTTGCTGGTAAACGGGGTCTGGACGGATCAATGGTACGACACGAAGTCGAGCGGCGGCCGATTTGTCCGAAAAGACGCAGCGTTCCGCAACTGGATCACCGCCGACGGATCGCCCGGCGCAAGCGGCAAGGAGGGCTTCAAGGCGGAAGCCGGCCGCTATCACCTGTTCGTCTCCTATGCCTGTCCCTGGGCGCATCGCACGATGATTTTCCGCAAGCTCAAGGGTCTCGAGGATGCAATCTCGCTGTCCGCCGTCCAGCCGCTGATGCTGGAAAATGGCTGGGAGTTCGCCGAAGCGGACCCGTTGACCGGCGCGAAATATGCCTGGAACATCTATGCCAAGGCGGATCCTGACTATACCGGCCGGGCGACGGTGCCGATCCTCTGGGACAAGCAGCAGCAGACCATCGTCAGCAACGAGTCGTCGGAAATCATCCGCATGTTCAATTCCGAGTTCGACGGGCTGACCGGCTCCAACCTCGATTTCTACCCGCAGGACCTGCGCGGGAAGATCGATACCATCAACGACCGCATCTATCACACGCTCAACAACGGCGTTTACAAGTCCGGCTTTGCCACCAGCCAGGAGGCCTACGAAGAAGCCGTGACGGCTTTGTTTGAAACGCTCGATTTCCTTGAAGGCGTGCTTGCTGAAAACCGGTATCTGACCGGAGACCGGTTGACGGAGGCGGATTGGCGTCTGTTCACCACGCTTGTGCGTTTCGATGCGGTCTATGTCGGTCACTTCAAATGCAATATCAGGCGGATCATCGACTATCCGAACCTGTCCAACTACCTCCTGGAGCTCTATCAGGTCCCGGGCGTTGCCGAGACCGTCGACATGGCAACCATCAAGGAGCACTATTACGGCTCTCACGAGAGCGTCAATCCGACCAGAATCGTACCTGTTGGGCCGGCTCTCGACTTTCTGAAGCCGCACGACAGGGAACGGCTCCCGGCAGCGGCCTGAAGAGCCGGATGATCAGGGCCCGATTTACCAGTAGGCACCTGAGGGGAAGGACCCGCTCCTGAATTCGGCAAGGCGCCGCGCCGTTGCCGGGCTCAGGTTTTCGGGCAGTGTCTCCAGCGGAAAGAAGCATGCTTCCGCAATCTCTGCATTCGGCACAAGATAGGCAGGGGTTCCCTCCCATGCGCTTAAGTGAAACAGGCCGACATGATCGCGGCCTGTTGCCTCCCGGTTGAGATACATGCCCAGGAGACGCGGAGCGGTTTTTGCTTCAATCCCGGCCTCTTCCAGCACCTCGCGGCTTGCCGCCTGCTCAAGCGTTTCGCCCCGGTCGACAGCTCCGCCCGGCAGATACCATCCGTCCAGATACGTGTGGCGAACCAGCAGCACCTGTTTGCCTGCGTCTTCGACGATCACCCGGACGCCGAGAATGTAGGGGTTCCTGATCAGGACTGCGCTCTGAACGATGCGTTTCGTCAGGCCGGTCGGCAGGAAGGACAACAACTTCAACATGGCGGCAGATTGCACGTCGGACGGTCACAGGTAAATACAATTGACCCATGCAACCGCTGCAGGGCTGATACGCAGGAATTGCTCTCCTCCCGGTTCATTGGAATGCCTATATAGCGTGCACAGTGATGAATTCGAAGGCAGGTGAGACTGCCGTGACCTACGAAAGAACAGACAATGTTGAACGCAATCTTCGGCAAACGCCGCACCCGCCAGAACCACTACCAGTGGAAGCCGGCTCTTGATCTCAGCAACCCGCGTGTTGTTGCAGCCCTGACCACGTTCCCGAGCAACTAAGCTCCGGACAAGCCTGCGGAGGCAGCAAGATGCTCGGATTTGTAAATGTCGTGAACGCGACGCTGCGCGAAACGACGCGCACCGCAAACACGTCCACGGGCAAGACTGCAAGGCCCGCTGCGGCCAAGTAAAGTCCGGTCGGGGATAACAACCCGACAGGCAAGAAAACAGATGCTCAGCAACCCGGGCGCCGCGTTATTTTCTTGACGCGGCGCTTTTTGCTTTGAAGATGCGCACCCATGTTCACGCTTGCGCATATTTCCGATCCCCATCTTGGTCCCCTGCCCGATCCCAAGCTTATCCAGCTGGTTTCAAAGCGTATTCTGGGATACCTCAACTGGCAGCGGAACCGCTCCAAGATCATGGGGGCCAGTTATCTCGACCAACTGGTCGAAGACATGACGGCTCGGTCTCCGGACCACATCGCCGTCACCGGCGACCTTGTAAACATCGGTCTTCCACTTGAAATCACCAGTGCGCGCGACTGGCTCGAAGAGATCGGGGAGCCGAGCGACGTTTCCGTCGTTCCGGGCAACCATGACGCTTATGTTCCGGGGGCCGTCTACAAGGCGCGCGCGGCCTGGTGGCCCTATATGTGTTCCGACGACGCCGCCGCCAAACCGCCGGAAGGATCACGCGCGGAAGCGACCTTCCCTTATGTACGCATACGCGAAGACGTTGCCCTGGTTGGAGTGACCACCGGACGCGCCACGGCCCCCTGGTTTGCAACCGGCAGGGTCGGCGCCGAACAGGCCAGACGCCTGCGGGACACTCTGGAAGAGCTGGGACAGAAAGGGTATTTCCGCGTCGTGATGCTGCATCACCCTCCTTTCAGGCACGCCACCAAATGGCACAAGCGGCTGTCGGACGCCTCGCGGGTGCGCGCTGCCATCAAGCATGCAGGCGCTGAACTCATCCTCCACGGACACACGCATATCGACAGTTTCGAAGAGATCGAGGGTCCCACCGGCCCCGTGCCGGTCATCGGTGTACCGTCGGCAACGAGCGCACCGGGCGGGCGTCACCCGGCCGCGCGCTACAATCTTTTCAGGATCGAGAAGACCAATTCAGGCTGGACGTGCCACATGGAAGAGCACGGCTTCGACGCTCCCGAGACACCGGTAAAGCTGCTCGCGGAAAGGCAGGTCAGCATTCCGCATGCAGGTTGATGCGATCTGACTTCATGATGTCAGATCGCGCTTGTTACACACGCGTCATCGAAGGGCTAGACAGAGAAGGGCGAAAGGCGCCTCTCCCGATGGAGAGGGCACCCACTGCGAACCGCCGCCAAGGAACGGCATGGATGCCATGGTCAAGCCCACTGCTGTCCGGTTTAGAAAGTGCTGTTGAATTTATGCAGTTGAGAAAGCAGCATAATTCTTTGCGGAGCCAAATCGGGATACTGAATTGTTTCTCCGATTTGTCATCCCGGTTTGCCGCACACGCGGCAAGACCGGGAGCCAGTACGCCGTATCGTTGAAGTTAGAAGAAGGCGGAGAAACAAGCGATTACTGGTTCCCTGCCTTCCGCTGCGCTTCAGCAGGGATGACAAGTCTGCAGATGCGGGCGCGCCTATGGAACCTATTTAGCGATAAACCGGACAGCAGTGGGTCAAGCCACGGGATGACGCCACGTGGGATAATTCCGCTTGGCACCAGGCAGAGATGCGAACCTGTTCCTTTGATGTGTCATCACCTCAACTGAACACACTTGCGCTCGTCTTCGGAATGAGCCCAGGTAGACCGTCACTGTCGGGCGTGACATTCCCCCACCGTCATTCCAGAAAAGTGAGGCGATGCCGAACGCGGATCTGGAATCCGGACATCTGCGTGCGCGAAGCGAACACGCTTGCCGATACGAACAGATTATGCCGCGCCTTCGGCGCGAAAGACATCTGGGTTCCGGATCGGCGCGCAGCCAGCGCTGCACTTGTCCGGAATGACGGGGCTTCCGGCCTTTTGCCATCAACTCATTGCCGCGCACTTACACGCTTGGCGCTGCGTCTTGTCAGGTGTCTTCAAGCAAACGCTGGAAGTGCGGATGCAAAACGGAATAGACCTTGAGCGTTATCTTGTGATCGCCTGTGTGATTGCCGGTGCGGTAAGCCATAAACAATTCATTTCGAAGATCGACAAGTGTCACCCGGCGTTTCGCTTTTGCTTCTTCGCTTGCACGCTTGAACGAACCGAAATGGCTGTACCCGTTAAACGACCGGGCAAAAAGCTTTACGGCCTCGTAGTCATCCGGGTCCGGCAGATCGCCAAGCTGAAGCGTTTCAGTTGGTTCGTCGTTCATGCCTGGGTTTCTGCTGCCGACCGGAATCGCATCAAATCGGATTGGCGAACCAGGCAAAGGCGATGAGGCCGACGACGCCTGCTGCAATGCCGATGCCGAAGGCGCCGGCAACCGCGAGCCACGAGGTCCTGCTCTCCCGCACACGGACAACCTTGGAGTCCTCGGCTACTTCCTTCAGACGGTTGTTCAGCCAGTCGCCTTCCAGAGCCTTTTCCCGTTCGATCACCCGCTCGGCGATATATTCGGTCAGGCAGTCGGCCATATCGTCGATATTCGCCGTTTCAAGAATGACGACGCGGCCGAGGCGCGTGTCCTTCAGAAACCGATAGGTCTTGCGGTCACCGCCAACGGCGACGTGACTGGTGGCATCGATCCAAAGGCGGGGTGTGGACCCGGAAATGATCTGCAGGGAAAACTGGTCGTCGTCTTCCGGTATTTCCTTGAAGACATCTTTCAATTCATCGGCGAGCATATCGAGCCGGGCCCGTTCCGTATCCTGCAACTCGACAACCACGTCCGATCTCTCGACCTCGCCCAGTTGCACCTTGCGGATCGCGTCACGCAAGGAGCGGATGCGCGTGTGAGGAACAACGTTATCCTGCATTTCAGACATAAGGCGCCTGGCTCCGTTTTTCTGCCGTCTGTGATCTCGAGTCTTAACCGACTCGCGCAAGGGCAGAACCGCGCTCCGCCCTCACCTGCCGCCTGTCCACCGGCAATGATCCGAAAATGGTTAACAAAGTCTAGGGGAAAATTAACCGTAACGCCAGCAAGCCGGCGCTGGCCTCACTCCAAATCATGGGTTATGCAAAGCTAGTGCGGTGAATTTGAAGTTCGCATCATTGCTTCTGCAGCCTCCGAAGCGAGCTTCAAATTCGGTAACTGCACTGGAACCATAGACTGGCTAGTCACCTTCTTGAATCTGAAGTTCGTTCGAAGCCAGCTGCAAAATAAGTCGAACTTCAGATTCAGGTGACTAGAGTGTTCGTCGTCCACCTGCCCAGGGGAGACTGCATCATGAATGTTGATGGCAAGAAATACCGTACGATCTGGCTCGCGCAGGACGGAAACAGCGTTGAAATCATAGATCAGACGAAGTTTCCCTATGCTTTTGAAATTATCAAGCTGCACACCATGGAAGACGCGGCCCACGCCATCCGCGTGATGCAGGTTCGCGGCGCACCGCTGATTGGTGCGACAGCCGCCTATGGCGTTGCCCTGGCAATGCGGGCGGACTCCTCGGACGAAGCCCTGCACAACGCCTGCTCGGCCCTTCTTGAAACCCGTCCGACGGCGGTCAACCTGCACTGGGCGCTGGACCGCGCCCGCAAGAGCCTCATCCAGGTCGCGCCCGCCCTGCGCGCCGTGGCTGCCTTTACCCTCGCAAACGAGATCTGCGACGAGGACATCGGCATCAACATGGCCATCGGCATGCACGGCATGGAGCTGATCGCCGCGATTTCCGAAACCAAGCGCAAGGGTGAACCGGTCAACATCCTCACCCATTGCAACGCCGGCTGGCTCGCAACCGTCGACTGGGGAACGGCGACCGCGCCGATCTACATGTCTCACGACGGCGGCATCCCCGTTCACGTGTGGGTGGACGAAACCCGTCCCCGGAACCAGGGCGCTTTTCTGACCGCCTGGGAACTCGGACACCATGGCGTTCCGCACACGGTCATCGTGGACAATGCCGGCGGGCATCTGATGCAGCATGGCCAGGTGGACATGGTGATCACGGGAACGGACCGGACCACGGCGAGCGGTGACGTCTGCAACAAGATCGGCACCTATCTGAAGGCTCTTGCTGCCCGGGACAATGATGTTCCCTTCTATGTCGCCCTGCCCTCACCGACGATCGATTTCGCCTTGTCCGACGGTGTCAGGGAAATCCCGATCGAGGAACGGGCGGGCACGGAAGTCAGCAAGATGACCGGGCGGACCGACCGCGGCGATATCCAGACGATCAACATCGTTGCCGAGGGGTCCGATGTCGGCAACCCGGCCTTCGACGTCACCCCCGCGCGGCTGGTCACCGGCCTGATCACCGAACGCGGTGTCCTGAAGCCAAACCGCCAGGCGATTGCCGAAGCCTTCCCCGAACGCGTGAAGATGAGCGCCTGAAGCCGCAATCGGCTTGACTTCCAGCATCGTTTGTCCCCGCCGGTCATTCCGGACAAGTGAGGCAATGCCGAACGCTGATCCGGAATCCAGAGGTCAGCGTGAGCAACGCGAACTCGGAAAGCAGCTGCACTGGCTTAAGCCGCGCCTTCAGCGCAATCTAATACACCAAGGTCATCCCCGACTTGATCGGGGATCCAATCCAGATCTCGGTAAACAGGGGCTTGGTGGATCGGCAAAGCGATGGCAGAACCTTGTCTCCGCGTTTCCTCAGCTCTGGAAACGAGTGGATCCCCGATCAAGTCGGGGATGACTGCGAAAATTGCGCTGAAATAGGCAAAACGAACTTATCCCGCTTCATCCGGAAGAGAGCCGACAGGCCAGTCTGGAAGGCTGGGCACTCTGCGCTCCTGCCGCGTACCACCTACCCCTTGATCACGGGCACATGCGGGGCGGTTTCATGCGGATAGAGCCCGAGGAGCCGCGGGTCATCATCGATCTCGATGGACCGTTTGTACGGTTTGAAACCGCAGGAGGTGTAGAACCTCATCGCCTGCGGACTGTCGCCGGTGCAGGTGTGCAGCCACAGGCGTTTGGTTTCGGGCCGCGACCAGGCCATGTCGACCGCCTGCGCCATCAGCCAGCGCCCGAGTCCGCTTCCGATCGCTGCCGGAACGAGGCCGAAATA
>JBCBUA010000247.1:0-8454 GCA_039818365.1 Pseudomonadota bacterium
TCCCTGGGCGATCGACGATCCGCGGCGCGATCCCGCCGCTCTTTCAGACCTGCTCGCCTACCTGAAAACGCTGTGAGATTCGACATGACCCATGACAGACCAAGCGCGCTCACCCTGTCCCAGGTCACGCTGGTGAACGTGTCGGCCGGACTTCTCATCATCTGGTGCATGATCGCGCCGGAACTCGGCGGAGACCTGGAACTTGGACGCACCAAGCTGACCATCTGGGCAACGACGTTCCTGCTGCTGCCCGCGCTCGGGTTCTGGCTGTTCCGGAGCTCAAGCCAGGCCGTCGCCAACCTGGCCTATCTGTTCTGGACCGGTGCCTGGGTGCTGTTCGTGCTTCATGCCTACTGGGCGGTCTTCATCATCTTCGACGGTGTCGCCGACACGTTCGTGCAACAGGGAACGGTGATCGCCGGCGGCAATTTTCTTCTGCTCGGCCTGTGGACACTGGATGTCCTGATGATCTGGCTGCTGCCGGCCCGCATGCAGTCCTTCTGGGTGCAGTTGATCGTCCGGCTGATCGCCTTCCTGATCTTCGCCGGGACGCTCGTCGTTCTCAGGGGCGGTGCCATTCAGGTTCTGGGGTTCGTATTCACCGGCACGCTCGTCATCGCCGCTCTCGTGCGGGCGATCGTCCAGGTGCCCGCGCATAAAGTGGAGGCTCAACATGGACAAGCAGGTTAACACGCACAAGGGCCTCAACGACCTTCTCGCAAGGCCGCTGCTGGAAACGATGTGGCAGCGCCGAACGCACCGGGTCCCGCGCGGCGTGGAGGAAGTCGCCGCCGGCTCGATGACCTACAAGTCGGAGCAGGACCCCAAGCCGCTGTCGGAACTTGAGGAAGCCGTTCTGATTGCCACGACCGGTGCAACGGGCCTGACCATGCCGGACCGGCCGTTCCAGGACCCGGACACCGGACGCCTCGTGATGGCAAAACCCAACCTGACCATGACGGGGCGGACGGCAGGCAGCCCGGACAACGCGCAAGGCACCCACTTCTTCCTGATCAATGACAGCGGCACCTACTTCCTGCGCCAACTGCCGCCGAGCGGCGAAGCTTTCACCCCGGAAACGCTGATCGCGCGCGCGGCGCAGGCCAAGGTGCAGCTTCTGGACAGGCGCCTTGACGTGGCACAGGGCGGGCGGAACTTTCCTGCCTATCTCGATTCCAACCGTCTTCTGTCCAACCTGCCCGGAACGACGATCCTGGTCCCGGTGGTCGACCTCTCGCACCAGTATATCAACGGGCTGATGTATCTTCTGACGCAGCCGGACGGGTCACGGCCGGCACTCGTCGACGACCGGAACTTCTATTTCTCGGCCGGCGTGAAGGACTGGGTGCGCCGCAAGTTTCTGAACAACGACATCAAGGTACCGCTCGGCATCATCGGGTCGCTCCGGACACAGCTGGAAGCCCCGCTGCTCTTGCAGAACCTCTTTCTCGTCGCAGAGGCGATGGGCCTCGGCGCCTGGATCCACGCGACCATCAGTCCGCCGGTTCTGACGGGGGATCCGAAATTCAGCGACCGCTACGGCCCGATGCTCGGCTTTGAACATGCCGTGCCGAAATGGCGGCTTCTGGATATCCTGCGCTGGCACGTGCCCCTGCCGCGCTTCACCAACCTTCGCTCGCACCCCATCGCCCTGCGCCACAAGGGCGAAGACCTGATCGTCGCCAAGTGCCCGCCCAATTTCGCCACCATGAGCGACGCGGTTGATGCGGTTCTGGCGAAGAAATTCGGCAGCGGCGGTGTCTATCAGGACAGCGAGGCATTCAAGAAGATCTACAAGGATGACTACGGCGCGCGTTACCTCTCCGAGGCGGCGGAGTACAATCAGGACGTGATCAGCTGCGCCCGCGATGTCTGCAACTATATCTACGACACCCACGGCCGCTTCCCGGCGCATTGCGAAGCCATCCATGTCCCCGGCGTGTGGCTGCAAGTCCATCACGTCGAAATCCCGTATTACGAGAAATTCTTCAAGGATGGCCTGACGGAGTGCCATCGCAACCATGATGCGCTATGGGACGCGGACGGTGCGAATTGAGACAGAGGGCTGAAACAGATCGCCCGCCCCGGAGGCGGTCCAAGACCGGATTTCACCGGAGGCAGCCTGTCCGCGTGCGTGCCTCAGGAGCCGGTTTCGCCTGAATTTGCGTAGGACGCCTCCTCTTCCGGGCTGTCGGACCGCCAGGCCGGATCAAAGTAAAAGCTGCTGGCAACAACAAGAACAACCGCGAGCCCGACACATCCGAACGCGAGCAATACCGCGCCTTTCTCAAAATTCCTGTTCTCCATGGATCCCCCAATTGGCCAAGAGAAACACAGGATTGGAGCGAATTGGATTGAAGCTTACTTAACGGCAGTGGTTAACTTGGCATTTTACGACACGCTGCCCCGGGATTGCCAAGAAATAGTTTGCGCCTCGGCCGCAAGGACCGACCGGGCTCTAGGTGATGGACCCATAAATGAGGCTGTACCCTAACGGAACATGTCTTCCTCGATTGGCCTGATCAAGGCCGACGCGGGCACATGGGCGGATTTGTCGAGCCCCCTGATCAGGACGACCGGTTTGCCCTCGTCGGCCTGCCCCATCAAAATGGAGGCCGCAGAGGCGATTTCGTCCGCGTGCGCAATCGTCGACACCATCAGCGTCTTGCCGAACAGATCGGTTTCGCCGCGCTTGTCGACGAAGCTTTCAAGTCCGGCCGCACCGACGGCAATCCCCGTTGTTCCGTTCCGGAAAGGCCGGCCGAAGCTGTCGGCGATGACGATCGCGACCACAACCCCGAAGCGCGCCTCAAGCCCCTCTTTCAGGCGCAGGGCGGAGGCGTCCGGGTCTTCAGGCAGCAACAGGACGCGGCCGGCGTCGCCTCCCTCAATGTTCGATTGATCGATCCCGGCCTGCGCCATCACCCAGCCACGCCTGTGCCGGACAATCAGGACGCCCTTGCGCTTGCGGACAACCTCGGTGCTTTCATCCAGGATCGCCTGGACCAGATGCGGGTCCTTGCCCGTTTCCGCAGCAAGCGCATGCGCGTCTTCACCCGGTTCGATATCGGACAGGGACCGGTACCGGCCTTCCGCCTTGGAAACGATCTTTTGGGCCAGGACCAGAATGTCCCCGTCCTTCAGGCTCTGCCCGCCTTCGTGCAGGGACGCGCAGATCAGCTCGCAGAGATCATCCCCCGGCTCGACCAGCGGAAAGTTTTCCAGCGTTTCAAGTGAAAGGCGTGCCACGGGAGCATCAACCGAAAGCCGCGCGCAGGCGCGGCATCACATGGTCGGAGAACTGCTGCAGGAAGCGGGCCTGATCCGGACCCGGCGCATGAAACACCAGGTGATTGAAACCAAGATCCGTATAGGGGCGGATTTTTTCAACGACTTCATCCGGGTCGGCCGAAACGATCCAGCGGCTGGCAGTCTGATCGGACGAAAGGCTGTCGGCGAGTTTTTCCATTTCAAGCGGATCTTCCACGGTCATTTTCTGCTCCGGGGTCAAGGCAAGGGCGCCCCAGAAACGCGTGTCTTCCTTGGCCTGGGCCACGTCCGTGTCGAAGGAAAGCTTGATTTCGATCATGCGATCGACGGCGTCCGGCTGCCGGTCCTGTTGCTGCAAACCCGCCTCGAGATTTGGGATCAGCGTCTCGGCGTAAAGCGCGGGGTTCTTGCCGGACGTGCAGATGAAACCGTCACCAAACCGGCCCGCATATTTGGCAATCATGGGGCCGGCGGCCGCGACATAGATCGGGACAGCCTTGTCCGGCCGGTCGTAAATCGTCGCGCTCTCGGTCTTGTAGTAGTCGCCTTCGAAACTCACTCGCTCTTCCCGCCATAGCCGGCGTATGAGCCGCAGTGCTTCACGAAGCCGCGCGAATCTTTCCTTGCGTTCTGGCCACTCACACCCGATGGCAGGTACCTCATTGAGGCCTTCGCCGGTGCCGACACCTAGAATGATCCGCTCGGGAAACATTGAACCGAGCGTGCCGAAGGCTTGTGCGATCATGGCCGGGTGATGGCGGAACGTTGGTGTCAGCACCGATGTTCCAAGTTGAATTCTGCTGGTCTGGGCAGCCGTCGCGCCGAGCCAGACAAGGGCATGCGGCGCGTGGCCGCCGGTGTGCCGCCATGGCTGGTAGTGATCGGAGATAAAGGCGCTGTCCAGTCCGAGATCCTCGGCCAGCACCGTGTACTCCATCAGTGCCCGGGGCGTGAACTGTTCTGCCGAGGCTTTGTAGCCGATGCGAAACATGGTGGTACTCCAGTCGATAACTTTGAAACTATGCCTGTTGTGTTTGCCGCAGACGTTTGCCCGAAAACGGCGTGTTCACCATGGCGTCCAGAGGGGCTGCCTGCATGGCGCGCTGTCTGCGCTCCAACGGAACCGGCCCGTAAACCGTGGAGCGCTGCACGGGTTCACGGCCAATGGAGCGGATCAGATCTTCCATTTGCCAGGGTGCGAATTCCTGCCCGTGTACCGCACCGGCTGCCCGCGTGATGCTTTCGTTCATCAAGGTGCCGCCCAGGTCGTCGGCGCCGGAGCGCAGGCACACCGCAGCGCCTTCCGGACCCATCTTCACCCAGGATGTCTGGATGTGATCGATCACGCCGTGCAAAACGATCCTGGAAACCGCGTGCATCAGGACAGCCTCGCGCCATGTCGGTCCGCGGCGGGACTGGCCCCGCAGATACATCGGTGCTTCCAGGGCCACGAAAGGGAGCGGAACAAATTCGGTGAAGCCGTTGTAGGTCAGCTGGTGACGTCTTAGCCGCAACAAGTGACGCGCCCAGTTCACCGGCGCTTCCACATGTCCGTACATGATCGTGGAGGTGCTCTTCAGGCCGAGGCCGTGCGCCGCCTCCATGACGTCGAACCATTGATCGGTCGTGATCTTGTCCGGCGCAATGACGGCCCGTATCTCGTCATCCAGAATTTCGGCGGCCGTCCCCGGCAAGGAGGACAAGCCCGCTTCCTTCAAACGCGACAGGTACTCGGTCAGGGACAGCCCGATGCTTCTGGCACCCTGCCAGATCTCCAAGGGCGAGAAGGCGTGAATGTGAATGCCGGGCGCTGCCTGCCTGGCCACCTTCAGGAGGTTGAGATAGGTCTCGCCGGTGTATCCCGGATGGATCCCTCCCTGAAGGCAAATCTCCGTGCCTCCCCGCTCCCAGGCTTCCGTAACGCGCCTGGCAAATTCCTTCATGTCGAGATCGTAAGCGGGGCCGCGCAGGGATTCGTGTGTCTTGCCTTTCGAAAACGCGCAGAAGGCGCAGCTATAGGTGCACACATTGGTGTAGTTGATGTTGCGCGTGACGACATAGTGGACCTGATCCCGGTTCACGGCTTGCCGCAGACGGTCGGCATGGGCACACACGGCATGAAAATTCTTGCCCCGGGCGGAGAACAGGGAAACGATCTGTTGTTCATCCAGCTCCGATCCGGGTTCCTGTTCCAATATCTGACGGATGGCAGGATCGACCGATCCGTTCGCGCGGATCACGGGCGGAGCCTCAAGTACCCCGGGCGTCCAGCGCCCCTCGAATGCCAGACCCTCGGCATCGCTTGCACGCAGTACACCGGCGCGCATTTTCGGATCGAGCCATTTTTCCGCCTTCTTCAGAAAACCCGGATAGATGGTCAGGCGCGGTGCCAGTGTTTTGCCGCTTAAGGCCGTGATGTCCGACAGCCTGTCCAGGGACGGCCAGGGGGCTTCGGGGTTGACGTGATCTATCGTGACGGGAGAGACACCCCCCCAGTCGTTTATACCTGCTTCCAGCAATTCCGCGCCGCTGCCCGCGGCAAGATTGGGTGGAGCCTGAAGACTGATGTCTTCGGGCAACAGCAACCTGGCAGCGGCGATGGTCCACTGGTGTTCGAACGGGTCCGCAGGCGGGAAGGCCCGCATTTTTGTGTCGGGCTTTGGCAGGAAATTCTGAATGATGACCTCCTGCACATGACCGTAGCGTTCGTGGGAGGCGCGGATTTTCAGAATCGCGTCGATGCGTTCCTCGCGCGTTTCGCCAATGCCGACCAGAAGCCCGGTCGTGAATGCAACGCCAGCCTGGCCGGCGGCATCAAGCGTTTCAAGCCGAACAGCGGGTGCCTTGTCCGGGCTGCCGAAATGGGGCCCGCCCTTTGCCGAAAGACGTTCAGACGTCGTTTCCAGCATCATTCCCATCGACGCGGCGACCGGTTTGAGCTGCGCAAACTCTTCCCTTGTCAGGGTCCCGGGATTCAAATGCGGCAGCAGCGACGTCTCGTCCCTGACCTGACCGGCGACATGGGCCAGGTAGTCAAGCGTGGTTTCAAAACCGAGCCTCTCCAGGGCGTCCCGAGCCGCCTTGTACCGCAATTCCGGTTTTTCGCCCAAGGTGAACAAGGCTTCGCTGCAGCCCGCCTTCTCGCCCCGGCGCGCGATTTCAAGCACTTCTTCAGGCTCAAGATAGGCTTTCTGGCCGCTGCGCAGCGGTTTGGCAAAGGTACAGTAGTGGCAGACATCGCGGCACGCCTTGGTCAGCGGAATGAAGACCTTTGGCGAATAGGTGACGATCGAGCCAAAGGCGGCATCCCGTATCCGCCGGCTCTCGCGCATGATGTCGTTGATATCTTCTGCGTCCAGAATTGAGCGGACGAGCGTGTGGTGCGGGTTCTTGTTCATCATGCGCGCCTCATGGACCCTTCGGAGGCAATCTTCAGGCCGTCCAAGCATCGAGTGGTGAAGTTTCCAGGTGGGACCGCCGTCAACCTGAGGACATCTTCCGGCGTATCACAGTCGCATTCGATGGCGCGCAGACCAACTACGCGCATCGGAAATCCATTTTCCCGCGCCTGACAGGTGTGCGCTTGGAAACTCGCCCGGCCAAAGGCATAGCGAAGCGGCATGGTCCGGTGCAGCAACAGGGCATTTGTGCCCACCCCGTGGTGATCCGGCACGATCACGGCTGCCCGATCCTCCAGGCCGACGCGCACGATTTCATCTGCATCAGACGGACGCATGGCCGGAATGTCGGAAGGGAACACAATGACAATCGACGCTCCCCTGTCCAGGAGAGCGGACCGGCCGGCTTCCAGGGCGGCGTTCAGACCCGGCCCGGGATCCTCCAGGCACAGGGCGCCCGCATGTTTTGCGGCAGCTTGCGCTTCCGCCTCACCGCTCACGACCGCAATCCTGTCGATTTTTGCCGAAGCGGTCAGCGCTGCGAGCGTGTCCTGGTACATTGCCCGCGCGAGATCGGCCCGTTGCGCATCCGGCAACCAGGCACCGAGGCGGCTTTTGGCCTCGTCAAAACGCTTGACCGGAAGGAGAGCCCAGACCGTCATGTCACGCCCTGCCGAGCTTGTCTGCAAAGGCAAAAACCGCTCGTGCCAGGCTCGCCTTGGCTTCCAGATCGACCATCATGGTATCGTGCGATGCCGCGGCCAGACCGGGACCGATCCTTTCGAACTCCGGCAGCTGATCCGCATCGCGACTGTCGATCACGTAGCCGTCGAACAAGTCCGCATGGATGGACGCCGCCGCAGCGGCCGTCACCTCAAGCCCGAAGCCTTTCATCATGGCAGCGGTCGGTCCCTTGACCGCCTCGCCGCCAATAACAGGTGTCACGCCGACAACCGGTGCCGGGCAGGTGCTGAGCGCCTCCGCCATCCCAGGGACGGCCAGGATCGGCGCAATGGACAAATAGGGATTGGACGGGCACACGATCACGGCTGCAAGCGCCGGGTCCTCAAACGCCTTTCTGACTTCTTCCGTGATGCCGGCCTTTTCGCTGCCCCTGAAGACGACGTCCTTGACCTGGGGACCACACCTGGCCGCGACAAACCATTCGTGAAACTCGTAGTCGCGGTCGGCACATCTGATCTGCGTGCTGACCGGATCATCCGACATGGGGAGGATCTTGCTCTCAAGCCCAAAGCGTTTTGCAAAATCGGCGGTGATGTCGGTCAGGCGATCTCCGCGCGCCAGCCGCACCGTGCGCAGCAGGTTCAGCCCGAGATCCCTGTCACCCAGATTGAACCAGACGTCCTCGCCCAGTTCGCGCAGCGCATCCATCGCGTTCCAGGTCTCATCAGACCGCCCCCAGCCCCGCTGCAGGTCTGCCCTGCCTGACAGCGTGTAGAGCTGCGTGTCGATGTCGGGAGTGACCAACAGGCCATAGTGACGCGAATCGTCGCCCGTGTTGACGATGATCGTCAGATCTTCCGGCGGCATGACGCTTGCCAGACCTTGCGAGAGCTTTGCGCCACCAACACCGCCGGACAGCGCTATCACTTTTCTTGAGCCCATTCGGGTTCCACCTCGTAGCGCGGTTCAGTGTCTGGGGGGTGCCTTGAATTCAACGGTCCCGACGCAAGACCCAAGTAGTGCCCAAGTTCGGGCATTGATCAAGTGGTTCGGTGCTTAAATTTTTATCAAATGGTCAAAAATTATTGACGGTCCCGCCGTT
>JBCBUA010000248.1:0-8450 GCA_039818365.1 Pseudomonadota bacterium
GTTGGAAGGGGTCGCCGATTTTGACCTGACGGGGTCCCCGGAAGGAGGACAAAGTCCGACGCAACGGGGCAAAAAACATTCAAATCCTGCGCACAAAACCGAAATCAGCCCGCACGGCAATTGCCTGCAGGCTTTTTTTAGGAATCAGCAAACGCCAGGACAACCGCTTGCTCACGTTTGGGGCACGCACAGGTGATCACCTGTCGCGCGCGAAACCTGAACATGTCCGGCCCTGCGTCCACGTTTGGTGTTGCCGGTTTGTTTATGCGCAACTCACCAGGTTACAAGTTCTGTCAAAACATTGTCACTTTACCAAAGAGAACGTGCAGAACACATTGGGGTCCTATGGCAACGGGGAAACTCTGAAAACCTATGAACCTTCGGGATCTGCAATATGTCGCCGCCGTGGCGCACCATAAGAATTTCACCCGTGCGTCCCGCGCCGTTCATGTCAGCCAGCCGGCCCTTTCCAACCAGATCAAGAAGCTTGAAGCAGAACTCGGCGTTGAGATCTTCGAGCGTACCCGCACCGAAGTTCTGCTGACGAAATTCGGCAAACAGATCGTTGATATGGCGCTTGAGATAAACGGTCTGGTAGACCGGATTGCGGAGACCGCGCAGGAGCATCGAAAGCTCGAGGCCACTCCTTTCCGTCTTGGGATGACACCGACGCTGGCCGCTTATCTTTCCGGCTATTTTCTCGACATGACAGCGGAGCTCTTTCCGGACCTGAAGCTGGTGATCGTCGAGGAAAAGCCGCTCGAATTGTCCCGGATGGTCGAGCAGATGCAACTGGATGCCGCGCTGATTTCACGGAACAGCCACACGATGATCTATGGTGATGCCGGTGAGGAGGCGCCCCGGTTCACGCCGCTCTGGCAGGAAGCGCTCTATCTCGGCATGCGGAAGGACCACGTTCTCGCAAAAAGAGACGGCATACGCGCCAAGGAGGTCCCGGCGGAATACCTGATCCGCTTCGATGTGCCATTCGGATACGATCTTGAAAAAGACCTGCCGGCCTCGTCACCCGATGCCGCTGAGCGTCTGGGTCTCGATGTCAGGTCCGCGCGTTTTGAAACGCTTTGTCGCCACCTCGTGCACACCGATGCCTGCACGATCATCAATGCGATCGCGGCGGAACAGTTCAAACGTGACAATCTGGATCTGACCTTTGTTCCGTTCGATGACGTGGGCAGGCTGCGCGAACTCGGCGCGATCACGCGGCAGAATTATTCCCGTTTCGGTGTCATTTCATCCATCAGGGCGTTCATCTCCCAAACACCGCCGACCGGAACGATCGGCGCGGATATTGGTACCACTCGGGTGCCCTTTGAAAGAGGCGCTGCCATTTTGTGAAAGCTGCGCCGATCTGCCACCTTTCATCCGGTTACCCAAAACCGGCTCCTGAATTCTTCCCTTTATCAGAACCAGGCAATGTCCGCTGTGTCAGCGAGCCCCAGGGCCGCCTGCTGCCCCGGTCCGCTGAAGCCGATACGCCGCGAGAAGACCACTTGCGCCCATTCGCAAGGGCGAAATCACTTCACGTTTTTTCCATTTCAGTTGAACAAATAAAATCCAGGGTTCATCAATAATCGTGTAACGCATTGAAAGAAAATAGAAAAACAACGAATAGCAGTCACATAACCCGTGATTATTTCAAATGGTTATGGCGCGTATTGGCACTATGAATTTCAAGAAACGAGACGCTCACAACAGATCCATGAGTGCCGGGCGCCCTCGTGCAGAGGGTGTACCCGGGTCACAAAACTCATGGAGATTTCCAAATGGTATCTGGGATGCTTGCCGGTATTCGGGCGCGATTGCTCACGACGTCCACCCTGGCACAAGAAACTGTTCGTGACGGCCAGTCGCTGACCAACGGCGTCTTCAACAACGTGGTGGTCGACAACACACCGGCCTTCGTTCTCGACAACGACTTCGCCCGTTTTCTGAACTTCGGTCAGGTCACCACCAACAATGCGGCCGCTGCCGTTTCCGTCGGTGGTGACGACGCTCAGGTCTTCAATTTCCGCAACGCCCGCATCGAAGCCAACAGCGGTCCGGACGCGCTTGCGACCGGTATTCAGGTCAGCGGAAGTGCCGACATCAGGAACTTCGGCAAGGTTGACGGTGCGTTCAACGGCGTTCAGTTCGTCGGTGCGCAGTCATCCGGAAGGCTCGACAATTTCAGCGGTGGGGTGATCTCCTCCGACAGCCGCGCTGTCGACATCCAGGGCGAAGGCGTCAGCGTTCGTAACTTTGGCGACATTGTCGGTACAGGTGACCAGCGCAACGGCACGATCTACACCAACAGCACAGCGGAAGACTTTTCGATCAGCAACTTTACAGGCGGCACGATCGACGCCGGTGAAGGCAACCAGGGGGCCGGTATCTCGCTTCAGGTTGGCGACGAACTGAACGATATCGTGGAGGGCTCGATCTTCAACGGCTTCGGTGGCGTCATTCAGGGCCGCGGTGATGCAGCCGCATCCAACACGCCGCTTGCTGGCGACGGCATCCGCATTGACGATGGCGCGGAGGGCGCCGTTCTTGAGACAGATATCTTCAACAGCGGTCTCATCAGCACGGAAAGCAATCAGGGCACGACAGCCGGCATTCGGATTGCCGATGGCGTTGCAGCCGAGGGCCGGATCTTCAACTCCAGTACCGGCACGATCGAAGGCCCGCGCAACGGCCTTTACATTGGCGATGCCGAGCACGATCTCAGCGTTCAGAACTTCGGCACGATCCAGTCCGGCAGCCGGGCGGTGAACATCGATGGGTCCGGTGTCGATCTGCTCAACGGTGGCGACATTCTCGGCACGGGCGACCAGCGCAACGGCACGATCTATGCCGATGACACGGCGCGTGACTATTCGATCACCAACCTGCCGGCCGGTGTCATCGATGCCGGCGAGCACAATGACGGCGCAGGTATTTCGCTGTCGCTTGCGGAGACCGGCAACGGCGACGTCGAAATCGACAACGCCGGCACGATCAATGGCCGAGGTCAGGCCTCTGCCGGTGCAGGCACTGCGGGTGACGGCATCCGTCTGGAAGGCGCGCGCCTGGCCGAAGGTGGATTTGCCGCGGCGCTCTTTACGGGCTCAATCACCAGCTCCGGCACTGTCACTGCGGAAAGCCAGCAAGGTACCGTCGGCGCATTCCGTGCGGTCAACGGTGTGGACTTCCAGGGATCCCTGGTCAACGAAGAAGGCGGCGTGTTTGCCGGTGCGCAGAACGGTGTCTATTTCGGAACCGGTGATCATTCCGGTGGCTCCTTCATCAACCAGGGTATCGTTTCGTCCGACAGCCGGGCACTGAACATCGACGGCGAAGGTCTGGATGTCATCAACCAGGGTGCAATCCTGGCGACCGGCGCACAGCGCAACGGCACCGTCTATGCCGATGGGACAGCCGACAACTACACCTTCACCAACCAGGGAACAGTCGATGCAAACGGCAACAATGCCTCCGGTGTCTCCCTCCAGACCGGTGATGTCGACGGTGACAACGTCTCTGCCTCGATCCTCAACCAGGGCGCTATCTTCGGAGGCGGCGACGCAACCGAGGGAAACACGGTCGGCGATGGTCTGCGCCTGTTCTCAAGCGTGGAAGATGCCGGGTTTGCCGGTCTTGTCGAAAACGAGGGTGTCATAGCCGGTTCGGATGAGTCCGATGCAGCGGCGGGCATCCGGATCGACGGTGGCCTTGATATCCTGGGAGCTATCATCAACGAGGGCGAGATTTCCGGCAAGGTCAACGCGATCGATGCGCGCGATGCCGGGGACGTCACGATCGTCAATGACAGCGGCATCATCAACGGCAACGTCCTGCTCGGTGACGGCGATGACATCTTTGTCGACCTCGGCCTTGTGGATGGCGTTCTCGATGGCGGCGCCGGCCGCGACACGCTGATTGCCGGTGACGGCGACAATGTTCTCGTCGGCGGTCTTGGCAACGACTTCCTGGACGGCGGAGAGGGCTCCGACACGGCTGACTTCTCGGATCTGGACGTCGCGGTGGAGGTGAATCTCGGTGCAAACGGCAACGGGACGGCAACCCGGGATACCGGCTTCACCGTCCGTGTCGACAAGGCCGTGGTTGCCGCACCTGCCCAGTTCGGATCCGCCATCAATGATGGGGCTGCATTCGTTGATCAGGCCGTTGCCGGAAACCTCTACTACAACATCCACACGTCGGAATTTCCTGGTGGAGAGATCAGGGGTCAGCTCCTCGTCGACAGCGATGTTACCGAGCACGGTATTCGCACGATCGAGCTTTCCGGCGGGCTTGATGCCGCGCAGGAGCCTGGACCGCTTTCCGAAAGTGAGGCAACGGGCGAGGCAAGCGTGACAATCGTGCAGAACCTGGCGACGGGTGAAGTCACCTATTCGAGCGTTCTCGATGTGACTGGCCTCAACGAAGCCGATCTGCAGACGCCGATCCCCGGTGTTGTTTCAGCCATCCATCTGCACAACGCGCCTGCCGGCCAGAACGGTCCGGTTGTCCAGGATACGCTCGTGGATGCCGGGGCGACCGTCGATGCCGTGGAGCCGATCACCAACACAGGCGTTTTCGGGGAAGACGTTATCGAAAACCGCGTTGAGACGGATGTCCTCAGCTCGATCGAAAACGTCATCGGCTCCAACGATGGCGATGTCATCACCGGCAGCGATTTTGACAACGTCCTGAACGGTGCCAGCGGTGACGACCTGCTCGAAGGTGGCGATGGTTCCGACATCTTCGTTGCCAGCCTCGGTGCAGACACCGTCAGCGACTTCGAACTCGGCTCGGATCTGATTTCACGGGGCGATTTCGCACCTGACTTCGACGTGGCTGACGTTCTGTCCGGCGCGGTTCAAGATGGCTCGGATGCAGTCCTGTCCTTTGGGTCAGACAGCACACTGCGCCTTGTCAACGTCGAAGCGTCGCAACTGAGCGAAGACGACTTCCTCGTCTAAGCCAGTTGCTCGGGGTGGCGGTGCCCGCTGCCGCCACCCTGTGGCTTTCCGAATTTTTTGACCCAAACCCCGTGAATTGGAGCAAGCAGATGTTCCGCAGAATTTCTCCCGTCCGGCATGCCTGGTCTTCGCTCGGTGCAGGTTTCCTTGCAATCGCGCTCTTCAGCATGGCGCTGAACATTCTGGCCCTCGCCGCCCCGCTTTACATGCTCCAGGTCTATGACCGCGTCCTGACCAGCCAGAACATGGACACGCTCATCGCACTCACGCTGCTGCTGGGCGGCGTCTTTGTGGTCACCGGTCTGCTCGACTGGATCCGCCAGCGCATGCTGAACAGGCTGGGTGCCAAATTCGAGTTGAAAGTCGGCGTACCGGTCCTCAATGCAGCCATGCGCCGGAAAGTCGAAGGGAACCTCGCCTCGAGTGACAACTCCATTGAAGATGTCAATGGATTCAGGGATTTCCTGTCCGGCAGCACGCTGCTCGCCTTTTTCGACGCTCCCTGGATCCCGGTCTATATCGGCGTCCTTTACATCCTTCATCCCTATCTCGGTCACCTGGGGCTGGCAGGGGCGATCGTCCTGTCGGTTCTCGCTCTCATCAACAATGCGCGCAGCCACACCACAATGATGGCGGCAGCTGAAGCCCGCCGGCGCAGCGATACGCTCTACCGGGCAGGCGAGGCAAATGCGGAAATCGTCCATGCGATGGGCATGCGCCACGATCTGGCACACCGTTGGCGCGATCTTCAGATTGAGGCACATCGGCTGAAGATGCGTGTGAATGACCGTATCTCGACGTTCTCGGTGACCTCCAAAACCCTGCGCACCGGGCTGCAGTCGGCTATCCTCGGTCTTGGTGCGGCGCTTGCCATTACCGGTGAAAGTACGGCCGGCGTCATGATTGCGGCGACGATTGTTCTCGGCCGCGCACTTGCGCCCATCGACCAGCTGATCGGACAGTGGCGAAGCTTTCTTGCGGCGACGGGATCCTATGGAAAGCTGAAACAACTTGTCCGCGACTACCCGGCCGAGCCGCAACGTCTTCGTTTGCCGAGACCGCAGGTTTCCGTCAGTGTCGCGATTCAAAAGGCCGGGCCTCCCACGGCACAAAACGCGACGCTTTCCGATATCCGCATGAACCTCCAGGCCGGAAATGCCGTTGCGGTGATTGGCCCGAGCGCTTCGGGGAAATCAACGCTCGCCAAGATGCTGGCGGGTGTCTGGGCACCGCAGCGGGGGACCGTGCGCCTCGACGGCAACCCGACAGCGAAATGGGATCCGGAAGACCTGGGCGGTCATATCGGCTATCTGCCCCAGGAAATCGCCCTCTTCGACGGTACCATCCGGGAGAACATCGCGCGGTTTGCCGCCGAGATCGACGATGAACTCGTGTTGGAAGCAGCGCTTGCCGCCGACGTCCACGGTCTGATTTCCAATCTGCCCGATGGCTATGAAACCAGGATCGGCAACGGTTTCTTCCTGTCAGGCGGACAGAGGCAGCGGATCGCCCTTGCGCGTGCGCTTTACGGAAACCCGTTCCTGCTGGTTCTGGACGAGCCGAATTCGGATCTGGATTCCGCCGGTGAAGCCGCGCTTCACAAAGTGATCCGGTCCATGCAGGAGCGTGGCAGCATCGTTGTCATGATGACGCATCGTCCCAGCACGTTGCAGGTCGTCGACAAGGTGCTGGTGCTCAATCACGGCGTTCAGACAGCCTTCGGAAACCGGGACGACGTCTTGCGTGAAACGAAACGCAACGTTCTCCCGGCGAGCCGTCAGCATGGCGGCAGTATCGACAAACCTGTTCAGGAAAGGGCAGTTCAATGAAAGACCTGACACTTTCTCATCAAAGCCGCCACGTCTCGCACCTTTCGCAAAAAGACCATGACGTGAAAGGAACGGCCGAACCGCGGATCGGCTTCCTCGTCTTTCTCGGACTCGTGGTGCTGGCCCTGTTCTTCGGAGGGGCTGCCTACTGGTCGCTGCAGACGAAACTGGACGGTGCTGTTGTCGCCCAAGCGTCATTTGTTGTGGATGGAAATCGCAAGACTGTGCAGCATCTCGACGGCGGCATCGTGCGCGAGTTGTTCGTCTCCGACGGCGATATCGTGGAAGCGGGACAGCCTCTTGTTGTTTTTGACAGCACTGAAGCAGATGTCGACTTGACCGTTCTGAGCAGTCAGATCGGTGAGCTCACTGCGCGGCGCGCGCGTCTGCTTGCGCAGATCGGCCAGGCGGAAACGTTTCGCCGAAGCGACGTTGAAGCCCTCCTTTCAGAAGACGTTCCCGAGGTTCTTTGGGAAAGCGCTTACCTTACCCAGAAAAGGGTCTTCGACACGGAGGCGCGCGCCAGGGCCAGCGAACAGAATGTCCTGACGCGGCGCATAACCGCGCTGCAGGACGAAATTGCGGGCCTGGAAGAACAGCGACTGTCCAACGAGCGTCAGCACGCGATCTCCACCAGTGAACTGGAATCCCTGCAAACCCTTTTTAAAAAAGGGCTCGTGACGGCGGCCAGGATCAATTCCATCCGCCTGGAACTTGAACGCCTGGTCGGGCTTGAGGCAGCGCTGAGAACAGACCAGGCGCGGGCGCGCAACGAAATTGGCGAGCTGGAGCTCAATGACGTCAGTGCGCAGCAGCAGCGCCTGGAAGCAGCGACGGAGGGACTTGCTGCGGTCGAGGGACAGCTTGCTGCCGTGGAGCCACAATTCAAGGGCGCGGTGGAACGCCAGAAACGCGTAGTCGTGAGCGCGCCCGTCAGCGGCACCGTCGTCAACATGGCACTGCATACGCTGGGTGGTGTGGTCAGGCCGGGACAGGACATTCTTGAACTGGTGCCGCAGAGCGAAGAACTGGTCGTCGAAGCACGCATCAACACAGCCGACATCGAAAAGCTGTCGATCGGTCAGGCGTCCCGTATTCGTCTGAGTGCGTTTGACCGCGAAGAGATCCCCGAAGCAAAGGGGCGCATTTTCGACATCTCGGCTGATGCGGTCACGGATGAGCGGACAGGAGACGCCTTCTATGTTGCGCGTGTCAGGCTCGACACGAAACAGTCTGCCGATGTCGACAAACTGGAGCTTGTTCCGGGAATGCCGGCGGACCTCTTCATCAGAACAGGAGAGCGGACGGCACTGAGCTACCTCGCCCAACCGCTGAGCGAGAGACTGTCACGCACCTTTATCGAATAATGCAGACCACCAGCGGACAGGAATGGGCAGCGCTCGCTGCCCTTTCCTGTTCGGTTTGGCCCTCGTCGTCCAGCGGTTGTCGCGTATTGATGCCATCCAGCAAGTTCGTGCTTCCGCACAAATCCGCCGGGACGCCGTCTCACATATTTCTTCGACCGCAAAAAATGACCGCTCCCCGCCCCAGTACGGACATGCAAGCCTCGGTGTGATCAGGCTCCCGCAACCAAACACAGCCCGCACGGCAATCGCCTGCGGGCTTTTTCCATTCGAGACACAATGAAACGACAGGG
>JBCBUA010000249.1:0-8433 GCA_039818365.1 Pseudomonadota bacterium
GGAAATTCGGTGGAACTTGCGGATCTGCATGCCGAGAGGTTCGACCCGCGCTGGACAATGGCCGATGTCGAAGCAGATGGCGATGCCAGCGCGATGGAAGACGTGGTGCAGGAACAGGCCCGGATCGCCCGGGCGGATGCGATCTGCCTTGTTTTCCCGCTCTTCTGGTGGGGCATGCCGTCGATGACCAAGGGATGGGTCGATCGTGTCTGGAGCTGGGGTTGGGCTTACGATCAGCTGGACGATCCCGAAGGCTCTCTCCAGCGCAAGCGTCCGGGCGTTCTTCTTGTGCCCGCCGGTGCGCGGTCTGACGAGGTGGAAGAGAAGGGCTATCGCCAGGCGCTGGAAACCGCCTGGATCGATGGCACCTTCGGATATTTCGGAGTAGCCCCGCGCAAACTCCAATTGCTCTGCGGGTCTGACGGGTCCAGGGAAAGGCGGGACGAACTGCTGCAACAAAGTTTTCAAACCGGCAGAGACCTGTGTCCCGCCCTTTAGACGCTCTTGTGTTCCCAAGACGTTTTCGAACCTCGCCCGGACCTCGCCGCTGGCCGGTTCGGAAACTGCCGTCGAACCTGCATCTCTGAGAAAGCACCATGGTTCCTTGCGGTGCCGGATCGGGATACGGAAACGTTTCCGCACTGTCATTCCAGACAAGTGAGGCGATGCCGAACGCTGATCTGGAATCCAGAAATCCGCGTGAGCGCAGCGAACACGCTTGTCGACACGACCAGTCCAGGGCCAGGACCCATTCATTTGGTTGAATTGGCGCAGCAAACGGCGATGAATTGCAACCTAAACCGGACAGCAGTGGCCGGGCCAAAGCTGCGGCTGTTACAGTCGTTCAAACCGTGAATACTTCGAGGAAACGGACGCTGCAGGCGACGCGTCTACCGGTGAGTGGCACGGCATCCAACAGAATTCTTGGGCTTTTGGATGAAGGTTCGACTAAATTTTTATGACTTTTTTTGACGGTGAGCTCAATTTAATTTGCCGGAGAACAAATAAGAACAAGAAAAAATGGAAATAAAAGCGATGGAAATGCTTTTATTGAATTGTTTTCAGTGGTTGAGGATTGCAAATTTCGTAAAATTTACATGTTTTTTTCACATTCGGAGCCCGTCGTCTCGATAGGCTTACTCCGCTTTGCCGGTATCGACACGGCTTCTTGGGGAGTTCCTAAAATGCGTTTCTTGAAATCCGCCGCGCTTGCGGCTGCCGCGCTTGCGCTTTCTCTTTCCGCCACCCTGGCTGACACTTACAGACTGGCAGTGACCGATGTGGAGGGACTGGAGCGTCTGCAGCTTGAATGGGGTCCGTTCAAGGAGGCTCTTGAGAATGCGACCGACCACACGTTCGAGTTTTTCCCGGTTACGAGCCGCACGGCAGCCGCGGAAGCGCTGCGCGCCAAAAAGGTCGACTTCGTTGTCACCGGGCCGGCCGAGTACATCGTCATCAACAAGCTGACCGACGCCACGCCGCTGATCGGTCTTGGCCGTCCGGACTATTTTTGCGCGATCGTCGTCCGCGCCGACAGCGGCATCACCCGCCCGGCCGACCTGAAAGGCAAGAAGGTTGCCTTTGGTGATATCGGGTCCACGTCCAACATGCTCTGCCCGATGCAGCTCATGGCCGACTACGGTGTCGATCCGGTCAAGGATGTCAACAAGTTGCACACGTCCCGCAACATCGCGCATGAAGCACTGAAAAAGGGCGATATCGACGGCATGGGCACCAACCACAATTCATGGACACGGGTCCGCAACAAGGACGAGAGCGTGCCCAACGGTTTCTTCCGCGTGATCGCGCGGTCCGGTGACCTGCCGAACGACATGCTCATGGTGGCCTCGCATGTCGACGCGGCGGCCGCCGACGGTGTGCGCACGGCGATCCTGGAGAACAAGGACGCCATCATCACCGCGATCCTGCAGCATGAGGAAAACGACAAGTATGGCGGAATGGATCTGGTCGCCATCGAAGACGGCGCCTACGATCTTGTCCGCTCCATGTATACCACTGCCGGTTTCCCGCAATACGACAAGTTCATTGGTGAATGATGGCGCAAGCCCAGCAACAGATCGCCGGCGCAATTGCGCCGGCGGCCTTTCCCGTATCCGGTGCCGACAGTGGCCGCTGTGACCTGTCGGTCCGTGGTCTTTGCAAGGCGTTCGGCAAGAACAAGGAAGTTCTGCGCGGGGTTTCGTTCTCGGTGCACAACCGGGAAGCCGTTGCCCTGATCGGCTCCAACGGAGCGGGAAAATCGACGGCGCTTCGTTGTGCCTTGCGCCTGATCGAACCTGAGCAGGGGGCGGTGCACCTGTTTGACGCTGATGTCACGGCCTTGCGCCTGAGCCGATTGCGCAAGATCCGGGCGGAGGTCGGGTTCGTCTTTCAAAAGCACAATCTTGTGCCGCGCGTCTCGGCACTGACCAATGTGATCCACGGCAGTCTCGGCCGGTCCGGCGGGATCCGCAGATGGTCGCAGGTGTTCGCACCCGCCGAACTCCGGGAAAAGGCGATGGACTGCCTGGAACGTGTCGGCCTGGCGGACAAGGCCCTGCAGCGCGCGGACCAGTTGTCCGGCGGTCAATCGCAGCGTGTCGCCATCGCAAGGGCACTGATGCAGGAACCCAAGATGGTCGTTGCGGATGAACCCGTCGCGAGTCTCGACCCTGTCGCGGGTCACGAGGTCATGGAACTGTTTCACCAGCTTACCCGCGACCAGGGCATCACCTTGCTGTTCACCTCGCACAATATCGAACAGGCGTTGAGCTATTCCGACCGGGTGCTTGCGATCCGGCGCGGAGAGATCGTCCTTGACGAGGCAAGCAACACGCTTTCACCCACCGACCTGGGCCGGCATTATGGCTGACATCGAGCTCAACAAAGGGCGTCTGCTGCCGGGCCGTTTCGAACGTCCAGGCGCGGTTCAGTTCACGGTCTATGTGGCGATCGCGGCCTTTGTCATCTGGTCGTTTCAGGGGGCGGGATTTTCGCTCTCGGCCCTTTTGTCCGGCGGTCCGGCAATGGTCGACTTCCTGTCGCGGGCCTGGCCTCCGTCTGCGGAACGGCTGCCGCAGCTGTCGCTCGCCCTGCTGGAAACGTTCCAGATGGCGCTTGCCGGAACCATCATCGGGATCATCGTCAGCCTGCCGCTTGCCGTTCTCGCAGCCAAGGGACTGGCGCGACAAACGGTCGTTTCCCGGTTTTTCTATACCTCGTCGCGTTTGCTGATCGCCTTGTTTCGAACCGTTCCCGATCTCGTCTGGGCACTGGTTTTCGTGATCACCGTGGGATTGGGGCCCTTCGCCGGAACATTGGCCATTGCCGTTGACACGGTTGGGTTCTGCGGACGCTTTTTTGCAGAATCCATAGAAGATGTTGAAAAGGGTCCCAGCGAAGCGCTGACGGCGGCGGGAGCCGGCAAGGTCGACACGATCTTCTGTGCGGTCGTTCCGGCCGCGATGCCGTCCTTCATCACGACATCTCTCTTTGCGCTGGAAAAGGCGACCCGTTCCTCGGTTGTCCTCGGCCTTGTCGGGGCAGGGGGGATCGGCATCGAACTCAAGGTCGCGATGGATTTCTTCGATTACCAACTCGCCATGACGATCATTCTGATGATTTTCGTCCTGGTGCTCTTTGTCGAACGTCTGGGCAGCATTGCCCGCAACAAGATACTGGAGGGATCGCCCCGATGAGCGTTTCGCAGACGATGGAAAAGACCGACACCGCCCACCTTGCCTGGGACAAGCGCTGGCAGACCGAAGAGGGGCGCGCCGACTGGCTGCAGCCGGCCGAGGATGTCTCCACCCTGATCGGAAAGCTTGCCCGGAACACTCCGGTCAAGGCGCTCGACCTAGGCTGCGGTGTCGGCCGTCACGCGCTGGCCTTTGCAAGGGCCGGTTTTGACACGCATGCCATGGATCTGTCCGAGGCGGGTCTTCAGGAGCTTCGGGAAAGCGCACGCGAGGACGACCTGGAGATTGCGACACATCTCGCGTCGATGACCGAATTGCCTTTCGAGGACAACAGCTTCGACTATGTCCTGTCGTTCAACGTGATTTATCACGGTGACCCGGAAATCGTCCGCAAATGCGTTTCTGAAATTGCGCGCGTTCTGAAGCCGGGCGGGCTCTATCAGGGCACCATGCTGTCCAAGCGGAACGCCAATTTCGGCATCGGCACCGAAGTCGCGCCGGACACCTGGGTGCGCGAAGGAGACGACGACAAGGACCACCCCCACTATTATTGCAGCGCTGGCGAACTCGTCGACCTCTTCGACCGGTTCGAGCTGAGCTACCTGGAAGACAAGGTGCACAGCAAACCCGGCTCCTGGCACTGGCATCTGATCGCGGAGTTGAACAAAAACGAGCAGTAGCTCGGCCCGGTGCATCCTGCGCGGACGCGGTCCGCCTAGCGCGCCAGAGCCTTGCGGGATTTCTCCAGCGCCCGGGCGGCTTCGTCCGTCCGGCCCATGGTTTCAAGAATGCCGCCGTAGTTTTTCCACGTCCAGCTGGAATGCACCTTGTCCCCCAGCCTGTCGGCAAACAGCGCCCGTGCCTTGAGGGCATCGTGGCTGGCCTTGGCCGCGTCCAGCATGATCATCATGAAGACATCGCGCTGCGCGGCGCTGCCGCCGATCCGGTTCAGGCTGTAGCGCACGGGCTCCATGCGGGCAACGGCGGCAGCGAAATCGCCGTCGCGGGCTTTTTGCAGACCGTCGGCAATCGCAAGGCCGACATCTGCGCAGATCCGCGCCTGTGTCCCGTCGAGGGCGGACCAGTCCCGCAATCCGTCCTGAAGTTGCTGCGCCGCCGACCTGTCGCCATTGGCGACCAGCGCCATGAGGTAGTGCAGGGAGACGAAGATCAGATCCTTGTCGCCGAGATGCTTTTGCGCCACTGCCGAGAGGTCGCTCCAGCGGTCGCCGACATCGATCCCGAACATCTCCAGCCGCCACAGCAGTGACGAACAGTTGCAGATGTCGAGATAAAAGTCGGACTCAATGTCGGACGCGACCTGCGCGTCGTAGATGTTCAGGACCAGGTCAAACTCGCCACGCTCCAGGTGGTAGAGGCATTTGTGCCAGTAGAGGTGAAAGCGGAAATTGTTGACGGTCGACCAGTCTTCCTCAAGGCCGGCAACCCATGCGATCCCTTCCTCGTGGCGCTCCGTCATTTCCAGAACATGCGCGATCGAGTGCACCGACCAGGCATCCTGAGGATTGCGGGCCACCGCCGCACGTCCATACTCTTCTGCCTTTGCGTATTCGCCGGATTCCTCCAGGCCGAAGGCATACATGCCCAGCAGGAAACCGTAGTCCGGATGATCCTCGGACCAGAGCGGCAGCACACGGGCCAGCGAGTCGCGCATCTGGCGGCCGTTGCCGGAATAAAAGTGCGTGAAATGGGCTAGCCTGAGTGCCAGCCCGTCGGTCGGATGCTGAAGCAGGATGTCTTCCCAGATGCGTGTGGTCGTTTCCAGGTCGCCGTCACACCAGGCGGAAAGGGCCGCGGCATGCTGCGTCTCGCGTTCGTTAGCATCGATCCTTGCAAGGTGTTCGTTCAAACCCTCCGAAACCTTTGCCGCCCGTGCGGAATGGTTTGAGCTGCCGATCAGTTTGGCGAAATAGCCCTTGGCACAAAGGGCCATGGGCATGTCCGGATCGTTTTCCAGAAGGTCTTTCAGGATTGCGCCAGTCTCGCGCCGAAATCCCATATATGCGGTTGTAAGCTCGGAGA
This sequence comes from Pseudomonadota bacterium, assembly GCA_039818365.1. GTDB lineage: Bacteria > Pseudomonadota > Alphaproteobacteria > Rhizobiales > Stappiaceae > Roseibium. The sequence continues at coordinate 5,742 of JBCBUA010000249.1, forward strand.
ACGCTTGTGCGCTCTCAGGCGAACTCGCGGTGTAACTCAGATCGTTCGCATCGTTGTAGCTGCTCAGTCCCATTCCGATCGGCCTCCCGGCGCCGGAACGTCGCGTGATGTTGCTCAAGTTCCGTGGCGCGTTTGTGGTGTCTTTATCCCAAGGACGGACCCGGCAACCTGTGTCTTCAGGATCTGCGCGGTGCCGCCGCCGATCGTGAACATGCGTACATCGCGGTACATGCGCTCAAGCGGCTCCAGATCACCATAGCCGCGTGCGCCGAACATCTGAAGTGCGTCATTCACCACCTTAATGGCATTTTCCGACGCAAACGCCTTGGCCTGGGCGGCCTTCGTGATGTCGGGAAAGCCGCTGACTGAAAGAACCGCGGAATGGGCCGCCTCGAACAGCATCAGCCGGGAGGCATGGACGAGCGCTTCCATGTCGGCGATCATCCACTGAAGACCCTGAAATTCAGCGAGGGGCCTGCCGAACTGCTCGCGCTCCATGATGTACTGCTTGGCACGGTCCAGCGCTCCGGCGGCAACCCCCATCGCAATGGTCCCGGCACCGACCCGCTGGCTGTTATAGGCCGTCATCAGGTCCTTGAAGCCGTCTTTAAAGCCCGAGGGGGTGCGCAGAACCATCGCGTCGGACACGTCGAGATTGACGAAGCTGAGTTCGGCTTCCGGCATGCCACACAGTCCCATGGTGCGTTCAAGGCGCTCCACGGTAAAGCCATCCGGCTCGATCCCTTTTTCCGGGTCGACATGAAGGAGGAACCCGCCGATGCCGAGTTCTGTTCCGTCTTCGTCAAAGGCGCGCGCAAAGATCAGGTAGAGTTTGGAGACGCCGCCACCGGTGATCCAGTGCTTGCGTCCATTGAGGATCCAGCGGTCACCCCTGCGGTCCGCGCGCGTCGTCATTTGAGTGGCAGCGCTGCCGGCTTCCGGTTCCGAGATACAGATGGCCGGCTTGTCGCCCGCAAGCACGATCGGCGCTGCGAAGGCGCGCTGCGCATCCGTGCCATAGGCCATGACGGCACTGATGCCGCCCATATTCGCCTCAACCAGAACCCGGGCTGTCAGCGTGCAATGGCGCGCCGCCTCTTCCACGACTTCGGCGACCTGAAGGAACGACGCCCCGCCACCGCCAAAACGCCGGGGGATCGACATGCCCATGAGCCCCGCCCCGGAAAGATCGGCAATGTTCGACCAGCAATAGGTTCGTTCCCGGTCCCAATGGGCAGCGCGCCCTGAAATCACGGGCGACAGGTCCCGCATCCGGTCCAGCCAGGGATTGGCGGTCCGGTCCCGGGTGAAGAAAGCGGCATGGGTGTTCATGGAAAAAGCCTTTCCGCGGCCGGAATTCGCGGGGCCGGCCCACCCGCCGTCTTGCCCCCTCGGAAGACGTGTCAGTAGGATAATCGTTACAAAACCAATGGAAAAGCGATAAAAATTAAGATATAAAGTTAGAAAAGCTAACGTTAAGAGCCGAATGAACCTTCGCTTTCTGAAAACAGTGATCGCCGTGTCGCAGCACAGTTCGCTGAATGCGGCGGCAAGAAGCCTTGGTTTGAGTCACTCCGCCGTCAGCCTTCAGATCAAGGCGCTTGAGGAAGAACTCGAGTTTCAGATCCTGGACCGCTCGAAGCGTCCGCCGGTTCTGACGGCGGAAGGGCTGGCGCTGGTGGAACATGCGCGGCGCATGGAGGATATCTCCAGCGATATCGAAGCACTGGCCGACCGGCGCAGGCTGCATGGCCGGGTCACGCTCGGGGCGGTCCCGTCGACGATTTCCAACATCACCGCACCGGCCCTGGCCGCCATTCACGCAGAGCACCCGGATCTCAAGGTGGAGCTTATGGTTGCCCTGTCCCAACGGCTGATCGAACTGGTGAGCGACGGCACCGTTCACGCAGCCCTTGTGACGGACCCCAAGCTGGATGATCCGAATCTGGCTCTGGCCGAAATCTGCAACGAGCCCTTTCACGTCATCACTTCGCTGACGGAGCCCCTCGAAACGCTGGATGAACTGCTCGGCGAGCGGTCCTTCATCTGGTTCGATCGCCGGAGCCGGCTGTCGCAGCAGGTCGAGGCCTATCTGCTCGCCAGGGGTTTGCAGCCGAGAACTGCGATGGAGGTCGACTCGTTTGAAGCGGTCGAGGCGCTGGTGCGGTATGATCTGGGGGTGTCCATTCTCCCCAAGCGGGCACTGACGGAGGTGCCGGAGGGCATCCGCAGCTGGCCTCTTGACGCGGGAGCCTTCGAGCGCCGCGTGGTGCTCGCCAGCCGTCGCAATGCGCCGCGGAGCCGCCTGATATCCAAGATTGCCGAGGCCATGCGCTCGCCCTTTGCGTAAACGCGCAAACGCTGAGCTACCGGCCTTGGACGGTTCCGGTTCGAGGCCGCAGTCGGGCCGGCCGAAACTTTTCGCTTAAGTTGGCGGCATGAAAATCCTATAAGTCATCTGTTCTACGCGAGTTTTGGCACCTTCATGAAAATCAGGCCCAGTCTTGGCGGTACGGGGCAAGGCATCTTGCTCATGATCGCAACGATGTTTCTTTTCAGCGTGATGGACGCGATGGCCAAGGAAGTCGCGCACCGGACAGATACCGTCATGGCGATCTGGGCGCGTTACACCGGGCAAACGGTCGTGGTTGCGCTGCTTGCCGCGCCGCGCATGAAACACGTCCTCAAAACC
>JBCBUA010000250.1:0-8395 GCA_039818365.1 Pseudomonadota bacterium
GGAAACGCGCAACCCGGATCAGGGCGTCCAGTAATCCGTTGGCAGTTGCGTCTCGACCGGCCGAAGCTGCCGCATCGTCTTCACGTTTACCGTCCGCTTCCTCGGACGCTTCACGGCGGATCGTTGTGTCATGTCCATCCACCGCAGCCACCTCACCACTTGCGCAGCGGTTCGATCAGCCCTCTGGAACCCACAAACCAGGGAACCTCATCCGAGCCGGCCGCGCTCTCCACGGGCGCGGACACGCCGGCAGCGGCAAGCAGACTGCCGGTGGACGCCAGCAGACGGTACCGGGCAAAGACGGAAATCGTTTCGGAGCTGATCAGCTGGACGCGCGCGGTAAAGGCCGAATTCTGCGCGATCAGCAGATCCAGCAGATCGCGCAAGCCGGCCTCATACTCCTTCTCATAGCTCTCGATCACCGCCTCGGCGGCAACCGTCTGATCCCGCAACGCCTTCAGCCGGATATCGTTGGTGACAATGTCGCTCCAGGACCTGCGCACGGTTTCATCAACCGTGCGTCTCAACTGGTCGAGCTGCATCTTGCTTTCGGTCACCTTTTCACTCAACTGGCGCCGCCGGTTGGTGTCAATCGTGCCGTTGAACAGGTTCCATGACATGGTCATGCGCACCGCAAATTCATTGTTGCGGCCCGGCGTTCCGTCCAGATCTTCACCGACCGACGCCAGCCCTTCAACGCCCAGGCTCGGCAGGAAAGGCGACTGCGACTTGTCATAGTCGGCTGTCGCCGCATCGACATCCGCCGACCCGGCCCGCAACGATGGATGATTGTTGCGCGCTGTTGCGATCGCGCTGGCCTGAGACCTGGGCAGGGATCTTGGATGGCGCGGCGCCTTCAGTGCCGGCGGCGCGATACCGATCACGCTTTGAAACCGGGCATTGGCCGCACCCAGTTCCCGCAACACGTCTGCGCGCACGGCGTGCACGGCGGCAACCCGTTCCTCAGCCTGCCTCAATTCACTCTCGGTGGCCGACCCGCCCTGCACCTTTGTGCGCACGATGCCGAGCAGACGAACGTGTTCGCGGATATTGTCATCTGCAGCGCGCAGGATGCGATGGTGACGGAACACGTCCAGAAAGGCCTCGGTGGCATCAAGCCCGATCAACTCCGCGCGCTCCATCACGCGGGCCGCCGATCCGTCGATACGCGCGGATTGCCGATAGATCTCGTTCGCGCGCGCGAAGCCATCGAAAAAGACCTGCCTGGCAACCAGCGTCGCCTCGCGCGCGTTGCGCCATTCCCGATTGTCGGTCACTTCGAGAGAATTGGGACGGTCGATATATTGCGCTCCGAAAGACGCTTCCAGATCGACCGTCGGCAGATAGGCACCCAACGCCTGGTCGTATTCACTGTCGACCGAGCGCCGGTTCGCGGCGGCGGCCAGCACCTGGGGGTTTGTGGTCACGGCCCTCGCAATGGCTTCATCCAGCGTAAGCGCATTCGCACACGGGGCAAACAGACTGGTGACAAACAGCGACAGGAACAGAACCCGGACTTTTGCGGAATTTTTTTTGGACCGGAGGATCAAACCGACCGAGGTCCATCTTAATACAATTCCTGATTGCAAAAAAGAACTCATACCACCAATTCAAAAATGCCTTGATAAATTTAACCAGGCACTTTCCCCACTCCATACGATTTACTCTGCGGAATTATGAGGTCGATTTTCCCCTGTTCTCGAAATTATTCCTGCCCACTCAATAACCATAGCGCAGTTTATTTGAGCTCGGCAAAGACTTTTTATTAAAAAAGTGTTAAACAGGAATGAAATCTTTTATTGTCCATTTTCGCGCCTTTGTTAATCCTGTTGGTGAGCATGTGTCGTGGCTAACGTTCCAAGCGCCGAAAATACCTTAACGGAAGCTGGAAATATTGCGGTCCTCAACGCAGCAGATGGCTTGCCTGCGATTCAAGAGTCAGCACTGATTTTTCGAGGTAATTACGCAAGGCAAGGCCCGGATCTTCTCATTCATCATGACGATCACGGGACGCTGACAATACTCAATTACTTTTTGCAGGCGCAGTTGCCTGATCTTGAAACCGGTGAAGGCGCTCTGTTGCCGGGAGAGACCGTGGGCCGGCTGGCAGGATCGCAGGCGCGCGGACAATACGCTCAGGCCGGAGCCGCACCTGCGGGAAACCCGATCGGCAATGTGCAGTCAGCGGAAGGATCGGCAACCGCACTCAGGACAGATGGAACGAACGTCGCGCTTTCTTCGGGCGATGCGGTTTTTCAGGGCGATGTTGTTCAAACCGCCGGAAACTCCTCTCTTGTCATCGTGTTCCTTGACGAAACGCTCTTCACCCTGTCGGCGGATGCCCGCATGGTTCTGGATGAACTTGTCTATTCGCCGAATGGATCAGGCAATTCCATGGTGATGAACCTGGTACAGGGAAGCTTCGTGTTCGTCACCGGGCAGGTCGCCCCCAGCGGCGACATGCGTATCGAAACGCCGACGGCGACGATGGGTATTCGCGGAACGACACCCATCGTCGATATCAGCACACTGGACGGGGCAACCCGGTTCGCCTTGGCGCTGGATCCTGGCGGTCAGCTTGGGTTCTATCAACTGTTCGACAAGGTGACGGGACAGCTCATCGGAACGGTCAACACGACGGACTCCACGTTTCTCGTCACGGCGCCGGGGACGGTCCCGATCATCACGCCGAGGACACAGTCTGAATTTGCTGCCGCCGAGAGCCAGTTGCAACAGGCCTATAGCGCCTATGGCGCCGCAGGCCTTGGCCAGCAGAACCCGAACGACGCCGACGATGCACAAGCTCCCGGTGGACCCGACAGTACCGATGCCGGCATCAACGAACTGGACGGCGGGCCGGTGCCAGAACTCACCAATCCGGATCTTTCTCCGCTTGGAGATGAACGCGGTAGCCTGAGCAACGGCGGGTCCAGCGGTTTCAGCGACACCCGGCGGTCCGGTTCCAGTCTTAACGAACCGCCCCCTCCCTCAAACAACCAACAGCCTGCCGCCCCGGACCCCGGCGCGCCGATCGATGACAGTTCTGTTGCTCCGGACGAAAACGACCAGCTTGCGTTTGTCCTTCCTCCCAATCTGACGACAGAGGAAGACCAGCCGTTTGTCTTCAGCGGGTTAACGATCCAAATTCCCGGCAATGGTGTCGGCACGGTCACGATCCAGGCGAGATCAACGGTAACACTGGCGCAGGTGAGCGGGCTGACATTCCTTGAAGGTGACGGCGTTGACGATGAATTCGTGACGTTTTTCGGGCTTGAAACCGACATCAACGCTGCACTGTCGACCATAACCTACACCCCGACACCCAACAGTGAGTCCGGTGGCCTCAACCTTTCGGTTCTCGTTGGGCAACAATCGGTCGAGGCCGATCTGCCGATCGTCATTCAGCCGGTCGAGGATGCACCCGTCGTTTTTGACATTGCGCTGTCCGTCCCAGCGGATGGCAGCATCACGGCACCATTCCTTGGATACGACCCGGACGAAGGCGACACGATTTCCCTGTTTAACCTGTCCGAACCGTCCCTCGGTCTTCTCGATGTTTCCGAGGATGGCACATTTACCTTCGACACCAACGGCGCATTCGACACGCTGGCCGCCAGCGCAACACAAGAGATCACCTTCGAATACAGCGCCGTGGACAGCACCGGGCTGGTCTCCGAAGTGCCGGCAACGGTCGTGATCACGGTTGAAGGCGTCAACGACGCACCAGTTGCGGAAAACTTCGATCTCGTCTCGAACAGCACGACAAACAGCGGTTTCGAGGACGGCTATTCGGGTTGGCGGCAAATCACCGGTCCGCAGGAAGGACCGAATGGCGAGACAATTGAGTCAGACTACACATTCTCGTTCGACATAGACCAATCCGGCACGCTGATCCCCGGCGACACGCATGTTGCGGACATCCGGTTTTCCGGTTTTCTTGACAGCGTCGCGGACGGGCCGGATACCGGCACCGCATTCGGCCCCTCCCTGGAGAGCGATCCGTTCTTTGCAAGTGCGGGTGATCTCGTCGCATTCGAGTATCGTGTCTTCGCAGGTCAAACCAACAGCGACGGCGATGCGGCCGTGATAACGGCCGAACTCATCGATCAGGAGAGCGGCGAGATCGAACTGCTGTTCTCCGACACGCTCCCGTTCAGGTCCGAGCCCGTGTCCGGGACCCTGGCCATTCCGATCGAAGCGCCGGGCGATTACGCCATACGCATCAATCTCGGCAGTTTCGACGAAACCGATGGCGGTATCATCGGGGCCCGCCTTGCGATCGGCACTGCCGGTATCGCAGGCTCACAAGTGCTGGCCGGAGGGAAGGCCAGCTTCGACGCCGAGCTTTTCCTGGAAAACGCATCGGACCCTGACGGCGACCCGATCCTCCTGGAGAGTGTGTCACAGAGCAGTCTGTTCGATGCCGGCGTGACGATTGAAAACGGGACGGTCGTCTACGACACGCGCAACGCGTTCGATTTCCTCGCCGCCGGCCAAAAGGTGACGGACAGTTTTCAGTATACGGTCACGGACGGCAATGGCGGCTTCGCAACAGCCTCGGCGACCGTCATTGTCACCGGCACGGGTGCAGGGTCGGCAGGTGACGGGCTGAACTTCACGCCGGTTGCCGATCAATCGGCCACGCCGGCTAGTCAGCACGTTCACGCATCCCATTCAGGAAGTGCAACTCCGCTTAGCGAAATCCTATCCGCGCATGCGGTGACCTTCGCCTTTCCGTCGCCGGGCCAGGCCGGAAACGGTTTGTCGGCCTATACGCCGGCGCAGCAAGCAGCAGCGGTGGCCGCACTGACGCTGTGGGCAGATGTATCGGGCCTGACGGTCGCACGGGCCGAACAGGGTGAACCGCCAACCGTCCGCTTTCTGAACTCTTCGGAGATCTCTTCCGCCGAAACATTCGGCACACAAACCGGCAGCACGATCGTCACCAACCCGGATGCGATCGCACAGGACGGTTTCGAACCTGGCACGTTCGCATTTCAGGCTCTTCTGCACGAGGTTGGGCATGCGCTCGGGCTCGAGCATGCTCCGGAAACGGTTTCTCAACTCGACAGCGTCATGTCATCGCTCACCGCAGACCGCGTTGGTGCGGATTGGTGGAACGAATACGGCACCTGGGTCTATGCGCAAACGCCCATGCTGGCGGACATCACCGCGATCCAGCAGGCTTATGGTGCAGACACGCAATCCGGGGCCGGCGACACGACCTACGGGTTCAGCAGCACAGCCGCGAACCCGGTCTACGACTTCTCCGTAAACGAGAACCCGGTTCTCACGATCTATGACGCTGACGGTATCGACAGTCTCGACTTTTCCGGCTGGGACGCGCCCGCAATCATCGACCTCAACCCGGGTGCCCTGTCGTCTGCAAATGGAATGACCGACAACATCGGCATTGCTTACGGAACCGTCATCGAAAAGGCGATCGGTGGTGCCGGGGATGATCTGCTGATTGGCAGCGATCTGGCAGATGAACTGGATGGCGGTGCCGGGCTTGACACTCTGTTCGGCGGCGGCGGCGCGGATACGTTTGTCCTGGCGCACGATGACGTCGCTGATGTCATTGCCGACTTCGACAGCGGCGTCGATCAGCTTGACCTGTCAGCCCTGCTGGAAGCCAACTTCAACACCGGAGCGGTCGGCGACTATGTGAAAGTTGAACAGGACGGCGCGGATGCAGTCGTCAGCGTGGATCGCGACGGGTCCGGCAGCGGATCGGATTTCCGGGAGGTTGCCGTGCTGCAATCTGTCGATGCGGGAGGAATTATTGATTTTGTCTTTTCCGATGACGGGGCTCAGGCACCCGACACCATTGTCTCCTGAACCATCGGGGGACAACGGCAGGCTGTTCCTGCTCACGGGTTCTGCCATTCGATGAAACGACTCGTCGGAAAACTGAATTCCGTTTTCGGAGTTGCGCGTCTGTCGGCGTTTTTCTTGCTGCTCGTCTTGCTTGGCATTCGCCTTGTCGACCCGTTCATCGTCGAACTTGTCCGCCTCAAGACATTTGACTTTTACCAGACACTCAAGCCGCGCTTGTACGAAGACGTCCCGGTGACCATCGTCGATATCGACGAGAAAAGCCTGGCTGAACTCGGACAATGGCCCTGGGCGCGCAGCACGCTGGCCGACATCCTGACCAACATCGCCCAGGCAGGCGGTATTGCCGTCGCGTTCGACGTTGTGTTTGCGGAACCGGACCGTCTCTCGCCCGATCAATACGGAAAGACAATGCGTGGCCTGAGTGACGCCGCGCTCCGGGAACTGGCCGCCTTGCCTTCCACCGACAAGGCCATGAGCGATGCCATGCGGCGGATGCGCGTGGTCGTCGGCCAGGCCGGCGGCGTCGATTTCATTACGCCGGACCGGCCGGAGCAGCCGCAGACGCCCGTCGCCCTTCTCGGGCCGGATCCCACGGTCTTCATGTTTGAATACCCGAAACTGCTCAGGAACATTCCTGTGCTGGAAGACGCCGCAGCCGGAAAAGGTTTGTTTTCCATTTATCCCGATCCGGACGGCATCGTGCGGCGGGCGGCCCTGACCGTGGTCGTCGAAGGCAAGGTTCACCCCGCCCTCAGCGTGGAATTGCTGCGTGTCGCAACCGGACAGAACGCCTTTGCGGTCAAGAGCGACGAGGCAGGCATAAGCGCGGTCGTGGTTGGCGGAGTCGAGGTTCCCACCGACCGCAACGGCAGGATTTGGGTGCACTACACGCCCTCCAGCCCCGACCGCTTTGTGTCCGCTGCCGACATCGCGAATGGAACGTTCGACACGTCCAAGATCCAGAACCACCTGATCCTCTTCGGCACGTCGGCAACCGGACTGCTGGACCTGAAGGCGACCCCGGTCAACCCGGCCATGCCTGGGGTCGAAGTGCATGCGCAGATCCTGGAGAATATTCTCAGCCAGTCCTTTCTGACGCGGCCAAACTACGCATTGGGGGCCGAACTTGTCGCTACAACCGTCCTGTCGCTGCTGACACTCCTGCTTGTCCCAATTCTCGGCGCCGTGCCGGTCCTGGTGTTCGGGTTTGTGCTGGCAGCGAGCTGGGCAGCGGGCAGCTGGTACTTGTTTGCCAATGAAAACCTGCTTATCGACGCGGGCTATCCGCTGTTTGCCAGCCTCAGCGTCTATATCCTGCTCGTCTTCATCAACTATCGCAGGGAAGAGATCCAGCGGCAGGAAATCAGGTCGGCATTCTCGCAGTACCTCGCCCCGGACTATGTCGAGCAGATTGCGCGAAACCCGGAAAACCTGACACTCGGCGGCGCGCGGCGGCGCACGACCGTGCTGTTTTCCGATGTGCGCAACTTCACCAATATCTCCGAGAGTTTCGCCAAGAACCCGCAGGGCCTGACCAGCCTGATGAACCGTTTTCTGACGCCGCTGTCCAACGGAATCATGGAAAAACGCGGGACCATCGACAAATACATGGGCGATGCGATCATGGCCTTCTGGAACGCCCCCCTGGACGACGACAGCCAGGAAATCCATGCCTGCGAGGCGGCGCTGGTCATGGTCAATCGCATGCGCGCGCTCAATGAAGAACGGGAGCGGGAGGCGCAGGCAGACGGACAGGAGTTCTTCCCCCTCAATATCGGCGTCGGCATCAACACTGGAGACTGTGTCGTCGGAAACATGGGGTCCGAGTTCCGCTTCGACTATTCGGTCCTGGGAGACTCCGTCAATCTCGCCTCAAGGCTTGAAGGACAAACCAAGGCGTATGGTGTCACGATCCTGATCGGAAACAGCACCGCGGAAAGGGTCAGCGATCTGTTCGCGCTCGTCGAAGCCGATCTCATCCGCGTCAAGGGAAAGCAGGAACCCGAGCGTATCTTCTGCCTTCTGGGAGATGTCGATCTGGCATTGAACCGGACGTTTGCCACCGGCAAGGCGCTCTTTGAAGACATGCTGCGCCACTACCGCAACCAGGAATGGGACGCCGCCATGGCCCGTTGCCTTGAAATTTCAGAGGCCGACAACGGCGACCTGGCGAAACTCGCCGCCACATTCAGGACACGGATCGAGAACTTCAAAAAAACGCCGCCCCCTGCAAACTGGGACGGCGTTTATGTTGCCGAAACAAAATAACGCAGAAATGGAAAATCAGGCGTTTTTCACGTTCTGCGTCTGGGTGCCGAGCTTCTCGATGCCAAGACGCATGACCTCGCCGCCCTTCAGGTAGACAGGCGGCTTTTGCCCCATGCCGACGCCCGGAGGCGTCCCGGTTGAGATCACGTCGCCCGGCTGCAGGCTCATGAACCGGCTGCAATAGCTGATCAGGTGGGGAACCTTGTAGACCATGGTTGACGTGGAGCCGTTGTAGTAGGTCTGGAACTCGAACGTGCCGCCGAGGATGTCATCGTTCGTGTATGTG
>JBCBUA010000251.1:0-8303 GCA_039818365.1 Pseudomonadota bacterium
TCAATGCAGGTCCGTCAACCTCGAATAGTGCGTCTCCGATTACCGGCGCGAAGCGCTCCGTGTTCAACGGTGTTTCGACGAAGTCGGTCTGCTCCGGTGTTCTGGTTTCCTGCAGCCAAAGCACAGTCGACAGTTCTTCATGAAAACCGGGTGTACCCAGCGCAGGCGGTTCCATGATCATGCTATGCGCATCCACACTTCCCAGTGGAAGCAACTGCGCCGGTGTCTCCAGAGCCTGAGCGGGTGCCGCAGCAACCAGGAAAACGAGAGCTGTCGCGGACAGGGCGGTAAGGGGTCTGTGCATGTGAATTTACCTCCGGCAAGGAACTGATTGTGGGCAAGACAGGGGTGTCGCCTGCACTACAAATGAGGGGCGGATAAGCGAATACAAATTAAGTTGTTTTAATCCAGGTGATGAAATAAACGCGCAAATACAGAGACCTAGCGTGACAGAGACAATGAGTATCAGGTCATGGCGCTTCAAAGGGTCACGGGCCGCGCCGTTTTCTCAAGGACATAATAAGGAGATTTGCAGAGACCGGGTTATTCTGGATTGAGACCGGGCAGGGCGGAACGGGCGGCGGTTTGCCTGTCATTGCGCTGGGTCCGGCGCATCGTGCGGGCCGTCTGGAGAAGATGGGTCCAGCGGGTGTCCTCATCCTTGCCTGTCAGGCCCCTGTTTTCTGAGTAAGTAAGCGCGCCGCATTGGTGAAGCGCCTGTTCGTAGTCCATCCAATCGCCGGCACGGATGCCACCATGCACCGCGTGTTTCCATGCAGACCCGCATTGGAGCGTGGCATCGAAGTCGCGGCGCTCGATGGCCTTGACGAGCTTCCCGAACAAGTAGCCCTCAGAAGCGTGGTACCGCGCCTGGAGATCGTTGGCGATACGTCTGATTTTCGGAAAGAAGGTGCGCCAGGCCAGGAACGCGAGACCCGCCAGAAATGCGACTACGACCAGCGACCAGGCAAGGTTCCGCCAGTTGAATTGCGCAGCTGGCTCCACTGGTGTTTCAGCAGCCGTGCCCGTTACGTCAAATGTAATTTCCGGAACCGTGGCGGTTTCAACCGCGCCGCTCTCAAGATTGTACCAGGACAGCGTTTTTTCCGGCAGGGTGTATGTCCCGGCGGCTTCTGCCACCAGCGCCGTTTCTTCGGTTCTCATACCGGAAAGCAGGCCCCTGTCTTCCTTCTCGTCGAGCACCGGCTCTTTCGGGTAGGAGGCCACTCCGTCACCCGGGCTTGCTTCGGCAAGCGGCGGCACAAACATGGGCGCCACGCCGGTTACCTTGGCAACGGTCTTCACTGTCAAGGCATCGCCGACCTTCATGCCGTCCGTCTTGCCTTCGACGGTCCGTTCCAGCGTCAGTGATTTGGCTGCCAGAAACGGGTCGAGGTTTTCGGCACCGTCCGGGAGTTTCCCGGTGATCTCAAATCCCTCGGTCTGAACATCAACCACGACCGGTTGCTGATCATCCGGGTCCGCATAGGTCACCTTGATGGTGCCTGCCGGGATCTGAAACGTTCCCGCGGTCATGGGGTAAAGGCGATAGGACCGCGTGACGCCGGACCAGGTTTCGCCATTGATGGTTTCGCTCGTCGGACCTGATGCCCGCGAAGGCAGCCGGACGACCACATTTGGCGTTTCGTAGCTCGGGAACACGGGTGGTGTGGGCAGCCATGTGGGAACGAGAACGGTCACTCGGTAAATCAGCGGCTGGCCGGGTACGGCGGTGTCTTCTTCAAGTGACGTTCTGATTTCGGGGATCTGCATGTCCTGTGCCGCAACGGGTGAAACGGCGAGGAACATGAGAACGACAAGCGGCCGGAGGAGTGTCATTGGGCCCCCTGTGCATTTTCAAGGGCAAATCGGCTCTTCAGAAAATCGCCTGTTTGCGTGTCGACGGTTCGCATCCACTGCTCGGCCGTTTCCGGCATCGTTTCGCCGCTTTGCTGCTGGGTTTCGGTTCCGCGGCCTGCCTCATTGTCATAGACGGTCTCGTCGGCACCGATGCCCGCTTCTTCGCCGGTGTCGGATTGTTCCCTGGTTCTTTCAATATATTCGAGTATGTATTTGGCGAGTTCCAGGTTCTTCCGGGCGGCCTCGTTCGACGGGTCGCGATCGACCGCCTTTTGGAACGCGTCGATCGCGTCCCGGTAGGACCGTGACTTGATCAGGGCCATGCCTTCACCGAGCGCGGCGTCCGAGCTGTCCTGCCACGCATAAAGCTCAGCGGCTTCCTCGTATTTGCCGGACTTGTAGAGCGCGTAGGCCTTCCATGACGGGTCGGTAAAGAGCTCCGCCGCCCTTGCGAAATCCTTTGCATCAAAGGCCATTTGCCCCTGCTGGTCCGGCGTGAAGAACCAGTCGCGCCAGCCGTCTGCGTGCGCCCGGTCAACCGGTTGAGACAAAAGGGCAATGAACACGATCACGGACCATCGCATGGACCATCCGCGCCGGAACCAGAACAGCAGGATGAGTGCGGCAGGCCAGGCAAGCAGGACACCCTGATCACGCCACTTGGCTTTGTCATCTTGTGACAGGGCCGCCTGATAGGCGGCATCTATGCTCCGGACAACCTGATCGACGTCGCGCGTGTCAGCGGTCACGGCAACCACGCGGCCTGAAGCGAGACTGGCCAGACCGGGATCACGGCCTGCGTCCCGGTTGAAGACCCAAAAGCTGAGCGATCCGCCGCTCGCAGGATCCTGTCCGGCGATCGCTGTCTGTTCTGCGCTTGAGAGCTCGTCCAGCATGAACAGGATCGATCCGGGTGCCTCCTGTCCCTCCAGCAATTTGCGGGCGAGCTGCAAGGCGTCTTCTGCGGCGCTTCCCTTCTTGGGCATGACGCTCGGATCAAGCCCTTCGAGAAACGGCTTGAGAACATCCGGGTCTTCGGTAAGCGGGACAACCTGGTGCGCCGAGCCGGCATAGGCGACCAGGCCTGTCTTTGCACCGGCCCGTTCCTTCAAGAGATCCAGTATCTTGTGTTTGGCGCGCTCCAGACGGGTCGGCGGGATGTCCGGTTCCATCATGGATTCTGCGACCTTGAGCGCGATCACGAGCGGGGCCTCGTCCGAGACCAGCGGGTTCGCCTGCCGGGACCATGTCGGCCCGGCCGTCGCGAGCACCAGCAACGTCAGGACAAGGGCAACCGTATCGATGGGACGAAGCACGTGGCGCTTGTCCGCTCCGATCGTCAAGGCGGCGGCAAGATGCGGTGCGATGACGGAAGGCAGCTCGGTCTTGCGGTCCGATCCGAAACGCGCGGCCCACCACAAGACACCGATCATGACCAGCGCCAGGAGCCACCACGGCCTCAGAAAGTGAAACTGCGACAGGTTTTGCAGCATCGTTTCAAAAATCATGTGGCTCTCCTTCGACGGGAGGAAAGCAGGATCGTTGTCAGCGCGAGAAGTCCGGTCAGCACCGCCAGGCCGAGAAAGTACTGGCCGAGTGCGTCTCTTGGCCGATAGCTGGCCGTCTCCACTTCACGCGGTGCCAGAGCATCAATTCTGGCGTAGATTTCACCCAGGGCATTCTCGTCACTGGCAAAGAAATACTGGCCACTTGCGGCGCTGGCGATGTCCTTGAGGCTCTGTTCGTCCAGCCGCTGTTCTCCGGAACCGGCCGGGTCGCCAACACCGATCGTGACGATGTCGATACCCTCTTTTGCCGCAATCCCTGCGGCATTGATCGGTGTCATGCGGCTGCCCGTATCGGCCCCGTCGCTGAGCAGGATCAGAAGCCGTTCCTCGATCTGGCTTGCCTGAAAGGTCTTGATCGCAAGTCCGATGGCATCGCCGATGACGGTTTGCGGGCCAGCCATGCCGACTTCGGTCTGGTCGAGCAAGGCCCGCACGGAAGCAAGGTCTTCGGTAAAGGGCGCCTGAACATAGGCTTTCGAACCGAAAACTATCAGGGCGATCCGGTCGCCGTCGCGCTCGGAAATGAAATCGCCGACCACGCGCTTGACGGCATCCAGCCGCCGTGCCCTTTGACCGTCGCTTGACGGGAAATCGACCTGATCCATGGAACCCGATATATCGATTGCGAGCATCACGTCGCGGGCGGCCTTTTCCTGCACGATCGGGTCGCCGACGCGGACTGGCTGTGCAAGCGCGCAGACGACAAGGCCCCAGACCAGAACGGCTGCAAGCGACTGCAAAAATGAGCGGGTAATCACCACGGAACCGGATGTCGGCTGCTGGCCGGCCGCTGAGGCAATGCTGCGAAAATACGGAAACCGGACCGAGGATACGCGTTCTTTATGCGCCGGCAAAAGAAAATACACCAGCAGCGGCAATGGCAGCAACAGGAAGGCGAGGGGCTGATCGAATTCAAGCATCCGGAAGCTCTTTTCGATGTTTTTCGATCCACACTTTCACCAGCTGTTTGAGCGGTTCATCCGCCGTTTCACCCTGGTAGGGCGCTGTGGCAAGCACCTTTCCCGGACCGTTGGAAAAGCCGTTGCCGCCATAGGCCTTGTCGAGAAACGCCAGCCAGGTCTCACCGAAGAGCGACGCCACAGATGACCGGGGATAGGCAGCCAGCGCGGTTCTTCGGACAAGTAGGGCGAGAGCGGATGCATCCGGCGCCGATTGTGAGAGCTCTGCCAGCGCGGCGCGCCGGTAGGCATTCCGGCGCCGGTGTTGCGCGACACGCCAGAAAAGCAGGGCAGCGACTACCAGCACGAAAAGTCCCAGCCAGACCCAGCCGATCGTCTGAGGGGCCATAGAGATTGGCTCCGGTTCCCGAACGGGTTCCAGCAGGTCGATCAATTCGGCCAGGCTGAGGCCTTTCCATTCCTCATTCATTGGTTTCCGTCCGGGTTCTGGCGCGAAGACCCATGAGCCGGCGCAACTGGTCAACGGTATCACTGCCCGCGCTCAGCGGCAGAACGGGTGTCCCGTATGTCTGCTGCCACTTCAGGATTTCCGCAATCCGGCCGGATGCGAAATCTGACAGCTTCCGAAAGGTCTCTGTCGTGCCCGTATCGAGTTCGACCTGGAGTTCGCCATCGGAAACCACGAGTTTCATGTTCTTGGGCACGTCCTCCGAGATCGGGTCCGTCACGGGGCACAGCAGGACGTCATTGTGCCTTGCTATAGCGCCGATGAGCTTTCCGGTCCGCTCGTCAAGACCGTCAAAGTCGCTGATGACGATCACCAGATGGTCGCGGCGTGCAATGCGGGCAACCGACGAGAGCGGCTGGTTTAAAAACAGAGGCTGGTCAACGCGCGGGGCTTCGGCATGAAGCATGCCGTTGGCTCTTTCAAGGGCGGTCAGAAACCGGTTGACGGCAGTCCGCCCGCGTTTGGGACGAAACTCGGAGACGTAACCGTCACCAAAGATGACCGCTCCGACACGGTCGCCCTGGTCAAGAATGCGAAAGGCGACAAGAGCTGCAGCTTCCGCAGCAGTTACCGATTTCATGTTCATGCGGGTTCCGAAGAACATCGACATCCGCTGATCGACGACAAGGAGAGCGGGACGGTCCCGTTCCTCGCTGTAGACCCTGACATGGGGTTCACCCGTCCTGGCGGTGACTTTCCAGTCGATTGTTCGCGGATCGTCGCCGGGCAGGTAGCCCCGCAACTCCTCGAAATTGAGGCCGCGGCCCCGCAGTCTGGACGCATGCCGTCCGTTCAGCACGCTTGAGACCGGCTGCCTTGGCAGCAGGGAGAGTTTTCGCGCCCGGCCTTCAAAGGACCGCAGGCGCTGCAGGTCGACCCTGACGCGCGGGTCACTCTGTTCCGCGTTTTCAGTGGGTTTTGCGTTGAGACCGGATCTGGACCTTGCCGACGCATCGCGCATTCCTGCCTCCCTACGTCAAGGCGACCTGAGCCACGATTTCGTCGACGACCTTGTCCGGCGAGATGCCATCCCCGTCGGCCTCGAAACTCAGGCTCAAACGGTGGCGCAGCACATCATGCGCGATGGCCCTGATATCCAGCGGATCGACATAGTCGCGCCCGGCAAGCCATGCATGGGTCCGGCTGCACTTATCAAGGGCAAGCGAGGCTCTCGGACTGGCCCCGATATCGATCCACCGGGCAAGATCCGCCGAAAACTTGTCGGGCGTGCGTGTCGCCTGAACGAGGTCGGCCATGTAGCGTTCGCTCGCATCGGACACATGGATGGCGGCGATCTCGGACCGCGCGGAGAAGATGGCATCCTGTGCGATGGACCCTGACGCGCTGTCCGCGCCTGCATCTGCCCCGTCAGCCGCCTTTGCCGACGCGAGCGCTGCCGTTTCTTCCGCGCGCACCAGACGGATAATCTCGATTTCATCTTCCACAGGAGGATAGGTGATCAGGACGTGCATCAGGAACCTGTCCATCTGTGCTTCGGGCAGCGGGTAGGTTCCCTCCTGTTCGACGGGGTTCTGGGTTGCCATCACCATGAAAAGCGGTTCCATCTTGTGGGTCTTGCCGCTGACGGTGACCTGCCGTTCCTCCATGGCCTCCAGAAGAGCGGCCTGTACCTTTGCAGGAGCCCGGTTGATCTCATCGGCAAGGACGATATTCGCAAAAATCGGTCCTTGTTCGAACCGGAACGTGCCGGTGCCGCCGGACTGGTGATACACCTCTGTCCCGGTCACGTCGGACGGCAACAAGTCGGGGGTGAACTGGATCCGGCTGAAATCCGCTTCCATGTTTTTGGCCATCGCCTTGATCGCTCGTGTTTTCGCCAATCCTGGCAGCCCTTCGACCAGCAGGTTCCCGTTCGCGAGCAACCCGATGATCAGTCGGTCGATGACATCTTCTTGGCCGATGATGGAGCGCTGCATGCGCTCCTTGAGCATTTGTACCTGCTGAAGGGCTTCTGACATGTGAGACAGTCCGTGAAACGTTGAAAGGAAGAGATGGCGGCGAATATCCCGGCCTCAGGCACGATCAGTTGCCGGTTCCCGACCAGACACGTTTCCAGTCCTCGGCCATGTCGACAAGCAGCCAGCCGCGCGCATCGGCCTCGTCGAGACCCCTGACCAGCTTGCCAACATGGCTTTCACGGTCGTAAGCCCATTCCCGCTCGCCATCAGTGTGGTGCACGATCAGCCCGAGGCTCGGACCGTCTCCGGCGGTTGCCCATTCAAGCATCTCGAAATCGCCATCGGAATTGCCTCCGATGAAGATTGGGCGTTTGCCGATCTTGCTGTCGATGCCGATCGGTTTCCCCGCCTTGTCGTCGATGAAGGCAATCCCAGGATCCTTGAGGATCGTCGGCACGCCGTCCACAACCTCGTATCGCGTTTTACCGGCACTGCCGATGACATTTTCCGGCGGAACGCCGTAGGCAGCCTCGACAAAGGCCCGCATGAAATGAATTCCGCCACCGGATACCAGATAGGTCTCGAAACCCTCGTCCCGCAAGTATCTTAGAAGCTCCAGCATCGGCTGGTAGGTCATGTCGGTATAGGCGATGTCTTTTGTCGGGTGCTTCGCTGTTTCGATCCAGCGCGCAACATCGGCCTGAAACTCCGGTACCGACAGCCCGGAGTGGGACACCATCACGATCTCCAGCAGGCCTTCTTCACCTGACTTGGCAATCCTGTCCATATCGCCTTCGGCCGCTGCCTTCAGGACATCGCTGGACAAAACGGACGGGTCCTTAGCGGCCATTTCCTTGAGGCGGTCGAGCGCATACAGAAGCTGAAAATAAACCGGTTTTTCTGCCCAGAGCGTGCCGTCATTGTCGAAGACCGCGATCCTGTCTGCGGGGGTGACATAGGTGTCGGATCCGGGATCGGTCACGTCGGTGACAAAGTCGATGATGCGGGATTTCGTTTCACCGTCCTGCCAGGATGGAAGCGGATCGGCCATTGCTGACCCGGCGAAAAACGCCAAAACGGCAATGCTTAAGGAAAATCTCATATCGCTCTCCCGGAAACTGAGTTGCGAAAATCCTGTTTGGTCACGAAAGCCGGACCCGCCGGCGCATCATAATCGAATGGAACCGGCGGCAGGTTTCAAACCCGCCGCCGGCAATTTTGTTGATTGGAGCTACTGCGCGCCGTGCGGTGTGCTCAGCTTGTCCATGACCTGATCAAGCGAGAAGCTTGCCGCTTTCTGACGAGGCGGAAACTCCTGGAACGTTGCCAGAAACTGACCGACATACTGCTGGGCGGGGACCAGAAGGTAAGCCCGGTCGATCAGCCAGTCGTAGTAGGTATTGGACGTCTGGTAGGAACGTTCATACGGGTCACGGCGCAGGTTGAAGATCAGCGGGACGCGCAAGACCGTGAACGGTTCGATCCAGGCACGGAAGGTCTTGTAAGCCTTCTGCTCCAGGAAGACCAT
>JBCBUA010000252.1:0-8284 GCA_039818365.1 Pseudomonadota bacterium
GATGAAGAAAACGCGATCCTTAGCCTGCCGGATGCACTCCTTGAGGTTGATCGTCGTGCGGCGCTCCTCGTCCATGATGCCCATCTTGAGCGTGTTGCGCTCAAGACCAAGCGCGTCTTCGACCCGGTCGAAGATCTCGGAGGCGAACGCGACTTCCTCCGGGCCATGCATTTTCGGCTTCACGATATAGACCGATCCGGCCCGGCTGTTGATGTTGCCGCCATTCGGGCCAATGTCATGCATTGCGATCAGCGAGGTTATCATGCCGTCGAGCAGGCCTTCCGGCACCTCGTTGCCGTCCTTGTCCAGAACGGCATCGATGGTCATCAGGTGACCGACATTGCGCACCAGAAGCAGCGAGCGTCCATGGAGCGTCAAAGCGCTGCCATCCGGCGCCGTGTAGTTCCGGTCGCCATTCAGGCGGCGGGTGACCGATTTGCCGCCCTTTTCGAACGTGTCTTCAAGATCGCCCTTCATCAGACCCAGCCAGTTGCCGTAGACAACGACCTTGTCCTCGGCGTCGACGGCGGCAACGGAATCCTCGCAGTCCATGATCGTGGACATCGCCGATTCAAGGACGACGTCCGAAATGTGGGCCGCGTCCGTCTTGCCGATCGGATGCTGTCCGTCAATGTTGATTTCCAGATGCAGACCGTTCTTGACCAGAAGGATCTTGTAGGGCGCGTCGGTGTCGCCGGAATAGCCGGCGAATTGCGCCGGGTCCGCCAGGGAGACGCTGCCGTTAGCGGTCCTTACAAGCAACGCCTCGTCGCTGATGGCAAAACCGGTTGCATCCGTCCAGCTGCCTGCCGACAGGGGGGCCGCCTCGTCGAGAACCTTGCGGGCATAGGCGATCACCTCGGCGCCGCGCGCGGGATCGAACCCTCCAGGCGCCGGCTTCGACCCCATGGCATCGGTGCCGTAAAGCGCGTCGTAGAGGGAGCCCCAGCGCGCGTTTGCCGCGTTCAGCGCGTAGCGTGCGTTCATGACCGGGACCACAAGCTGCGGGCCGGCGACCGAACCGATTTCCGGATCGACCCTGTCCGTGCCGACGCCGAAGTCGTCACCCTGGGGCACAAGGTAGCCGATGTCGGTCAGAAACGCCTTGTAGGTGGCCATGTCGGGCGTTCCCGGATTGGCCTTGTGCCAGGCGTCGATCTTTGCCTGCAGGGCGTCGCGCTTTTCCAGCAGCGCCTTGTTGCGCGGCGCGAGATCATGAATGAGGGATGACAGGCTGCTCCAGAAGTGATCCTCGTCTATTCCCGTTCCCGGCAAGGCCTGACTGTTCACAAAGTCATAAAGAACGTCGGCAACTTGCAATCCGTGGGCATTTGTTCGGGCGGTCATTCGTTTCTCCAGGCGCATGGCTCGAGGGTCGTCATTTACGCAGTGTTTTGGGGCGTTCACCGCCATTCGTCAATTGCTCAAGAGAACGCATGACTTTTTCCAAAACGGAAAAAATAAACATTATTATATCTAAAATTACATGCCCGGAGCGAAGATTTGGCTTTTCGTCCACCGGCTGATCCTATACCGGTGTCTCCTCCAGGCTGTTCCGCTTTCCAGGCCCTTCATGTTCGCAATTGCTCGAAGATTCGGCGACATGACATATGGCAATGCCTTTGTCATGCTGACGCTCACCACCCTTTTCTGGGGCGGCAACACGGTTGCCGGGCGCCTTGCCGTCGGCGAGGTCTCGCCGATGATGGTGGTGTTCTTGCGCTGGGTGCTGGTCGCGGGCATTCTCGTGCCGCTTTGCTGGACCCGGATCCGGGCCGACTGGCACATCATGCGCCCGTATTTGCCGCGCATGATCCTGATGGCCGCGTTCGGCTTCGTCGGGTTCAATTCGTTGTTTTACATTGCAGCTACTCAGACGACGGCGGTCAATCTGGGCATTATCC
This sequence comes from Pseudomonadota bacterium, assembly GCA_039818365.1. Lineage (GTDB taxonomy): Bacteria > Pseudomonadota > Alphaproteobacteria > Rhizobiales > Stappiaceae > Roseibium. Next base: position 1,905 of record JBCBUA010000252.1, read on the forward strand.
AGGGTTCCATGCCGATCATTGTCCTGATCGGGTCGGTGATTTTCTTTGGAACGAAGGTCCGGGTCCTGCAGGTGTTCGGCATTCTGCTCACCCTGGTCGGTGTGACCATGATCGCCGCGCAGGGCAGCCTGGAGGTTCTCATGTCTTTGGCCGTGAACCCCGGTGACGGCTACATGCTGCTGTCGTGCCTTCTTTATTCCAGCTACGCGCTCGCCCTGAGAAACCGCCCGAAGGTCTCCGGACTGACTTTCTTCGCCGTTCTGTCGGCCATATCCGTCCTGGCCTCGATACCCGGACTGATCTTCGAAGTCTCGACCGGAACGGCGCAGTGGCCGAGTTTCGACGGCTGGCTGGTCGTTCTCTACATCGCCGTGTTTCCGTCCTGCCTTTCACAAATCTTCTTCATGCGCGGCGTCGACCTCATCGGGCCGGCCCGCGCGGGCGTCTTCGTCAACCTCGTCCCGATCTTCGCCGCCGTGCTTGCCGTCTCGATCCTCGGCGAACAGTTCAGGTCGCACCATGGTCTCGCCCTTGTTCTGGTGCTGACCGGGATCTGGTTTTCGGAGCGCAAGGCAGGGGCTTCGGCCTGAGCGCCAGTGCCAAATAAAATCCCGGTGAATTTGATATCGCCGCAATCACAAGGCACATTGGGTTTATGGAAACACCATTGATTACAGGCGCCTTCGCGCTTTTATTGATAACAATATCCCTGCTGCAACCTCTTGCCCGCCGGCTTGGACTAGCACCGAGCGTTTTGCTTGCGATTGTGGGAACCCTGATCGGCATCTCGGCGACCTACCTGTTCTACACGAACCATACCAACCGTTTTGACGACTTTGCCGAGATATTCGCCGATCCGCCTCTGAACTCAGAGATGATCCTCTACATGTTTCTGCCGTTGCTGCTGTTCCAGACAACGATCACGCTCGATATCCGCAGAATACTGGAGGATATCGTCCCGATCCTCGTAATGGCGGTCCTGGCCGTGTTTGTGGCGACCGGCTTTATCGGCTTCGCGCTCTATCCGCTGGCATCGGTTTTCCTGTCACCGGAAATCACGCTGATCGTGTGCCTCCTGCTCGGTGCGATCGTCGCCACGACCGATCCGGTCGCGGTCGTCGCCATTTTCCGGGATATCGGCGCACCCGCGCGCCTTGGACGGATCGTCGAAGGCGAAAGCCTTCTGAACGATGCCGCCGCGATCGTGATCTTCGTCATTCTGCTTGGTGTCCTGACACAGCACGAAACCATCACCGTGAGCGAAGCGGCGATCGCGTTCGGCAGATCCTTCATTGGCGGACTTGTCGTAGGAGCCATCCTGGCCCGGGTTGCCGTCAGCCTTTTGTCCCTCATGCGCGATCTGCCGCTCGCACAGGTGACCCTCAGCCTCGCCCTGCCTTACGGGACATATGTCTTGAGCGACCAGTTCGCGGATGTGTCCGCCGTTGTCGCCGTCGTCTGTGCGGGCACGATCTTCAACCTTTACGGACTGTCGCGCATTCAGCCGCAAAACTGGCAGTTCCTGCATTCGGTGTGGGAACAGCTTTCCTTCTGGGCCGCTTCCCTGATCTTTCTCTTGTCGGCAATCCTCATCCCCAAGCTTGTCGGCGGGTTCGCACCCATCGATATCCTGTTGCTGGCGGTCGTGATTGTGGCAGCTCTTGCGGCGCGTGCGCTGGTGATTTTCGGGCTGCTGCCGATGATGAGCCTTTTCGGAGCAGGACAATCGGTCAGCAACAAGTACAAGACGGTGATCCTTTGGGGCGGCATGCGCGGCGCCGTCACGCTGATCCTGGCGCTCAGCGTTTCGGAACACGCCGTTCTGAACGAAGAGATCTCCGGTTTCGTCACCAAACTCGCGACCGGCTTCGTGCTGTTCACGCTGCTTGTTTACGGAACCAGCCTGAAACCGCTGATCCGCCTGCTTGGGCTGGACCGGCTGAATGCGCGGGACGAGGCGCTCAGAACGCAGTTCCTTTCGCTTTCCATGCTGGATGTCCGCTCTGAGCTGGAGACCGCTGCCCAAAGCTATCACATCGACGATCGGGTCGCCTCTAGCGTTCTGCAGGGATATGAAGATCGCGCAGCCGCGGCGGCTTCTGAAACGAACAAGCTGGAAGAACTCTCCGACTGGGACCGGGTCCGCATCGGTCTGATCGCGCTTGCCGACCGCGAGCAGCAACTCGTTCTGGAGCATTTTCACGAGAAGACAATCTCGGGACGGGCGGTGTCCCGCTTCCTGACGCTGACGGGTCAGATCGGCGACCTGACCCGAAGCGATGGCCGCGCTGGCTACAACAAGGCCACCCGCCAGCCGCTGAAATTCGGTTTCGGCTTCCGGTTTGCGCAAACGCTCCAGAGACGCCTGCGGATCGCGCGGCCACTGGCCAATCAGCTCGCCGACCGGTTCGAGTTTCTGCTGATCTACAGGATCCTTGCCGATGAACTGATCGACTTCAACAAACGCCGCATCCGGCCGCTTCTGGGAGAGCGCGTCGGCGATATCCTGAACGACATTTTGTGCCTGCGGCAGGACGAGACGATCCAGGCCATTGACGCATTGCGGCTTCAATACCCGGATTACGCCGATTCACTGGAACGCCTGTTCCTGCTCAAGGCGGGCGTGCGGCTCGAGGAAACGGCCTTTGACGACGCCAAGGAGCAGATGCTGATCGGAACGGAGCTTCACCGCGACCTTCTGCGCGACGTGGAAAACACCAGGCGGACGAGCCATACGCGGCCGACGCTTGACCTCGGCCTGAAGACCCGCGACCTGGTCAGTGCGCATCCCCTGTTCAAGGATCTCCCCGGCAAGCAGCAAAAGGCGATCCGCCGGATGATGCGGCCGCAATTCGCCACGCCCCGCGAAAAGCTCATCCGCCGCGGCGACCGGGGCGATGCCGCCTATTTCATTGCCTCCGGCGCGGTGGAAGTGCAGGCGCCAAGCCACACCGTGCGTCTCGGGCGCGGCGACGTCTTCGGGGAAATCGCGCTCATGACCGGCGGGCGCCGCAGTGCCGACGTGGTCGCGCTCGGCTATTGTCAGCTGCTCAGCCTCGGCGCCCACGACTTCAAGTCCCTCATGGACCAGCATCCCGACCTGCGCGAACACGTGGTCGCGCTTGCCGAGATGAGACAGCTCATGAACACCGACAAGGCCGAGCACGAGATCGAGGACCCGGTTGTGCCGCAATTCGCATCCGAGGATCCCGCAAAGGATCAGGGTGACGTGGTTGAAGCGAAGGGTGATCAAGACGGTCAAGGCGATCAGGCCACTCCGGCCGAGGAAGCGTCCACCTCGGAAGAACAAGAGAACGAGACGGTGAACATTGAGGTCACGGAGGAAATCAAAGTGACCGAAACGATCACGGTTTCAAGCAACAAGGAAAAATCGGCCGAAGAGAGTTCTTCTGCAATTTCGGCAGACCAGGCAAGCGCACCGGACAAGGAAGCAAAAAAAGAGACCGCCTCGGGTTGAGGCGGTCTTCCTGACAAGGCTCGAAACGGTTTATCCGGCCTTCTGGATCTCGACCGAATGCGGATAGGGAATGGAAACACCGCCAGCATCGAAGGCTTCCTTCACGGCCTTGAGCATGTGGAACTTGAGTTCCCAATAATCCCCCGCCTCGCACCACAAGCGAACACCGAGGTCGACGGAGCTGTCTCCCAGATTGGTCACGCGCACCCAGGGCTCGGGGTCCTTGTGAACCCGCTCGTCCGCATTGGCAACGTCCAGGATGATCTGGATGGCCTTGTCGGCATCATCGCCGTAGTCAATGCCGAAGGTCAGGTCGAGCCGGCGGGTATCATGCGCCGAGAAGTTGGTCACGACCGCCCCCCATGCCTGACCATTGGGCATGATGATCTGGACGTTGTCCGGCGTCACGAGTTCCGTCACGAAGATATTGAGGTCCTTGACCGTCCCCGAGGTGCCGCCGATATCGACAAATTGGCCGATCTTGTAGGGCCGGAAGATGATCAGCATCACCCCGGCGGCCACGTCGCTCAGCGTTCCCTGAAGAGCCAAGCCGATGGCCAGCGTACCGGCACCAAGGACAGCAACCAGGCTGGTCGCCTCGATGCCGAAGAGCTGGAGGATCGCAATCAGCGTGACCAGAAGGATCAGCCAGCGGACGATGGACGCGGCAAACCCGCCGATCGTGTCGTCGATCTGCGGATGAGAGACGATCCTGCGCCGAACCAGCCCCGAGACCATGCCCGCCACGATCCAGCCGATGATGAGAACAACGACTGCTTTCACCGCATTGATTATCAGTGGCCCATACGCCCCAACCTGATCCATTGCACTTTCCATGCGATCCCCCTTATTGGATACAACCCGACCGAACTGTTCCGACTTAACTCCAGAATTGTGAACGCGTCAAAACAATCGGGCCTTCGACCACAGATTGGTCCGGCTGCCCGGACCTGTTCCTACGCGTGCGTGTCGCGCCAGTCTTCCAGGAACTGAACCATGTCCTCATTGCCGCATCCGGATATGAAGTCGGGATAAAGCACGCTGCCAGCTTCCAGAAGCAGCCGCGCGCAGGACACATGATCGGCTTCCGGGCGTTTGGGCGCGAATTCCGACCCGTGAATCACCGTATCGAGCGCGTCGCCGCCATACGCGTTCTTGCGCGTCAGATCCGGGCCCAAAGTCAAGAAATAGCCCATCTCGTCGACGAGTCCGTTCCAGCCGGCGACGTGGAGCGGCGGCAGGCCCATGCTGTCCGGTACGTCCGGATCAAGGCCTGCGGACACAAGGCGCTTCATGTGATCCAGCTTGCCCGGAATGAAGGCCAGGCGGGTCAGGAGCCCCCGGTCTTCCTCGCTCAAGCTGTTGAGATCAAGATTGCCGGGCACCTCCGCGCTGGAGGCGCATGCCGACAGGATGGTTTCGTTTCTGTCGAGCGCGCCTTTAAAGCCCTTTCGCGCCAGATGGTCCGCGACCGGAGCATTGCCATAGATGCAGGCCATTGCATGGGCGGTGTGACCGTCCCACACCGCGTTCGGATCAGCGCCGAATTTCAAAAGCAGCTCGACCACCTCAACGGAAGCGCCGCGCCGGGCCGCCTGGTGCAGCGACGGGATCGTGTTCATCGGCTGACCGCTCGGATGGTCCGGCACGGTCAGGTTCGGGTCGGCGCCTGCCTCCAACAGCATCCGCACCATCTCGACATTGTCGAAATCAAGCGCTCTGGGCAACGCGTTCGTCCCGTCCGGTTTTGCGCCATGTTTCAGGAGAAGAGCCAGCGCACGTGTGTGTCCAAGTTCCGTGCTGTGATAAAGGCTTTCGTCGTCGTTGGGATTGGCACCGTGTTCCAGAAGCCATTTGCCCAGATTGAAATTGTCCGCATGACACATGGCGCCATAGAGCGCGGACAGCTTGTAGTCGCCATCGGGGTCCGGCGAATAGCCATCGTCCACGTCGGCACCACCCGCCCGAAGCAGATCCGCGATTGCGAGCATATCACCGGATTTATCCGGCCTGCGATGGATCTCCTGCGAATAGGCGAGATGCAGCATTGGCGACCTGATGCCGACCTTGCGCGTCGCGGAGGCCGGATCCGCGTCGATCGCGCGGCGGACACCGTCGAGATCGTAGAGCGCGGCTTGCAGACCCAGGTTGTCGTCCTTCAGATCCGGGTTCTCCTTCAGCAGCCGCTCCGTTACCCAGTGCTGACCGAAATAGAGCGCAACCTTCAGCCGCTCGGCTTTTTCTTCCCGGGTCATTGCCCGGCTTTCGAGTTCAAATTTGAGTTTCGGCCAACTCTCTTGCCCGGCCTCGCGGGCGATCACATGCAGGAAGTCCGCATGCTTGAGCTGCCTGTCTGCGCTGACATGGGCGGACACACGCGCAAGTGCGTCCGCATCTCCTGCCGCGTGTTGCTTTCGAAGCCTGCGCGCAGCCTTCTTGTGGGCTGCAAGATCCTGGGGGATGCCGTCGGTCATGGCTTTTCTCCTGTTCATACCGCCCGGACGATCCGCTGGTTTCGGGCGCAGGTGAAAAACCGGCTATGTGCGTTGGGTGTCAGGGTGCTTTCGCTTTCCGCGGATCCGGCTGCCGCCCTCGTCGACCCTGAAAAGCTGCCTGAACGGGCTCACAATTGCAAGCCCGCTCGCGCACAGGCTGGTGGGCATCAGGACTTCGCCGGTCCAAGATCCGCCGGGGCCGGAACATCGTCGGGCACAAAGAAATCCGGTGCCAGGGACAGGCTCGGATCGACCCGGTACCTGTCAAAATCGGTGACGCCCCGGCTGGCGAGGAACGTGTCATCGATCAGGAACTGCCCGGTGAAATCTCTCGACGGCGACATGAAGATCTCATGGGCCGCATCAGCGAGAATGTCGGGGGTCCGGCTTTGCTGCATCATCTTGTC
>JBCBUA010000253.1:0-8221 GCA_039818365.1 Pseudomonadota bacterium
GGTGCGGTGAGAGCGCGCGGCCCCGGGTCGGTACCTATCCTTGGAAGACATCCGCCCATTCGGGATGTTTCTGCCTTTGTGCATTTACATACGGACACAGCGGGACGATCTTGATCTGTTTTTCCCGGGCGTCCGCGACGAGACGTTCCACGAGCGCCTTGCCGACGCCCATGCCGCGCATGGCATCGGGCACGCCCGTGTGGTCCGCGATGATCAGGTGATCGTTGACGATCGAAAATGTCAGCTCCGCGGGCTCTTCGATACCGCCGACCAGCGCGACATAGCGTCCCTTGGCCCCCTGGCGCTCAAGAGTGATGGATGGTGAAGTCGTTTCGGACATTTCTGCCTCCTGATGCGGGCCCCCGCTCGCATTTGATACGGAGATCTTCCCCGGCCCGGATCAGGTTGACGCGTGCAGGGAAGACCGATTGTCTGTGAAATCGAATGAGAAAGGTCAGGGAGGAGGAGCCCCTCCCTGAACCTCAATCGGTGAACAACCTCATTGGAAAGCACACCTAGGCTGCCAGGTCGAAGAGCAGGAACTCCGCGTTTTCCTGTGCCGCCAGATTGATCGTGCCCGCATCGAGAAGGCCGAGGCCGTCGCCGGCACCAAGCGCCTGACCGTCAACACTGATCTTGCCCTTGATGATCTGCAGCCAGACCTTCCTGCCGGGCTTGATGTCGAAGGCAACGCTCTTGTCCGCGGACAGCAGCGACGCGTAGAGGTCCACATTCTGATGAATGACCACCGACCCGTCGCGCCCGTCGCGCGATCCGATCAGCCGGAGCGCGTCCAGGCGGCCGGTTTCCGGGAATGCTTTCTGCTCATAGCTTGGCGCCAGACCATCGGCTTCCGGCACGATCCAGATCTGCAGGAAGTGAACGGGGTCCGTGGCCGAGTGGTTGTATTCACTGTGGCGCACACCGGTGCCTGCGCTCATGCGCTGCAGGTCGCCCGGACGGATCACCGAGCCGGTCCCGAGCGAATCCTTGTGCTCCAGGCCGCCGGAAACGACATAGGAGATGATCTCCATGTTCTGGTGCGGATGGGTCGGAAACCCGCCGGACGGCGCGACCCGGTCCTCGTTGATCACGCGCAGGGCGCCGAAGCCGATATGGTTCGGATCGAAATAGGAGCCGAACGAGAAGGTATGCTTGCTTTTCAGCCAGCCGAAATCGGCATCGCCGCGGGCGTCTGACGGACGTAAGATCTGGTTCATGTGTCAATCCTTTCCCAACTGTGGCACGGGCAAGCCGTGCGCTGTTGGGTCTAAGATTGGTATGAATTGCCCATCAGACAATCGCCCGGAAATTTGACGATTAGTCATCGATTTTTGAACAATGATGACGTCTGGCGCTCAGAGCGCCGCGTCAATCTCGCGGGACACGGCGACGGCCTCGTCAAAACTCAGGAACCGGGCGTCTTGCCCAGCCGGCAACCAATCGGATCCCGTCCATCTCTGCATGATTTCAAGGCCTCGGAAGGTGATGGACATCATCTTCAGATCTCGCCGGATTTCGGCCGTTCCCTCTGGTTTGAGACTGGTCAGAACAGCCTGTGCTTGTTCCAAGATCCTGGTGCGGTCGAGGGAAGACCAATCCACATCCGTTTCGTCCCAAAGCCAGTTTTTGACCATGATCGGGATCATCCGGTCCGCCCAGATGAACTGATCGCCGGTCTTGTGCGCAAAGCCGTTGGTGACCAGGGCTTCCAAGGGCGCAATCTGATCGGGATGCGTTGGCAGAAACGGTTTCCCTCTTGGGATGGGTAACAGCGCTCTTTTGTCTCTTCCATAGTCTTCGGCGATCCTGAGATAGGCGTCGATGATCTCCTCGGTCGGCGGCCAGGATGTTCCTGACTGGTCCTTGAGCAGTCGTTCCACCTTTTCCTGGGTGTAAATAAAGAAAAATGCAGGAAATCCTTTGTGACCTTCGCGTTCAAAGGCGCTCCGGGACAACAAGTGCTTGTCTTCCCTCTGCCCTGAAACCGCAGCCGAGCAAACCCCGAGCGACCACAGTGTATCGCATGCAATCTCGAAATCAGACGTACGCAGATGATAAATACACCAATCATCGCCGGCGCCCATTCCCTCTTCGCGGGAAAAGATTTGGCGAAGTCTCTGGCTGGTGGCGACAGCAAGCGTCCTGACCAGTTCCATTTCTGCAGGGCTGCGCTGCTTGTGTGGCGCGTCGCGCATCGATCTGTCACTCTTGTTCCACGGAGAAGCTACTGAACGGATTTCGGCAGATCCGCGCGCAGGCGATTGTGTTCCGCGATGGCGCGGGACCGGTCGGTGTCGACGGTCACCGGTTTTCCGCTCGCAGAAAACGCGGCCTTGAACGTGAATGCATCTGCGGTCGGTCCGTCATCGCCGAGAAGTTCCAGACGTTCAACGGCCTCGTCCCAGTCAGGCTGGTGCTCCTTGGGCACCCACCAAAGGACATAGGGAGGGTAGTCGGCCGTATCGCTCTGAAACAGATGCCCGAGACGCATGATGTCGGCGTGAACGCCGCGATAGACCGCTGCCAGCGCGGATTCCAGGTCCTGCCAGAGCGAAATCGTCGATGGCGCCCAACCGTCGCCATTGTCGGTCCAGTATTTCGGGAAAACCTGTTCGCCCCAGATCTCCGTACCCGGTTCGTCCTCGTAGCCGGCCCGCGCGATGAACCCGTCGGCCCGTTCCATCGCGGCCCAGATCACCGGTTCGCTGCTGAAGAATTCGTCGTTGACCGGATCGTCCGCACGCGTCCGGAATTGCGCGAAGGTGTAAAGCGCGAGCCAGTGTTCGGACATGTCTCCTCCCGATCCCTCAGCGTTGCACACTGTCTGCAAACAGGGGGCACATCAAGCGCTTCTTTGCCGGACGGAACCATTTGTTGTGCGATCCGGCTGGCAAAACCGGTCCCGCTTGCCTTAAAAGCAACGGGTTGCATGCCGGTGATCCGGTTCGTCGGCTCTTGAAAGGACGTAAAGTTGGAAGATCTCAGCCTCGTTTCGCTCGGCCTGTTGGCGGTCTCTCTTCTCGCCACCGGTGTGGTGGCAGGCATCATCGCGGGATTGCTCGGCGTTGGCGGCGGCATCGTGATCGTACCGGTGCTCTATTACATGTTCACCGCTCTGAAGATCGACCCTTCCGTGCTGATGCATGTCGCCGTCGGAACCTCGCTGGCGACAATCCTGGCAACAGGCGCATCCTCCGCACGGGCGCATTACAATCGGGGCAGCGTCGACGTCGAGCTGCTCAAACGCTGGTGGTGGGCGATTGCGCTCGGCGTACTGGCCGGTGCGACGCTTGCCGGCAACATCTCCGGCGGAGCCCTGACCCTGGTCTTCGGCGTTGTCGCCCTTGCCGTTTCGGCGAACATGATCTTTCGAAAAGAAGGATCGCATCTGGCCGAGAAACTGCCCGGATCGCCGTTCCGCGAAGTTCTCGGCTTCCTGATCGGCGGCATTTCGGTGATGATGGGGATCGGCGGCGGAACGCTCGGCGTGCCGACGCTCACCCTGTTCAACTACCCGATCCGCAAGGCTGTCGGCACTGCGGCTGCGATCGGCCTGATCATCGCGGTCCCCGGAACCTTGCTTTCGATCTATTTCGGCTTTGATCTCGACGGCAGGCCGCCCCTGTCTCTCGGCTATGTCAACCTGATCGGTTTCCTGCTGATCATCCCGGCCTCGACCCTGACGGCTCCGCTCGGCGCGCGGATCGCGCATGCCATCGATCCGTCGAAGCTGAAGCTGGTTTTTGCGCTGTTCCTCGGGTTTACCGGACTGCGCATGATCTACGACGTGTTCTTCTAGAGCTCCTCTGCGACGTTGCGCAGACTGTCCGGTCCCCGCGTCGTTCTGCGCTCCGCGCCGTGATAGGAGTTCACCTGTTTCCGTCACGCGATCGCGTCTTATTGAAAAGAGATCTGGCCATGGCAGAAACGTCCGTGATACTTGGATCAAAAGCTTTCATTGGTTCTAAATCGAAATTGCCGCGATAGTGCGCTGCCTCACTTGGGCCGGTTCCAAACGCGTCTTGGTCGGAAATGCTTGAAAAAAATGTCACCCTCAGCCTGAAGGCCTGCGTTCGGGGCGCTCTCATGTGCGTGCCGGTCTTCCCCGGTATCATCGTGTTCGGCGCCGTCTTCGGCACCGTCGCGGCGCAAAAGGGTCTGACCTTTTTTGAAACGCTTTTGATGAATTCGCTTGTTTATGCAGGGGCAAGCCAGTTCGTCGCCATGGAGATTTTCACCGAACCGCTGGATCACGGGACGCTGATCGCCATGATCGGCGTCACCGCGGCGGTGAACATGCGCATGCTTCTGATCGGTGCAAGCCTCCGGCCCTGGCTCGGACAGCTGCCCGGCTACCAGACCTATCCGGCCCTGTTTTTCCTGACCGACCTCAACTGGCTGCTTACCCTGGCGCAATACGACAAGGGGGAGCGGGACTGGGGCATTTACCTGGGCAGCGGGCTGACCGTCTGGGCGGTCTGGTCCCTGTCGGTGATCCCGGGATATTTCGCCGGCAGCCTCATTTCCGATCCAAAGACCTTTGGACTGGATCTGGTCCTGCCCGCCTTTTTTGCAGCCCTGCTCGTCCCCTTATGGAAGGGCAAACGGCAAACCTACAGCTGGGCGGTCGCTGGAGGCGTCGCGTGGGTAACCTGGGCGCTTTTCGGCGGTTACTGGGGCATCTTTACCGGTGCTTTTGCGGGCGCAATCGCGGGGGCTTATCTCGATGACTGAGGGCGCGTTTCCCGCCGACACCATGGTGCTGATCGCCATTTTCGGCATGGCGGCGGTCACCTATGCACTGCGCGCCGGTGGCTATTGGGTCATGGGCCGCGTCAACGTCACGCCCAGGATGCGGCGCGGGCTGGAAGCGCTGCCCGGCGCGATCATCGTTTCCACGATCTTGCCGATCATCCTTCAGGGCGGGCTTGTCGTCGGTCTGTGCATCATTGTTGCGGTCGCCGCCCAGCTCAGGATGAAGAAGGAATACCTCGCCGTCTTCTGCGCCGCCGCCGCTGCCGCTGCGCTGCGTGCCGGGGGCATGTAATCGCCAGGTGACCAGCGAGTCTAATTTTCTAGTGCGGTTTATGAATTTGAAATTCGCTTTGGAAGTCGCTGAAACAATGAGGCGAATTTCAAATTCACCGCACTAGTCACCTGAATCTGAAGTTCGTCTCAGTTTAAAGCTTGCTCCGAACGAACTTCAAATTCACTGCACTAGGGAAGTTCCTCGCGCGCGTAGTCGGCGGTCTGCTCGGGGCTTTGGGACGCATCGATCTTTGCCCAGGCCATGGGGCCGATGTCGTAACCCAGCTGGGCATCGACCACCGCTGTGGTCGCATCGGATGCATCGCCGGAGCGACGGGAGACGCGGTCCTTCAGCGTATCGCCAGGAGCGGTCAGCCAAAGTCCGGTGAAGCCCGCCTCGACGCTGCCCGCGATTCTCCGGATCTTGTCGCGCTCGTTTTCCGAAGCGAAGACCGCGTCGAAGATCGCGGAATGGCCTGCGGCAAGAACGGTCTGGATGGCGTGGTCGATTTCTGCATAGACCCGGTCTGACGCTTCCTTCGTGTAGGCGTCTGCGGGTGCGGGCTCATGCTCTGGAATGTCGAGCAGCCGCTTGCGCATGACATCCGTTCTGAGAACCCGGGCACCGGGCGCCCGCCCGATGTCGGGCGCAAGTTCGTAGGCAAGCGTTGTCTTGCCGGTTCCCGAGAGCCCGCCGATTGCAACCAGCTCCGGACGGGACGGCTCCAGAAACGACTGTGCAAAACCGAAATAGGTCTGGGCAAGGTTCTTTTGCAGGTCCCGCTGCACCGGATCGCTTTGGTTCAGGGCGGCGCTCGCCGCAATTTTCGAGCGGATCGCGGCCCGCATCATCAGATAAAACGGTAGTGCGGCCAGGCCTTCGGCGTGGGTGTCGAGCCGGCTCAAATCCAGGTACCGGTTGAAGACACGGTTTGCCGACCTGGATTGCCCGCGCTCCCAGAGATCCATGAGCAGGAACGCCAGGTCGTAGAGCACGTCGCCTGTCGCAATCGCATCTGAAAACTCGACCGCGTCGAAAAGCACCGGTTCATCGTCGATCAGAACGATATTGCGCAGGTGGGCGTCGCCGTGGCCGCGGCGGACAAGTCCCATCTCTCCGCGCTTCAAAATGAGCTCGCGGAGCGAGGCGAGAATGCTTTTCGACTGTTCGGTAAGGTGCCGCACGTCCTCGATGGGGAAGAGATCGGGGTGTTCGTGAAAGGCGGTGTCGTTCTGCTCGACATAGCGTGTCAGTTCGTTGAAAAAACCGCTCCCCGTGCGCTTGGGCGCGGCCGCGTGTGCAGCCACCATCATCTTTGCCAGCTTGCCGGAGAGCGCGTCGGCAAACGTCGCCTCGCCGGCAAGTATGTCCAGTTCGCCGCGGCGCTCGAAACGGTTCATCACGACAACCCATTCGACGGGTTCACCCGACCCACCAAGTGTAAGCCGGCCGTCCGCATCGCGCGTGACGGGTACGGCTTCCCGGTAGACCTGCGGTGCATTCGGCTTGTTGAAGGTGATTTCCGCCTTGCAGGCCTCTTCGCGCAGTGCGAGCGTTGAATAGTCGAGAAACGGATAGGTAACCGCACGTTTGATCTTGTAGGCGAGGCCGCCGCTCAGAAAGATCACGTTGGCATGGGTGTCTATTCGTTCGAAGCCCGGTGTCTTCGGGCCGTTCGACGCCATTTCCTCAAAGAATTGAAACACACTGTTCTGCGATTGATCCATGGTCGATCCTGTGAAGACGCGTGCCGACTGTGCCCCATGCGACCGCCTCGCGGTTTGATTCTTCTCAATGTGCGCAAAGGGGATTTGGCAAGAATGGGTTGCAAGCTCTTTACAGGAGGAATCGATGACTGACTATCCGGCGCTGAGAAAGATCAGGCTGAACCTCGCAAGAACGCGGGACTTCCCTCAAGGGTCCGCAAGGCACGGATACGAGTTCACGGCGCCGCTCGATGAGACGGGCCATATCGATGCGGCGCTTTGGAAAAAGGAACGCGACCATTGCCGGGTGCGCCGCTTCTGGGGCGCCGAGGAAGAGGAGATCGGTCACCTGATCCATCGTCCCGGCGGGTCCTGGGCGTTTCACTACGATATCGACGGCGATGACGACGACGAAGCCGGCTACCGCTTCGGCGCGCACGCCTTCAATCCAGGCGAATATGTCTCCATCAAGGATGAAGACGGCGACATGCACACGTTCCAGGTCGTCACGGTCCTGCCTGTTTGACCGTCGAGGGGCGGCGTCAATCTGTCCTTTCCAACCGTCTCTCCCTCCGCGGGTCGTTGCAGGGTCAAGCCCACTGCTGTCCATGCCGATCGCTCTCCACGCGGGAAGCCCGTCGCGTGGCACTGTCACGGCCTGGATGCCATGATCAAGTCATGGCATGACGCGAAGTGGGGAAGCTGTTTCGACGCCACCACCTCACCATTCGTAGGTCATTGCAGGGCCTGACCCTGCAATCCATGCCGATTGGCTTCCAACTGGTGAGCCTTTCGAGTGGCTCCAAATCGAAAAACCCGTCAGTGGAAGATGCGCGCTATTCTTGCATATCTTGATTGTGCAACTTTTTATTGCTCCAATGGATGCATGAAGCGCTACTGGGTCTACATGCTGGCGAGCCGCAAGAACGGCACGCTCTACACTGGTGTCACAAATGATCTTCGGCGCAGGCTTTTCGAGCATGAAAGCGGGCGTGGTTCCAGATTTGCCCGGCGGTATGGCGCTCTGCGTTTGGTCTGGTACGAAGAACATCCCGTCGCAGGTCAGGCGATTGCGCGTGAAAAAGCGATCAAATCCTGGCCGAGAAAATGGAAAATCCATCTGATCGAAGCGAACAATCCCGAATGGCACGATCTCAAGCGGTTCTTGAATTCCTGATACAAGCGACTTTGGCGGGAAAAGGAACGGCATGGATGCCATGATCAAGTCATGGCATGACGAGGTGGGGAAGTTTTACCGCGTCCATCCCCTTCTCGGGTCATTGCAGGGCCTGACCCTGCAATCCATGCCGATCGCTCTCCACGCGGGAAGCCCATCGAGCCGCCCCTGTCACGGCGTGGATGCCATGATCAAGTCATGGCATGACGAAGTGGAGAAGTTTTACCGCGTCCATCCCCTCCGCAGGTCATTGCAGGGCGTCACCCTGCAATCCATGCAGATTGGTCTCCACGCGGGAAGCTTGTC
>JBCBUA010000254.1:0-8162 GCA_039818365.1 Pseudomonadota bacterium
GCGTTTCGCATCGGCAGGGACGACGTGCAGTCCTGGCGCGATTATCTCAAGGCCAACGCGATCGATATCATCAGCGAAGTGGTCTGGCCGGCAGGTGGAACCAGTCTCTACTTCAACGATCCTGACGGAAATGTCCTTGAACTTGCGGCGCCGCCGCTCTGGCCGAATTTTCTATCGTGAATCTTAAGAATTTTGAGGCAAATTCGTGCCGCCTTTGATGTGGGTGGCAAAATGAAGTTCTTGCAGGCAATATTCCGGACGGTTTTCTACGTGGTGGTCGGGTGTGTCATCTCGATCGGCGGAGCGGCGTTTTTTTTCATGAGCTGGGAACCCGACAGGGACGAATATCCGATACGCGGCCTGGACGTTTCGCATCATCTCGGTGACATCGACTGGACCGAGGTTGCCGGAGACGATATCTCATTCGTCTACATGAAAGCGACCGAAGGCGGCGACTTCAAGGACAGCGCATTTGCGCGCAATTGGGCGGGTGCGGGCTCGGCCGGTCTTGCCCGCGGCGCCTACCACTATTTCAGCCTGTGCAAAACGGGCCGGGAACAGGCGCGGAACTTTCTCGATGTTCTGCCGGAAGACCCGAACATGCTGGCCCCCGTACTTGATCTTGAATTCAGCGCAAACTGCCCAAGAAGGCCGCCTGTTGACGATGTCCTGAAAGAGATTTCCGACTTTGTGGCCCAGGTCGAACTCTCGACCGGAAAGCGGGTCATTTTGTATGCACCGGAAGAATTCTACCGCGCATATCTCAAGGGGCAGGGGCTCAACAGACGGCTCTGGACCCGGTCGATCTGGCACTCACCGTCCTACACGAAGGACTGGGTCCTCTGGCAATATCAGGACAGCGGCACCATCAGGGGAATCTCAGGCAACGTCGATCTGAACGTTCTGAACGCCGAAGCGGCAGTCAGCGACTTGAAAACATGAAAATTAAATCATTGTTTTTTATATTAAAAATTTGATGTATTGACTTTAACGTAAAAAGACTAAAATGTGCCCGCACCAAGGAGCGGGCATGCAGCGCTATTTTACAATTACCCAACTGACGCAGGAGTTCGATATCACGACGCGAACCTTGCGCTTCTATGAAGCACAGGGGCTGGTCACACCGCAAAGGCGCGGCCGTCAGCGGCTCTATACGCCTGGCGACAGAACCCGTATCAAACTCATCTTGCGCGGAAAGCGGCTCGGTTTTTCCCTGAATGAAATCAGGGAAATGATCGAGATGTACGGTTCTTCACCCGGCGAAACCGGCCAGTTGAAGCTGCTTCTGGAGAAGATCGCGGCGCGGCGGGACGAACTGCTAGAAAAACAGCGCGACATTGAACTGACGCTCCTGGAACTTGATGAAGTGGAAACCGGTGCCAAGTCACGCATAGCGGAACTGGCCGGCAAAGTGCGTGTCGGGAGCGACTGAGTGATGAATTTGAGCCCGAGAGATCCCGATTGGGACAACCGCGTGCGGAACAGCTTTGCCGCGCAGCACTTCATGAAACATCTCGGTGCGGAGCTGATACACGTCGCCCCGGGGGCCGTGGACATAGAATTGAAAATGCGCCGCGATCTGACGCAACAGCATGGTTTCTTTCATGCCGGTGCGACCTCATCCATCGCCGACAGTTCCGCCGGTTACGCGGCGCTTTCGCTTTTTTCCGCGGATTGCGGCGTGCTGACGAGCGAATACAAGATCAACCTGCTCAATCCGGCGAAACAGGACGTTCTGATCGCACGGGGACGGGTCGTGAAACCGGGAAGAACGCTCACAATTGCAAAAGCGGACGTCTACGGGCTCGAGGACGGTCTGCAGGTTCATGTGGCAACCGGACTGTTCACACTGGTCAGCGTTCAGGGCGTGAAGGATTGAAACATGGCTGAGATACTGATCAGAGACCTGACATCGTCAGACAGGCCTGTCTGGGACCGGCATTGGGCCGCCTATCTGGACTTCTACGAGCAGGATCTTGCCCCGGAAATCACCGACGGAATGTTTAAACGCCTGCTGGCGCCGGGGTCGCACGCTGCCTTTGTCGCCGAACAGGACGGTGTTGTTGTCGGCTTTGTCCATTTCCTGTTTCACGACAGTACGTGGTCACTGGAGACCGTTTGCTACCTGGAAGATCTCTACGTCTGTCCCGAGGCCAGGGGCACAGGCGCCGGGCGAAAACTCATCGAGGCGGTCTATGCGGCGGCGGACAGGGAACCTGGCGCCAGCGGCAAGGTTTACTGGCACACAAATCAAGACAACAAACGCGCTCGGCTGCTCTATGACCGGATCGGCGAGCTGAGCGATTCCATTCGTTACACGCGCACCTGATGTGAGGGGCGCCGGGAGGTAAGGTTATGATTCGCAACGATTTTCCCGGGTTCAATTTCGACCTGGGCGAGACCGCCGACATGTTACGGGACACGGTCCGTTCCTTCAGCCAGGACCGGATTGCCCCGCTTGCGGAAAAGATCGACAGGGAAGACTGGTTTCCACGAGAGATCTGGCCGGAAATGGGGGAACTCGGTCTGCACGGCATCACGGTGGAAGAAGACTGGGGCGGCTCGGGCCTCGGCTATCTGGAGCATTGCATTGCGATGGAAGAGGTGAGCCGCGCTTCCGCGTCCATCGGGCTGAGCTACGGCGCGCATTCGAACCTGTGCGTCAACCAGCTGCGCCGCTGGGGCCGCGACGATCAGAAAAAGCGCTATCTTGAAAAACTGATCACCGGCGAGCATCTCGGGGCCCTGGCCATGTCGGAACCGGGCGCCGGCTCCGATGTGGTCTCCATGAAGCTCCGGGCGGACAAGAAGGGAGACCGCTATGTCCTGAACGGCTCCAAGATGTGGATCACGAATGGCCCTTCCGCGGACACCATGATCATTTACGCCAAGACGGACCCGGACGCCGGTCCGAAGGGCATCACGGCATTCCTGGTTGAAAAGGACTTTCCCGGGTTCTCGGTTGCGCAGAAACTGGACAAGCTGGGAATGCGCGGTTCGGAGACAGGAGAACTCGTGTTCCAGGACTGCGAAGTGCCGGAGGAGAATGTGCTCGGAGAGGTCGGCAAGGGCGTCAATGTTCTGATGTCCGGGCTGGATTATGAGCGGGCCGTTCTGGCAGCCGGATGCATCGGCATCATGCAGGCGGCCATGGATGTGGTCATACCCTATGTCCACGAGCGTGAACAGTTCGGTCAGCCGATCGGAACCTTCCAGCTGGTTCAGGGCAAGGTGGCGGACATGTATGTCACGATGAACGCCACCAAGTCCTATGTCTACGCCGTCGCAAAGGCATGTGACCGCGGAGAGACAACGCGTGAGGACGCGGCCGGTGCCATTCTCTATGCGGCGGAAAACGCAACCAAAATTGCGCTGGATGCGATTCAGTTGCTCGGTGGCAACGGCTACATAAACGAATATCCGACCGGCCGCCTGTTGCGCGACGCCAAGCTGTACGAGATCGGAGCTGGAACATCGGAAATCAGGCGCATGCTGATCGGCCGGGAAATCTTCAACAAGACAGCATAACCGGAGGCTGCAAGAATGCAGGCCGGAGAGATCCTTCTCTCACGTCCTAGATAAGGTGAACCCGCCGTGAAGCAGACAATTCTCGCCGAGAGCTTTGATGCCAAGTCGCCGGCCGGTGCCGACATCCGCTTCCTCATGGATGGTCCGACCGGGAACATGATCCATTCCACCGTGCCCGCCGGCCAGATCAACCGTGCAACGCGTCACAAGAGCGTCAGCGAATTCTGGTTTGTCCTTGGGGGGCGGGGGCAGATCTGGCGCTCTGACGGCGAAAACTCAACGACGGTGGACCTTGTCCCCGGTGTCTCGATCGACATACCCGTTGGCACCGCGTTTCAGTATCGGAGCGACGCGACCGTGCCCCTAACATTCATCTGCATTTCCATGCCCCCGTGGCCCGGGGATGATGAGGCAGAATATGTGGACGGTGTCTGGGCGGCGACTGTCTGAATTCCGGAGGTTTCCTGCAGTCAAAAGCAATCCCGGACCGGCATTCCTGCGTAGTGATGTCGGAGAAACAGTCAGGATCGCGAATGGCCCCCAGGATAGCAGTTATTGTCGGCCCCACAGGCGGCATCGGCTCCGCCGTCGCACAAGCGGTCGCAGCCTCGGGCGCTTATGAGCAGGTTGTCGGTCTTGGCCGGCAGACGCACCCGCCGCTCGACCTCCTCGACGAGACAACGATTGAGGCATGTGCGGTTCATCTGAAATCGCTCGCGGGAGAGGTGAGGCTGGTGTTCGATGCCAGCGGTGCATTGACGCTTGATGGCTCACGGCCGGAAAAGAGCTTGCGGGAAATCGATCCGGTTCACCTTGCCCGGTCCTATGCGGTCAACACCATCGGACCGGCCTTGCTCATGAAACACTTGCTGCCGCTTTTTCCGCGGGAAGGCAGATGCGTGTTTGCGACCCTGTCCGCGCGGGTTGGTTCCATCGGCGACAACAGGCTGGGCGGCTGGTATGCCTATCGGGCGGCCAAGGCCGGGCTCAACCAGATTGTGCGGACCGCGGCCGTCGAGCTTTCCAGACGAAACCCCGAAGCGATTGCCGTCGCGCTTCATCCGGGAACCGTCAGAACGCCACTGACGGAAAAATTTGCCAAAAGCGGGCTTGATGTGCAGGAGCCGGGCGAGGCCGCGCAGCGTTTGCTGAATGTCGTCGACGGCCTTTCACCTGCTGAAACAGGGTGTTTTTTCGATCACCTCGGAAAACCGATTGCGTGGTAGTCCGGTTTTGGTTGAACAACCGTCAGATTCTGCCAGAAATGATTACCCGCGACGAAATCGACAAAATCCAACCCCCAACCTCCAAACTCAGGCCGACACCATGACCGATCCGTTTTTCCGCCCGGTATCCGGGCTCGACTTGCCGCGATTTGCCGGCGTCCCGACCTTCATGCGGCTGCCGCATGTGGCGCTTGACGACGGGAAGATTACGGAGGTTGACATCGGTCTCATCGGTGCGCCCTGGGACGGTGGAACGACAAACCGGCCGGGTCCCCGCCATGGTCCAAGGCAACTCAGGGACATGTCGACGATGATCCGGGCCCAGAACGGGGCGACCGGAATTCGTCCCTTCGAGCTCACGAATTGCGCCGACCTCGGGGATGTCGGGCCAAACCCGGCAAGTGTCGATGACAGCCTCACCCGCATGACGGCGTTTTACGACCGGGTTCGCGAGAAGGGGATCCGGCCTCTGACTGCCGGGGGAGATCATCTGTGCTCGCTGCCGATCCTGCGTGCGCTGGCCAGGGACAAGCCCCTGGGGATGATCCATTTCGACAGTCACACGGATCTGTTCAAAAGCTACTTTGGCGGCATGCAGTACACCCACGGGACACCTTTCAGGCGCGCCGTTGAGGAAGGGCTTCTGGATCCAAAACGGGTCATCCAGATCGGCATTCGCGGCACCGCCTATGACAGCGAAGACAGGGACTTTGCCGACAGTGTCGGGATCCGTGTCGTGCCGATCGAGGAATTCCACGCGCGTGGGCCGGAAGATGTCATGGTCGAGGCCCGGGAGATCGCCGGATCGGATGAGACCTACGTTTCCTATGACATCGACTTCGTCGATCCGGCGTTTGCACCGGGAACCGGAACACCCGAGGTTGGCGGGCCGAACTCGTTCCAGTCGCTGCAGGTTGCCCGGCTTCTGGAGGGGGTGAACATCGTCGGGGCGGATCTCGTGGAGGTCTCGCCGCCATTCGATCAGGCGGGAGCGACGGCTTTCCTGGGCGTGTCGATCATGTTCGAAATGCTGTGCAACATGGCCGTTGCCGCAAAGAGATGAGATGACCGGCCGGATTCTTGAAAGTTAACCATCGCTCTTTGGAGATGGTTAAACTTCTGCTCGTTAGAGTTGCGCCTCTTCATTGGAGGGCGCGATGGATCGGGCTTTAAGATACGGCATTGACATTCTGGCAGGACTTGCCGGCGTTTTGATCGGCGGAATACTCGTTTATTGGGCGATTACGAGTCTTGTCGCATTTTATTTTATCCACGAGATGTTTACCGGCGAGTCCAGCCTGCCACAGGTACGCCTGATGCAGGAAGCGGGAAAGCATACCGGGCACTCCTTTGAAGGGGATCCGGCGCTATTGCTGAAACCAACCCTGACGAGTGTCTTCATGTTGATCGCCGGGATTGGTCTTCTTGTGATCGGGGCGCGCGGGTTGCTCAAACGGATCATAGCCGGCTTGCCGGAAGCGGATGAAGGGCGGGCCGATTCCGTCACCGGACGATGGGCTTCGATCGGCGTGTTTCTCTTTGGGATCTTCATTGCCGGAGCTGGTCTGGTTGGAAGTGTGACATCATTCTCCAGTTCCTTTCAGATGGTTTTTCTCGGCGTCGATGTCGAGGGTGAACTCATGTCCATCAAGAAAGATCCTGACAGCCCGGATGCCGGTCGGCCGCGCTTTTTCGTAACTGTCCGGTTCAATGGCGTGGACGGACGAACACATCAGGAGACCTTGCATGTCGGCTACTCCTACGGTGCCAGTCTCAGGGAAAGACAGGAGCGGGAGCAAATGTCACTGGCAACCCCCAACCGACCGGTCTTCAGATATGTGCCCGGTTCACCCGAAACACTGGTCTTGGCCCGGTACGTGGACGGCCCCCTGGAATATATCTGGTTTTTCGTGTGGCGGATCGCGTTCATCTATGTTGGCATTTGCGGGGTGTTGAGGAATTTGCCCGGCGGCGGAGGTCATTCGGCGCAACCGAACTTGCCTGCGCTCTCAAGCCGGTCTCCGCAACCGCAGGTGCCGGGACGGCCGATTTCGAGACCGCATCCTGCGCGCGGCGGCAGTGGCGGGTTCGGCCGGAGGGGGACCTAGGTCAACCCCACATAAATCAGCCCACAATGGCGCGGATTTACGAGGGTATGACCAGGAATTCCGGTTCCGCTGACGGTGTCGGCCCTGATCGAGTTTTTGTCCGGAGACTGCTAAGGTCGGGCAGGGCAGCTTTTGCTGCGGAAAACTTTGAAATGGATGCGGAATGACCGGCGAAACCGACCTGAAAACCCTGATTTCCCAGATGCGTCCCATGCTCGATCCGGAGCCTTATGTGTTCTGCACCTTCGCGAACCGATCCTTTCAGGACCTTGTCGAATATGACGCTGTTGGTCTTTTCGCCGAAACGGAGGGGACAACGGCAATCCTTCCCGTCGAGCGGGCAAGGGAACTTGGGCTTGCAGATGCGGAATGGTTCCGGCGGATCACGTTGACCGTTCATTCTTCGCTCGAGGCGGTCGGCCTGACGGCCGCCATTGCGGAAGCCCTGACCAAAGAGGGGATTTCGGCGAATGTGGTCGCCGCCTATTTTCACGACCACGTTTTCGTGCCGGCCGAAAGGGCCGAAGAGGCCTTGGAAGCCCTGCGGACCCTGGCGCAAAGCGGGCCCTGAAGTCCGCGCTCGGGTCGGATTTTTCACCGGTTTTTTCTTGCAATTTGTGTCCCGGCTTCCCATTCCTAAGCTGTAGGTGTCAGGGGTTTTCAGCATGCAACGGGTCAAGCGGCGTCTGTCGGCGATCATGTGCGCGGATGTTGCACAATATTCCAAGCTCATGGAGCGGGACGAAGACGGTACACTTGACCGGCTGCGTGCGTACAGGGACGTCATGTCATCCCTGACGGAACATCACAACGGGCGGATCGTGAACACCTGGGGCGACGCCGTGATCATCGAGTTCGCCTCGGTGATCGAAGCCGTCCAGTGCGCCGTGGATATCCAGAACGAACTGTCCTTGCGCAATTCCGAACTTCCGGAAATGAACCGGATGGACTTTCGCGTCGGGATCAATCTCGGCGATATCATGGTCGAAGGCGAGGACATCTATGGTGACGGTGTCAACGTCGCAGCGCGCCTTCAGGAACTGGCGCCGCGCGGCGGGATCATGCTGTCACAATCCGTCTACGACCAGGTGAAGGCGAAGGTCGCGCTCGGCTTCGATCCGCTCGGACCGCAGGTCGTCAAGAATGTGAGCGAGCCGGTCGAGACCTATTCGGTGCGGCTGGGGGGACGCAATGCGCCAACCGAACTGGCGGACGAGACCGAGGAAGGCGAGCAGGAGCAGACCAATGCCTCCAGTCCACCTCAATGGGACAGGGATACGCAAGTGGTTGCCAACGGTTT
>JBCBUA010000255.1:0-8156 GCA_039818365.1 Pseudomonadota bacterium
TATTGAATGTCCGAAATTGAGAAGTAAAATGAGATAACAAGCCTTTTTGTTTCTCAAACTGGAAACTAAATGATCGACCGCCGCATCAAGTTCCGTCACATCCAGTGTTTCGTCGAGATTGCGCATGAGCGCAGCCTGAAGCTGGCCGCCGACAAGCTGTCGCTCACCCAACCGGCCATTTCCAAGACGCTGAAGGAACTGGAGGAAATCATCGGCGCATCCCTGATGACACGCAACAGGGCCGGCATCGCCCTGACCAAGCAGGGAAAGGTGTTCCTGCATTTCGCCCAGATTTCGCTCGCGAGCCTTCAACAGGGGCTGGACGGCGTGGAAAAGGAGGGCGAGCACGCGCGCGCCACCTTGAAGGTGGGCGCGTTGCCAAGCGTTGCCGCGAGCTTCATTCCGCCGCTTATCCGCGAATTCTCCGACCTTGCGCCCAATGTTCTGGTGAAGATCATGGACGGGCCACACGGGTTTTTGATCGAGAGACTCAAACTGGGCGAGCTTGATCTCGTGATCGGACGTCTGGGCCGCCCGGAGTCCATGGAGGGTGTCTCGTTCACCCAGCTTTACTCCGAGCGCGTGGATCTGGTCGTGCGAAAAGGGCATCCTCTGCTCGCCAATCCGGACGTCAAACGCATCGTTGACTGGACGGTGATCTACCCGCCCGAGGGAGCGGCGATCCGTCCGCTGGTCGAGCGTTTCATGATCGCGAATGGCGTTGGCGAAATTCCACACCGGATCGAAAGCGTCTCCGGGGCATTCGGGCGGCTCTATACCCGCCAGACGGATGCGGTCTGGATCATCTCGTCGGGGGTTGTCCAGACCGAGACCGAAGACGGTTCCCTTGTCCGCCTGCCGTTCGACAGTGACATCACGAAAGGGCCGGTCGGCCTGATGACCCGGCCGAATGCGCCGCAAACACCCGAGGTGCAAATTTTCATGCTCGCGGTCCAGGCGGTCATCAAGGACCTGTCTCTTTCGTCTTGAAAGTGGTGCGTACGCGCTCGGATTGCTGCTGGAGAGGAGCGAAGACCCGGATTGTGACCGGTGCGCGCGAAGCTTCTTCACGAAACCGTGAGCCCGATTGCTGCGCGCGCCGGTTGCCCGGTCTCGGAAATGGACACAATCGCACTATATGTCAGCAACAACGGTCCGCCGGGGAAGACCCGGCGGCACACTCGTTTTCCGATAGGAGATCACAGATGACCAACGACCTGTTCACCCGCCGGAAGCTGCTTGCCGCAGGTAGCGCTGTTGCGGTGACCGGGATGTCCGGACTGATTGTTCCCGCCCGTGCGCAGGGGCTCGCGCCGACGCGGTCGATGCGCGGCGGCTCCAACAACTACCGGCCGAACGCACCCATCGTCGACCGGATCGGTGGCGGTGGTTTCTGGATGTCCGGAACGGTGCGCCGTGCCGGCGATGGCGCTCCGCTGGCCGGTCAGCGCATCCAGATCTGGGCGCATACGACGGAGGGGCATGAACGCGATGCCCGCAGTCACGGTGCGACCCTGACCGACGAAAACGGCGTGTTCCGTCTCGAAATGCCCCAGATCGTGCCGGCATTCGGACAGCCTCATGCCCATCTGGCCTATGACAGCGACGAATTCGAAACCGTCTTTTTGAGGCCTGTCATGCCGAGTGCGAGGGACACCAGCCTGGAAGCGCATTTCGTGCTTCAGCCGGCCTGATCGACCCGGATTTCGAAACCCGATGCGATTGCGCGCGATCCTGATCTGGGTTGCCTTGGCAGGGGTTGCGCTTGTGCCGATTGTGGCGGCGGCGCAAAGTCCGCTGCTTCAGTGGCGTCAGCCCGTCTACATTGCTGCCGGTTTCGCCGGGGTTTTCGCGCTGGTTCTTCTGGTCGTCCAGCCGCTGCTGGCAGGGGGCTATCTGCCCGGCCTCTCAGTCCTGCGCAGCCGCCTCCTGCATCGCTGGACCGGCGTCATCCTGGTTCTGGCGGTGGTCATCCATGTTGCCGGCCTCTGGATCACCAGCCCGCCGGATGTCATTGACGCCTTGCTGTTCCGCTCGCCGACACCGTTTTCGGTCTGGGGCGTGCTTGCCATGTGGGCCGTTTTCCTGAGCGCGCTGCTCGCGCTGTTTCGCAGGAAACTGCGGTTGCGCCCGCGCACTTGGCGTCTTGCTCACACGGCCTTTGCGCTCGTGATCGTCGCGGGCACGGTGATCCATGCCCTTCTGATCGAGGGAACGATGGAGACGACGAGCAAGGTTGCCCTCTGCGTCCTTGCCGTCCTTGCCTTCCTCAAGGTCGCCGCCGACCTCAGGCTTTTGCCGCTCCGTGCGAAAAGAACGCAGGAAAAAGCCTGAGCGCAGGCGGTTTGTGTCATCGCAAGGTCAGGGAAAACCGTCGCCCAGGTCCCAGAACAGCCCCGTCATCATCTCCAGGCCTTCTTTCATCAGGTGCGGCAGAACATGCTCGTCCGGAGCATGTTGGGAGCAGCCGGTATAGCTGTGCGGCACCCAGAGTGTCGGCATGCCGATGATATTGAGGAAGATGTCGTTCGGCAGGGAGCCGCCGGCATTCGGAATGACGGTCACCGTTTTTCCGGTCGTCTTTTCGATCGACCGGACCGCCCAGTCCACTGCCGGATGTTCCGGGTCGAGCCGCGATGCGCGCAGCATCGACATCCTTGCCGGTTCAACCGTGATACCGTCAAAACCTTCCTCCTCAAGGTGTTTGCGGATCAGGGGGATGAACGTGTCGGGATCGGTGTCAACGACGAAGCGGATCTGGCAGATGGCTTCCGCAAAGGGCGGCACGGCATTTTGCGGTTTTTCGGGATCGCCTGTAATGAAGGAGAGCACCTCGAACGTATTCCAGCCAAAAACCTTTTCCGCACTGCTGAGCCCCGGTTCGCCCCACCAGGGATCGATCTGCGGATCTCCGGGACCGGAACTGACCGTTATCCTCCCGAGTGCGTCGCGAACCGAATTCTTGATCCGGTCCGGTTTCAGTCCGGGATGCCGGACTTCGCCGGTCCGGCTGACGAGGGTCGTCAGCGCGTGCATGAGAACAATCGCGGGATTGGCAAGCAGGCCACCCCAGTTGCCGGAATGGTGGCCGCCGTCGCGATAGTCCAGCCGGAAGCGGATATTCAAGGCACCGCGCGTGCCGAGCTTGATATCGGGACCGTCCGTCGAAAAACGCGGTCCGTCGGAGGCAATCAGCAGATCTGCCGCGAGCATGTCCCGGTTCTCCCGGCAGAACTCGGCGAGCCCGGGCGATCCCATCTCCTCGGCCATTTCGATCAGGAAGGTCACGTTGTATCCAAGATGTCCGCGCGTTTCGATGACGCGGCGCATCGCTTCCATGTTGATGGCGTGCTGGGATTTGTTGTCCGCGGTTCCGCGCCCGTACCAGCGTTCGCCGGACGGCATTTGCACGCTCTCCAGTGACCAGGGATCAAGCCCGTCGCGCCAGCGGCCTTCCTCACCCGGGACGGTGTCGCCGTGACCGTAGCAGAAGAGGGTAGGCAGTGCCGGGTCCTCAATGCGCCTTGCCACCAGAAACGGTGCGCGTTCGAGCGCGGTGTTGGGATGGATCTCGATCTCAAACCCCATGGCTTCGAACCGCGCCCGCATCAGGTGATCCAGATAGTTTGTCAGGTTGTCCTGGTATTCTTCCTCGCGGCTGGAGGTCCGGACCGCTATTTGTTCGGCCAGATCGCTGCGAAAGCGCCCTGCGTCGTAGTAGGTCGCCGCTGCTTTGATCGCGGCCTCACGCGTTGGCATGTGTTGTCCCTTGCTGTTGTCCTGGTGTTTTGAAAGATCCTGCGGGCAGGAAAAGATAGGGCAGTGACGATGAAGTCCCTCAGACTATGGGATCACGGATCGCGCCGCGCAAGTCTGACCGCGGTCTGTCCGCGCCAGAGGCGCTTCGACGGCATGACCAGCATGAGATTGTCTTCCTTCGTGACGACGGGTTCATCACCATCATGGCCCAGAACCGTCCCCGTCTCGGGTATGATTTCACCGCCCGTAAAGGCTTTTTCAAAGACAAATGCCTCGTTTTTGATGGTGACCGCCTCGATCACCGTGTAGGCCTCTTGCGGTTTCAGAGGGTCTGCAAACTCGGCCAGAATGTCCTCAGGAAGAGTGCCAGTCGCAACAAGGAAACGGGCTGCGGATTCCTTGGCAAGAAGCCCGGCCCGCGCCTCCCAGTGCTGCCCGCATTCGATGAGCAGGGCGGTGTTCGCGGCAACGGGATCATCAAAAGCACCATAGTCCCGCATCCGCCGTCCTGCCGCGTGCCCGGCGTCGCCGACAACCCGTTCGGGAACGCCGACTGATGCGGCCAGAGCCTTTGCTCTTGCGTGGCGGCCGGACATCATCAGCGGGGGCGCCAGGTGCTGCATGCTGTGAATGTCCAGCAGATAGTCTATTCCCTCAAGGGCAGGGCGCACTTCACGCGCGCGGCGAAGTTCGACACTGTCACGGTCTCCCTCGAGCACGTCGGTGTCCCACACGCGGTTGAAATCCTCGTCGATCCACCGCGTGGCATTCGGGTTAGCCGGGTCGAACGCCTCGTAGGCGGCAATGTTCATGAACGCGCATGTCAGCGACCCCGCTGCTGGCCGTGTATCGCGCTGAAGCAGCCAGTCGAGTGCGATCGCACCGCAGGGCTCGTTGCCGTGGACGATCGCGCTGAGCATGACATTCGGGCCCGGCACCCCGCTTTCGAAACGCCAGATATAGGGAATTCCGGTATTGCCGGCCCGGTAAGCCGAGAGATCGGGCGGCGTCAGCTCAACCTCGTATTCGTTCGGAATGTTGATTTCGGCCATCGTATCGTGCTCCTTTTGCAGCGGGATCTATACGTGGAGGAACGTCGGTGAGGGAACCCAAGGTTGCGCTTTTGGGCATGATACTTGAATCGAACAGGTTTGCGCGCCCGGCCGATGAGCAGGACTTCCGGTCCCTGACCTGGCTCGACGGAGAGGCACTTCTCAGCGAAGCCCGGTCCGAAACGCCGTCCCTCGCCACAGAGTTTTCGGCATTCGTTCGGGCGATGGACGCCACCGGCCCCTGGCACCCCGTTCCCTGTACCCTGGCAGCCAGCCACCCGGCGGGTCCTGTCGAGCGGGATGTCTTTGAGACGATTGTGGGCGCCATCGAAACGCAGCTTGCCGCAGCCGGGCCCGTCGACGCGGTCTATGTCTGCAATCACGGAGCCATGGTTGCCGAACACACCCATGATCCGGACGGCGAGCTGATGGCACGGGTCCGGGCCGCCGTTGGCGCGGAGCCCCTGATTGTCAGCACGCTGGATCTTCATGGAAACATATCGCCGAAGATGGCCGAGGCCTGTGACCTGATCGTCGGCTACCGGACCAACCCTCATGTCGACATGATCGAGCGCGGGGAGGAGGCCGCGTTTTCCCTGAGACGCTGTCTTGCCTCCGGCACGCGTCCGAAAATCGCCCTTGCGAAACCGCCGATCGTGCCGGCGTCTGTTTCCCTGCTGACGGCTGAAGCTCCCTATGGCGCGTTGATCGACTACGGCCAGCGGCGTCAGGCCGAACTCGGAGGGGCCATTTTGAATGTCTCCGTGTTCGGCAATTTCATTTTCTCCGACACGCCGGACAACGGCGTGAGCGTGGTCGTGACGGCAAGGGACGATCTGGAAATTGCGCAACAGCTGGCGGATGAGATCGCGGAGCGCGCCTGGTCGAAACGCGAAGGTTTCGTGAGGCGCCTGAGCTCCTTGGAGCAGGCCGTTTCGATGGCAGGCGATCCGGCAGGCCCGCCGGTTATCTTTTCCGACGCGGGCGACAATCCGGGCGGCGGCGGATCGGGTAAAACCACTGAGCTGCTCGCAGCCCTGTATGCGGCCGGAACTCAAAATGTGCTCTATGGATCGTTCTTCGATCCGGACCTTGCAGCCGAAGCCCATCGCCTTGGCGTCGGGGCCGAATTCACGGCAGTCTTCAATCGCTCCAAAGGCAATGACGTCTGGGAGAAATGGGACGGATTGTTCGAGGCACCGGCCAGGGTTCTTGCGCTGCATGACGGCGATGTTGTCGGCGAGCGCGGCATGACCAGCGGGCGGCAGATGCATCTTGGGCCCTGCGCCGCGCTTGAATTGAACGGCATTCGCGTTGTTGTCATTTCCGACCGCGCGCAGACGGCCGACCCGGTTTTCTTTCATATGCTGGGCCTTGATATCGAGAGCGCCGGATGTGTCGTAGTGAAATCCCGCGGACATTTCCGTGCAGGGTTCTCCGGATGGTTCGCACCCGAGCAGGTCTTCGAGATCGATACGGCCGGACTGACGAGCCCTGTGCTGGAGCGCTGGCCCTTCGAATTTATACCCCGGCCCAGCTTCCCGCTGGATCCCGACACTGTCTGGAATGATACCGGCCAAGGCTAGACGATCTCCGAATACTCATCCGGTGGCGTCGTGACCCTGACGTATTCCATGAATTGCTGCGCGAGTTCGGAAGGCTGACGGCCCGACGGCAGCACGAAACTGGTGTTGTATGTGATCGGCGCGTCGAAGGGTCTGACGGTGATGTTGGGCATACCGCCCGACAGGACCGGAAACGGGTTCAGCAAGGTGACGCCAAGGCCTTCGCGGACGAGTTCGATCGCCGCCATGTTGGTTGCAGTTTCGGCGACGGTGCGCGGGCGCACACCGGCACGCGCGAAGACCTGTTCGGTGATTGCCCGGGTGCCCAACCGGCGCAGGAACTCGATCAGTTCCACGTCCTCAAGGTCCGATGGCCTGATGATGTCTTTCTTTGCGAGGGGATGGCCGCTCGGCATCGCACACACAACATGCGAGCGCCGCCACGGTACGAGCGTCACGCCGGACCGCTGGATCATCGCGCTGGTCAGGCCGAGATCGTAGCGCAGGTCGAGGATGCCCGAGACCAGCACGTCGGTGGCCTGGATATCGAGTTGCAGGCTCTTGCCCGGGTTCTGTTTCAGGAAGGCAGCCACCCTTTGAATGACGAAGTTGTGCGCGAGCGTCGGCGGCACTATCAAACGCAACGGTTCTTCGTCCGCGGCTGCCCATTCAGCGCCTTCGATACGCGCCAGCGTTTCGAAGAGCGGATCCAGTTGTTCGTTCAACCGAAGGGCGGCCGCCAGGGGCTCGATTCGTCCCGAGGTCCGCAGGAACAGCTTCCGGCCGACACGCTGTTCCAATTGACCGAGGGCGCGGCTGATCGAGGATTGGGACACGCCAAGCCTGCGTGCGGCGGCCAGTGTGGTGCCGGTTGTGACAAGGGCGCGCAAGGCTTCCATTTCGCGCAGTCTGTGACGGTGTCCTGCCATGAAATGCGGTTCCGGATACTGGAGGCTCTAAAGTTGAATTATCCTATGCAGAAATGGATACACTTTGGTATTGGCAATGAGTTTTTTGCAAGCTAACATCTTTTCCATTGTGCGGCAAAACATCCGGAAAAGGACACCGCACCTTCCGAGGGAGTTTGGAAATCATGAAAAGATTCAGCATTTTAGCTGCTGTCACGGTGAGCGCTTTGGCACTCGTGAGCGGAGCGGCCCATGCAGAGAAACTGACCATTGGCCTGGCCTCGGAGCCAACGTCGATGGATCCCCACTTTCACAATCTCGGGCCGAACAACGCCATGTCGGTCCATCTTTTTGACCGGCTGATCGCCCAGGACGAGAAGCAGCGGCTGTCGCCGGGGCTTGCCGTTTCGTGGAAGCCCATTGACGATCTGACCTGGGAATTCAAGCTGCGCGAGGGCGTGAAGTTTCACGACGGCAGCGACTTCAACGCCGACGATGTCATCTGCACGATGGAGCGCGCACCGGACGTGCCGAACTCCCCTTCGGGCTATGGCACCTATCTGAAGGGCAAGACCTTCAAGAAGATCGATGACTACACCGTGCATGCGATCACCGAAGCGCCTTACCCGCTGATGGCGAATGACATTTCCACGATCCCGGTCATTTCCGACAGTGCCGGCTGCGGTGCTGCAACGGAAGACTTCAATGCCGGAACCGCTGCGGTCGGCACGGGTCCGTTCAAGTTCTCCAACTACAAGCCCGGCGAGAGCATCACGCTTGTGCGCAACGATGACTATTGGGGCGATGCACCGGCCTGGAGCGAAGTCGAATTCCGTCCGATCAAGTCCGGCCCGAGCCGCGTTGCCGCTCTT
>JBCBUA010000256.1:0-8039 GCA_039818365.1 Pseudomonadota bacterium
AGCCTTTGTCTTGGCTGGTTTCCGCAAACGCGATTTCAGTGCGAAGCTGATCTTCTCCAAGCTTGGTGGCCATATCAAACGAAGGTCTCTGCGCTTCCGGCAATTCGCTCCATATCTTGTTCGCGTTCGATTTCATGAACGAGACCATTTCATCCGCGAGCGGTGCCGGCGCTTCTGTCCCCCAGCTCCTCGGGTCATCCAACCTGTCACGTATTTTCTTTTGCAGATGCTCCGCAGCTTTCAATCCGGAAAATGCGTTCTTTCGGTTGGTCAGGTCTTCCGCGCGTGCCGCCAGTCCTGTCTTTTTTGACCGGTGATTTCCTGCGATCGCCGCCAGTTCGCCCACGGCAGCGACTGATCGGCCTATTTGCGGACCGAGCTCGGCGGTGGCTGCTCCCACCGCCGTATCCGCGACGACACGCGGGTTACCGACGCCGGCCAGAGCCTGCGCCCCACTGAATTTTTGCAGTCGTGCCATAATTTATCCGATTTGTCTGGGAAGCTGGGGCTGAGGCGGATCCGCAAGGCGAATTCAACTTCAGCCGAGTTGGTACGCTGTTTTGCCCAATGTGGTCAGTGCGCTCGTGGCACCTCCGAGAATTGATCCGAAGGCAGCGATACGTCCCGCCTGGCGATGCGACATGGCACGTTCCCGGGCCGTGCTCGCCTCAAAGGTCAGGTTGTCTCGCTGCCCCTCCACGCGGTACCGGATTGCTTCGATGTTCTGTGCGGTTTCATAGGCATTGTCATCTGCAACATCCGTCAACGAGCCTGTGTCCGACAGTCCGCGTTCGGCACCTGCGGCGCGGTTATGACCAATGACGCGCCGATACTGTTCCAGCGTTCGCTTGCGTTCGAATGAGCCTTGCGCCTGGTTGACTTCCTTCTGTCGCTCAGCCAGTTCAGCGCGGCGCTCTTCGGCCTCGGCAGCAGCTTCTGACTGTTGTCGCAGACCTTGCGCCTGTACCGCACTGCCGGCAAGAGAACCGGCTGCGGCAAACGCCGTACTAATCAAAGCTATTGTTCCCGGTTCACACATGTTACGGCTCCGCTTGTCTGCCAAAATTGACGGCGAGAATGGTGCAAGGCTTGCCGCCGGAAGCCTCAAGCCTGAGCTGACCGCCATCTTCCCATCGCGTTTCGATCACCTTGTCGAGCACCCCCGTGCGCAAGGGCGCCGGTTCGCCAAAGCTATTTCCTGCTTCGTAGGAAATCATTTCGTCCAGAAAAGTCTTGTCCGATCCCGCCCTCAGCGTCCCGGTCTCGAAGACCGCCGTTTTGCAATCGTCAATACGCATCTTGCGGCCCATGGTGGCACCATCCTGGCCATTCACGGGATAGGGCAGCGTTGTGGCCTTGGCTTCCACATCCAGGCCGATAAGGATGTGTCCGGCGGTACGCTCATTCGGCAGGCGAACCTGCCCGTTGGTAACGGTTGCGGCATAGTCCGTTCCATCCGCATAAAGGACCACAGGCATCCCCTCCAGATGCTCGAGGCCGGACACGCCGTTAACGGCGGCCCCGCTGTAAAGCACGGCACAATCAAGATGCCAGGCATCCTCGATCTGCCCCCCAAGGAACGGCCGTTGCATCACCTCGATATAGCGCCGCGTCTGGCCGTTGATCGTCCGCCTGACAATCATCCAGACTTCGTCGGAGCCGGTGCCGGTCAGATCCGCCATGCATTCCACAACACCGCCGAACGTATGGCGATGCATGCCGTAGACCTGTTGTTGCCTTTCATACGTGAACCCGATTGCGGCCCCGGTCGTATCCCAGGCCCAGATGATGCTGTCGGGGTATTGCTGATAACAGGCACCCGACACCCCATTTCGGAACAGATGCGACTGCACCTCACTGACCGATTGCGAAACCCGCCCGTCTGCGCTGAGGTCATACGCCATTTCGCGCATATCGGTCCCGTAAGGACCAAAATAGAACAGCACCGACCCAACTTTGATCGGTTTCGTTCCATTCGCACCAAAGTTTGTGCTTGGGCTTTGCTCAACATTTTCCGGCCCATACGGATCTTGCGCCGTTGCTTTTTCCAACGAACGGACAGCGCGTGTTGTCCCTATGATCAGTTCATCATCATCAACCAGCCATTGGATGCGGTTCACCTGGCCGGACAATATCCCGGCCGTTACTGCATCCGAAGCGAGCAGCACGTGAGAAACCGCAAAATTGTTGAAGTCACCTGTTTGGCTTTCCCAGACCTTTTGCGGCTCAGCCTGCGTGCCGGCAAATGCCAGCCGGTTCTTGTGCCAGCCGACGGTTTCCGGCCAACCCGTGGTTTCCGACCAGGCACCGAGGCGCCAGATCGTGGTTGCACTGGTATCGGTAAGCGATTGCCCGAAAACTTGGACCTTCGCGAGCGTGGATGATGTGACCTCTGTAATCTTCATCCAGCGCCAGAAGCCGTCCGACCCGCGAAATCGGATATGCCGTCCTGTGTCTGATGACTGGAAACCGGCCCCTCCGTTGATACCCGCGACATCCGTTGCACTGAGGTTGAAAGGCGTTTGTGTGTCCCCCGCTTCATGGAAAAGGATTTGACCGATTGCGGAAGCTGATGAATCCGATCCGCCCCCTTGCGTGAAACTGAGCCGGTAATAGAGAAACGGCGTTTCGTTGTGGAACTGGTATTCCCGCCATTCGCTCGACGCCCAGGTGTCCTGCCCGTCACGAGAGTCAAGAATTGTCCACGTGCTGCCATCGTCGGAGCCTTCGATGTTCCACTGCCAGGGCATGTCGTCATTCTGGCTGTTGTCGTTCGGTGCCTGCAGCATGTAGCCATCGATGATGACGGCAGACGAAAACCGATACCGCACCCACCCGGCACCGCTTCCCGAGAGAGTGACCTTCCCCGGTGTTCGGTTGAACAGCTGCCAGGCCGTTGAGGAATTGTTGGACGCGCTGACAACACCGCTTGGCGCGGTGTTGGACGTCATTTTTGGAACGGGGTTGCCGGTTTCAGCTGGCGCCAGGCTGGTTGGTTCAATATTCACATCCAGGAACGGGCCATCCTTGAAGTTCATCGCTTCGATCGCCCAAGATGTTTCGCCAAGGCGTGTCAGGACCTGGGGAGCAATGCCGCCGCCGACAACAAAAAGTGTATCGGTGGATTGAACAAACTTGAGATCAGAAAGAACCGATTGCGCGTAGGGTGTCGCGACTTCAACCGTGCCAACCCGTCCGGCGCTGGTATAGACACGGAAAAAAAAGTCGCCGAATTCCAGCATATAGGTTTGACCGTTGCCGAACTCGAACGGAATGAGCCAGCCTTGGGCGTTCGAGTCCTTCAGTTCACCGAGAAACTTGGTGCCGCCCCGCCGGCGCAATCCACCGCGCTTCAGCGTTACGAAGTTCTCGCACTCTGCCAGGCCTGACCGGAAAAACTCAAGATCGGTTCGATAAATCAGTTCCGGGTCGAGTTCGCCCCGGCTGAAAGTTGCTTGCAGTTGGTAACTCATCTGTCTGTGATTATGTCCAGATCAATCATGGGCAGCGGCGTGCCCTGCATGGAATCGTTGGCACCGGCTTGCGCGAAAGCCTCACTTGCGGCTTGCCGCAATGTGTCGGCAAGGCTGTTTTTGCCGGTGACGAGATGTGCGCAGCCTGCGGCAAGAAAGAGCGCAAACCCGTGCACGAAAAGTGGCGGAAACTCCGCTTCGCGCGTAATGCGTCTGATGTAGCGTAAGGGAAAAGGAGCGGGCTCGTCCGTGAGGATTTTCTGACCGATCACCTCGTGAGGGATAATTTGTCCGTCTGGCATTCCATCGACTGTTTGCTGCGGCAGGCGCAGGCAGTCTGCGGGTTTCTGATATTGATAGCTCCAGCGGAAAGGGGGTGTTGCGGTTTCAACCGGCAAGTACACCAATGCCGTCGCAAAGTCCCAGTCATGCTGTGCCAGATATGCGTCTCTTTGAGCTGCATAGTTGTTTTTGAACCAGCGCGAAGCGACCGACGCAAAATCGAAATCGCTGATCGGCGTTTCCTTTAGGTGCGCAAGCGCAAGGTTCGCCATCTCCACGGAAGTGTGAACGGTACCGGACATGTTAGTTTCCCTTCTTAAACTCGTCAGGCGGCTGGCGGGAGAGGGTCTTGAGCTTCGTAAGCCTCCAGTGCCCGGACCGCCTCGTCCTTGCAGCCGGCATTCACGCCCGCGTAGTCCCGGGCCATGGATTGCTGGGTCTTCCAGTGTTCTTTTCGCCATCCACATGGCAGCTTCTGGCCGCCGGGGGCATCTGCTCGCTGCCTTTGTGTGCGGTTCCAATCTGCTGACAGCACATTCAAGATCTCCTCTCCTTGTCCATCTGTGTCAGATGTATTGGAACCACTCCGCGCCCGATTGCCCTTCACGTGGTTTTCCTCCAGCCATTGCAGATGTCTCAAACGGCGCATGATGACCTCGTCCATCTCAGTTCCTTTCAGGCAAAGAAAAAGGGCGGTTCGCACCGCCCTGTTGATATTGAGTCGACTGATTGCCGCCCTGTAGCGGCGGATCGTCTGGCAGCGGCCTTATCGGTGCCTCCGGCGTTTTACGCATATCTGTTACTGCGGGTTCGTTCGCCGTCTGCGCTGAGCGATCCCGTTTTTCCTGCGCCTTCAGGCGCAGCTCCGGAAAGCGCGCCTCGCGCGCCAGTCCGTCCCGCAGGGCCTGAAACGGGTTCACCTCCGGCGGCTCCGGCGGCTCAAGGCCGTATTCCCGCGCCAGCTCCTGCAGCTTCCTGTCCTCTGCCGCCTGCCGGCGCTGGCGCGCACCTGCAACATGCGCCTGGAACCCCTCCGTCACAACATGCCTGGTACCCGCCTCATCGTCATAGCTCAGTGTCATGCGCGGACCATATCCGTCCTTGTCCATGCTTCCACGAAACCGGTCTTCCGCCGTCTTCCCGTTCGGCTCCAGATACCACCGCCGCGCCTTGATGCCTGCCGACGCCAGCAGGCTCTCGACGTCAGTGCGCACATAACCGTGTCCGTCTTCTTCCGGATCGGCATAGGCCTTTTCCACCGGGTACTTCATCACCGTCCCCTCCTCGGCCGCAAAGGCCGAGCTGCCCCACTCCACCTTCAGCTGGGCCGATGCCATGCCCCGCGCCATGAGCATGTCCCCGGTCACCACATAGGCTTCTCGCAAAAGGTCCTCGAACTCGGCCAGAGCTTCCTCTTCTTCCTCCGGTGTGCGCCCGAGCTTGCGGTCCTGGTCATAGGACGTCTTGCGCGCATAGGGGTCAACGCCGGTCGCAGCTTGTGCAGGATCTCCGGCGGCCGGTGAAAATGACACTCCGGTTTTCCTTATGAACTCGGCACCGGCCGGCGCTTCGCCGTTGAACCCGCTTCCTTGTGCCGGACCCTCCGCCTCTTCCGATGGGCCTTCGTCCCCGGGCGCGCCGGCCTCAAGTGTCGAAGGCAGGATCGGGTCTGAACCGGGGATCTGCCCTGTGCCGGACAGCCGCGCTTCGCCTTCCAGCAACGGCCCGGACGACATGTCCGGAGCTGAGAAATCAGGTTCGGCCAGCGGTGCTGGCTCGCTTGCCCTCGCCCGCCTGATCAACAGATCCGTAAGTTCCTCGCGGCCTGCGCCCTTGGCCGCCGCTTCTCCAAGTTCCTCGCTGCCCTCCCGGATCGCGCTGCGCACCTTGCCGATGGCCTCGGCCGCCTCTTCTTCGCTTGCCGCATTGCCGAACACGAAGTCGATGGCCCCGCCGACCACCCCGGTCAGGGCGTCGCGTCCGTCCACATAGGCGGCCAACGCAGCGGATCCTTCCAGCTCATCGGCAAGCGCCGCCATCTGCTGGATCGTCTCGTTCTCTGGATAGGCGTCACCGTAGAGCTGCATCAGCGAGACGATGTCGTCGATATTGCCCAGAACATCCCAGGCCTTTTTCAGCGGCCCGATTGGGGTGAACGTAATCGCAAGGTCGATCCCGGCTTCGGCAGCCAGGTCCTTGAGCTCTTCTTCACCGAATTCCAAACCCAACTCGCGCGCGGCCTGGTCAAACGGAACGTTCCGCTCCTCTGCACGCGCCTTGACCGCCGAGAATACCGGCGGGATCGCCAGCCCGAGCAGGACCACTGGTGCGCCCTTGCGCAGCATATTCATGAACCGCCGGCCGATGCTTGGCCCTTCCTGGAGTGATCCGCTCGCCTTGCCGCTGAGACCGGCCTCCGGATCGATCCGACCTCCAATCTCACCGCCGGTCTGGCTTCCCGTCAGACCGTCGAGCCGACCCTCGAGAGGTGCATCGGACGGCAACAATGGTACAGCAGATCCTTGATCAACCGGTGCAACGCCAAGGCGTGCGTCAGCTTGACTGCTGAGGCCAAAGTTTTCTCCCCGCGCTTTTGATGAACGAAACGCCCGTTGCCGCATCGCGTCTTCATAGGTCGGCGGAAAGTACAGAGAGCCCTGTTTCATTCCCTGCCAGGAACCGTATTTGTCGCCGTGCCAGTATTCCGCAATGTTCACGAATTGTTCTTTTGACAAATTGAGGTCGGGATCGACAATCAGCTCTCCCATAAGCTTTTTCAATGAGGTGTAAGTGAATGGCGTGTCGACGATCTTCCGGCGCATTCCTGTCGCCGGATCGCGCTTCCTACGGATTTCGTTTTGGAAAAATGCCTTGTCGCTGGAAATAACCTCGAATTCAAAGTGCGGATTCTCGGCCATGAACTTGCGGGCGCTCATGTCCCAAAGCTCATGGCCGCCCTTTTCCGTCAATCGCCTGTTGTTCGGGTCGTACTTTTTCCTGTCTTCTCTGACCAACCGCTTGGGTTTGACGATGCGGCCAGCCTTTTCTTGTTGCTTGAGCCACGTTTCTAAAAGATCCGCATTTTTCGGATTTTGATACCAGGCCCCGTTTTCCAGTTCCGTACGGGCGTCGTCGCCGAACATGAAAAGATCGCCGCGCCGGACAATCGCGTTCAGGCCGGCCACCCCCGTTTGATTGACGATGATGTCGATCTTGGCGGCATCAAGGATGATCACCTTCCGTGTCATTCATCATCCTCCCGGTAAATGAACCAGGACGCGAATGTTCGCTCAGCAAAAGTCTTTGCCTCCGCATAGTCGAGCGACGTCAAATCGCCCGCGACAACGGCCATCGCCAGTTCTTTGGCCTTGGAGAGCGGAAAACCTCGAAAGGGAACACGCGTCTTCGACCCATACCAGGCCATAAATTCTTCAAGAGTTTCAGACGCCTCCAGCGGGTTCTTTTCCCAGAACTCGTCATCGTCATTGGTCAGATCCGGACGTGTCTTCAGAAAAGCCCGAAACGCCGCTCTCTGCCTGACCGCGTCTCGAAGTTCCTCGTGCTTCAGCATCAATCCGGCAAGGTCCAATACAATGTCGAACGGAAGGTCGGTTTCCCGGTCGTTCAGATGTTGCCGGAAATAGGCTTTGCCTTCTTCGCTTTCCTCAAACGCTTCCAGCTCATCCTGCCAGCCGGTGATATCGTCAAAATCTGCCATTGCTCTGTTCCGGATTTTCTACGCAAAATGTTCATGCATTGTTCTGAATTTCAAGCACGCTGCGTCTGATCAATGATGTCGGTCTTGGCGACGTCGAGGATGATCACCTTCTGTGTCATTCACCCACCTCCCGGTAGATGAAATGCGGGTAGAAGGTCTTTTCCGCGAAAGCCTTTGCCTCCGCATAGTCGAGCGACGTCAAATCGCCCGCGACAACGGCCATCGCCAGTTCTTTGGCCTTGGAGAGCGGAAGAAACCGATAGGGAACGCGCGTCTTCGAACCATACCCGGCCTTAAAATCTGCAAGAGATTCAGCCGCATCCAGCGGGTTCTTTTCCCAGTATTCGTCATCGTCATTGGTCAGGTCTGGACGTGTCTTCAGAAAAGCCCGAAACTCCGCTCCCTGCCTGACCGCGTCGCGAAGCTCTTCGTGCTTCAGCATAAGTCCAGCGAGTTCCAGAATGACGTCGAACGGAAGGCGCCTTTCGCTGTCATACAGATGTTGCCGGAAATAGGCTTTGCCCTCTTCGCTTTCCTCAAACGCCTCCAGCTCATCCCGCCAGCCG
>JBCBUA010000257.1:0-8030 GCA_039818365.1 Pseudomonadota bacterium
CAGACGGTCGAGGATCTTGCCGGACTTCCCCTGATACACCTCGATTCGGCCGGGACCGACTGGACGGACTGGCAGGACTGGTTCGCCGCGCTCGGGTATTCAGGCGCGCTGCGCAACGCGCATCGGGTCAACAATTACGTTATCGCCTTGCAGGCGGCGCAGGACGACATGGGGGCGGTTCTGGGATGGGAAGGACTGACCCGTCCGTTCGTGGAAAGCGGCAGGCTGGTCAAGCTGCTGCCTGAAACGGTGGCTTCGCCGCGTGTCTACTTCGTCAAGCTGCACCCGCGCGCATCGGAACAGGCCCAGCTGGTGTTCAAGTGGCTGGCCGAGGTGACTGACAATTGAACCGCCAAAAAAAAATGCACGGGGACATAGCGCCCCCGTGCAGGATTTGTTTCCGGAAATGCGGTCAGGCAGCCGCGACATTGCGCAGGAAGGTTTCGACTTCCTGCTTCAGTTCTTCCGTTCTTGAATTCAGCATCTCGGACGCATCCAGAACCGATTGGGAGGACTCCGACGTCTCGTTCACCGTGCCGGAAAGCTCGGACATGCGCGAGGATACGAAGGTTGTTCCCTCAGCCGCCTTTTGCGCATTCTGTGAGATCTCTCCGGTTGCCGATCCCTGTTCGTTGACGGCGGCGGCAATGGTGCTCGTATAGGAGTTGACTTCCTCCATGATGGTGGTGATTTCGGCAATCGCGCTGACGGATTCCTTGGTGGCGTCCTGGATCGCTGTGATCTGTGCACCGATTTCTTCCGTTGCCTTGGAGGTCTGTGTGGCGAGTTCCTTCACCTCGGCGGCAACGACCGCAAAGCCCTTGCCGGCTTCACCGGCGCGGGCCGCTTCGATCGTCGCGTTGAGCGCCAGCAGGTTGGTTTGTTCGGCAATCGCCTGAATGAGCGTGACGACCTCACCGATCTTGGAAGCCGACGAGGCCAGGCCTTCAACCTTCTCGTTGGTGACGCGCGTGCCTTCGGTCGCCCGGCTGACGACCTCGGTTGTCTGTGCGACCTGACGCGAGATTTCGCCGATGGACGCCGACAGTTCTTCCGCGGCACTTGCAACTGTCTGAACGCTGGAGGTCGCATCGTCCGCCGAGTTGAGGGTCTCGATCGCGCCAGAGGCGCTCTGACCGGACAGGTCCGAGAGACGGCCGGCGGTGCCACCGAGATCCTGGACCGTATCGTTGACCGAGTTCAACACGTTTGAGACGTTGTTGCGGAAGTCCTCGATCAGGGTCTGTACCGTGTTCTGGCGATCGATCGTGGCGGAATCGTTTTCGCGCTGCTGCGCAGCAAGCGAGAGACGCTCAGCGGCCCGGTTCTTGAGCCCGTTGACGGCCTGTGCCAGCATCCCGATCTGGTCGGTCCGGTCCTTGAAGGGAACCTCATCATCGAGATTGTCCTGCGCGATCTGCGACGTGATTTCCGCAAGTGCGGTGACCGGGCGCAACTGCCGGCGGATCGCAAAGATCAGCAGTAGAACGGAAATGATGACGACGGGCAGTGCCAGCATCGTGTAGTCGCCCATCAGCTCCCAGACATTGGCCTCGACAGCGGCTTTTTCGACCCCGGCATAAAGTATGCCGGTGATGGTGCCCTGATTGTCGAAGATCGGCTTGTAAACGGTGAAATAGTCCTTGCCGAGAATGGTCGCCTGGCCGTGGAAGGTCTTGCCGCTCATGATCACCGGGTAAACCGCACCGTTCTTGCCGAGCGGCGTGCCAACGGCTCTTTTGCCGTCGCCCTTGATGATGTTCGTGGTCTTGCGCCAGAAATCCTTGTTTTCCGGATCCCACTGGAAAACGGTCGCGGTTTCACCGGTCATCCGGCCGATCGAATCGATCATCGTGTGATCGTCGTTGAAAACCGGGAATTCCGCCAGCTCGATCCGCGTCACGTTGCCCGTGTCGGTCCAGTTGACATTGGCTCCCTCGACCCGGTCCTGAAAGATCGTTGCGGCCACCCGGAGGTTGACGTCCTGTTTCTTGATGGCAGCAGTTTCAGCCTGACCCAGCGCGACCTGGTACAGGATGATGCCGACGACGAACATGGAGATTGTCAGGACACCGGCGGAAACGATTGCCAGCGTTGACGTCACGCTCAGGCGTGCGAAAAGACTTTTCATGGAATACCCCTTTTGCCTCTGCTCAGGGGATGTACGTAATTAAAGTAAATTTTAAGCAAACGTATTCAGCTATCAGTCATAAATTTCAACGACCTGTGGAAAAAATTCATGCTGATTTTCATGAATACTCCATGGCGAAAAATGCCTATGCTTTGGCGATGAAAAACAGACGTCAGCCGTTGCGGAAGTTTTTCAGAAGGCAAACAGGAGAGCGCTGCCGGCGACGACGAGAATCGCGCCTGCCCAGGCACCAAGTGCCGGGAATTCCCCGGTCCGCCACCACATCATCGGGAGCATGACCGCAGGGGTCGTCGCAGACAGCGTTGCAACGATGCCGACCTCTCCGCCGGACAGCGCGAACAGGATCAGGGTCATGCCGATGCCCATTCCAAGAAGACCGGAGAGTGCGATGATGCCGACCACCGGAACGGTGAAGCGGCCTGCCGGCTTGACCCAGCTGAAGGGTAGCCGCGTGAGAATCACCAGGCCCATTGCCGCGACACCCACCCGGACGCTTGACGCGGCCACCGGATCCACACCCGCTTCCATCACCGGCCGGGCGATCAGAGACCCCACCGATTGCGACAGGGCGGCGGTAAATCCAAGTGCAACACCGATCCAGACCGGACCCTTGATCGTTTCCCACTTGTGCAGCTGAGACTTGCGTTTGCCGAAGCGGATCGCTAGCAGGACGCCGGCAAAGATCGTCACGATCCCGATGGATTGCGTGTCCGTCAGCGTTTCATCAAGTATCAGCCAGCCGAGGATCGCCGAGAGTGGCGCATTCAGGGAAAAGAGCATCGCGGTGCGGCGCGGACCCATCCGGTTCAAGGTCAGAAAGAGGGCCGTGTCTCCCGCGAAGATGCCGATGAAGCCGGACAGGATCAGCGGCACCAGATGATCGGTTCCAATCGTATCCCAGCCACCTGCGGCCACGACCCAGATGCACAGCATGAGTGTGACCATGACCATGCGCACGCAATTGAACGCGATTGCGCCCAGGTGCTGCGCCGGACCGGCAGACAGCAAACCCGTCAGCGCCCAGAGCGTGGCCGCGCCGAGTGCGGCGGCTTCATAGATATACATGGGCCCGCACCCTAGACTGCGCCAGGGTGTTGCGTTGGCCGGCCGGTCCAGGCGGTTTCGAAGAAGTCCCGCTCCAGCGCGCTCATCTGCCTGAAAAGATCCGCCAGTCTCTCCTGCATTTCATGGCTGAGGGACGGGCCGATCCGGTCCAGTTCCTGCCGGATCCAGTTGACGAAGTCCTCAAAGCCCGCGACCGCATGGAGGTCGATCCATTCCGCGAGATAAAATTGCGGCGGCCGTGGTTTCCGGGCTTCGCGCACGCCCCAGGTGAGGTAGCACCATTCCGCACATAGGAGACATGTCAGCCCTTCCGCATAGGTGCCGTTGCCCGAGGATTTGAGAAGCAGATCCGCAAAGGCACGGGTCACGGGTCCCTGTGCGGCACGCGCATAGGTCTCCTGCGGCACGCCAAGGGCTTGAAAGGAGCGCAGGAAGTAGTCGTTTTCTTCCGACGTCAACAAGGCGAGAAAGGCCGACAGGCGGGACTTGGCCTGCATGGCCGGGGCCTTGGCGACAAGGTAACCGAGCGTCGAGGCCAGATCGGTGATGAAAGTGTAGTCCTCGATCAGGTAGCGGACATAGGCATCGTCCGGCATGGTGCCGTCACCGATGGCATGCGTGAAGGCATGGTCGGTCGCTGCGGACCAGAAGGGTTCGGCCCGAAGGGCGAGCCAGTCGGTGAACCGGGCTTCAGGCACCACGGCGCGGTGGTCGTCAAACGACCGTGTGAATGACGCAGGCATGAGCGAGCGGCGCTTTCGGAAGTGTCAGCGGGAAACGGGCGCCGGACAGCGCCCGCCTAAAGGGATCACGCGGCGGCTTTTTTCGGAGTGATCAGACCGCGGTTTACAAGGACTTCGGCAATCTGGACGGTGTTCAGTGCCGCACCCTTGCGCAGGTTGTCGGAGACGACCCAGATGTTCAGGCCGTTTTCGACGGTCGCGTCTTCACGGATGCGCGAAATGTAAGTCGCATCCTCACCGGCAGCCTCATACGGCGTCATGTAGCCGCCGTCTTCATGCTTGTCGATCACGAGGCAGCCCGGAGCCTCACGCAGGATGCTGCGCGCCTCGTCGGCGGAAATCTCGTTCTCGAATTCGATGTTGACGCTTTCGGAGTGACCGATGAAGACGGGAACCCGGACAGCCGTGCAGGTGACCTTGATGGCCGGGTCGAGCATCTTCTTGGTTTCCGCCAACACTTTCCATTCTTCCTTCGTGTAGCCGTCTTCCATGAAGACGTCGCAGTGAGGAATGACGTTGAAGGCGATCCGCTTCGGATACTTGTTCGGTTCGATCGGGTCGTTCACGAAGACGGCGCGGGTCTGGTTGAACAGTTCCTCCATCGCGTCCTTGCCGGTGCCGGACACGGCCTGATAGGTCGATACGACGATCCGCTTGATCTTGGCATGCTCGTGAAGCGGCTTCAGAGCCACGACCAGCTGTGCGGTGGAGCAATTCGGATTGGCAATGATGTTCTTCCTGGTAAAGCCGGTGATGGCATCGGCATTCACTTCCGGTACGATCAGCGGCACATCGGCGTCGTAACGCCAGGCGGACGAGTTGTCGATCACGACACAGCCCTTGGCAGCGATCCTCGGCGCCCATTCCTTGGAAACGGAACCGCCGGCGGACATCAGGCAGATATCCGTGTCGGAAAAGTCGAAGTTCTCCAGCGCCTGAACCTTCAGCGTCTTGTCGCCGAAGGACACTTCCGTGCCCTGGGACCGGCGCGACGCGAGGGCGACGACGTCATCGGCCGGAAAGCCGCGCTCTTCGAGAATATCCAGCAGTTCGCGGCCAACATTGCCCGTGGCGCCTGCAATTGCGATCTTGAAACCCATTGTCGGTCTAGTCCTTGTCCGTCTCCCCGCTTCACCGGCTGCCCCGAAGAAGGCTCGCCGGCTCTCGGCGCCTCCCATCCCCGGGGAGGCGGGATGAGCGGCACCGTCAAGCGGTGGTCTTGGTTGTCTTTGTTGTGCGTTTGAAAGCGGTTACGGCAGCCGAACGGGTCTCGCCGCGCAGGAATGTTGCGCTGGCAAGAGCCTTGGACATCATATCCAGAATGTCGGCGCTGAGCCGGTTCATCAGGTGCTCGCAATCGTCAAAACTTGAGACGGCGGTGTTTTTGCCCGGAAATCGGGCGAAGTCAACACGCAAACCAGCGAATCGGAACGATGACGGGCGATTTGTTGCCCAAACGCTGCGATTGGTGCGGCCCGGTCAGCTTTCGAACAGTTTCCCGGGGCCCAGCCCCGTGGTTTGAATGCCCGCCAGCGTCATCATGTGCCAGGCAAGGGCGAGGTTCGAGCTGATCACCGGCTTGCCCAGGTTCCTTTCGCACACGTCAATCACCGGAAAGGTGCGCAGGTTGGTGCAGGACGCGAATACGGCCTCCACGCCGGGATCTTCTCCAATAACCTGAACGGCCTTTTCGACGGAGCCCGGTGCGATGCGGGCGACCGTTGCTTCCTCGGACTGACCGAAGGAGCCGACCTTGACCGGATCCAGGCCCTCTTCGCGCAGAAGCTCGACGACGGCGTCCGAGACTTCGGTGATA
The DNA here is from genome assembly GCA_039818365.1 of Pseudomonadota bacterium. Taxonomy (GTDB): domain Bacteria; phylum Pseudomonadota; class Alphaproteobacteria; order Rhizobiales; family Stappiaceae; genus Roseibium. The sequence goes on from JBCBUA010000257.1 coordinate 5,777, forward strand.
TAAGGTGTCACAACGCCGACCTTTTTGACACGGAGATGCCGCAGGGCTGCGACGACCGCGACCGCCGGATTGGTCACACGCGCGTTCGGATGCGCGTTCCGGATGGCCGCTTCAACCGCATCGGAGCCGATCACTGTCGACGCGGAGGTGCAGGCATAGCCGATCACGTCGAGAGGCCGGTTTCCGGGAAGCAGGGCGGCCGTGTCCGTGAGGCTTGCCTTCATGCGCAACAGCGTTTCTTCGTTGACTTCCGGATCGCTCTGGATGCGCGCGTGGTAGAGCACCACGCCGTCCAGATCGAAGAGCGGGCGGAACTCCTTTTCGATCGTCTCGTCGGCCTGAAGCACGATCAGGCCGAGTGCCGCATTTGAGCCAAGGCCTCCGTCGCATTCAAATTGCAGTTCCACAGTGCTCCTCCCGGTGCGCCGGCCTCAAATGACCGGTATTTCTTCCGGTGCCGGTGTGCTGAGAAATTCGGGCGGCCCGTCCCGCACGACAATGTTTTCCTCGTGCACCATCATCTTGCCGTTTCCAAGATCGATGCTCGGCTCCAGCGTCATCACCATGTTTTCCGTCAGTCCGGTCGTGTCAAAGCCGGTGATGGACGGCATTTCGGTGAGTTGCATGCCAAGTCCGTGGCCCAGTCTGCCGACGTCGCCGTCTTCCTGGCCGAGAACGGCGGTCATGGCGCTGAAAAGATCCGCGCAGCTTTTGCCCGGACGGGCGATATCAGCGGCCGCTTTAACGGCGCGGACAAGTTTCTCATGCGCGGCCCGGACCTCGTCGCTTGCGCTGCCGATCGCAAAGTTGCGGTCGAAGTCGCAAAAATAACCGTTCCTGGTCGCGCCCGTGTCCAGCATGAGGACATCGCCTGCCGCCAGTTGCTGGTCCGTCGGCGGAGATATGACGTCGCCATAGCCGCCTTGTCCCGCGCCCCCGACAAGATAGGGGACATCGTCGGCGCCCTGACGCAGCAATTCGATCCGGAAGGTGCGAAAGACCTCCTTGAGCGATTGGCCTTCATGGAAAAGGTTTGCGGCATTGGCGAACCCGGCCGATCCGATCCCGCAGATCTCGCGCAACAGCGCGATCTCACGTTCCGACTTGACCATGCGCAGCCGCATCATCAGGTCGGACGCGTCAGCGAATTCCAGATGCGGCAGGTGGGAGGTCAACGAACGGAAGTCGCGAAGCGGCATGCGCAATGCGCTTTCACGGCCCATGGGCATGCCGACCTTGCCGTAACCCGCAAGACAGTCCGCGAGAAGCGAAACGCCATCGTCTGTCGGGTGAGGAGCCGAAAATGTCCGGATGTCGTCGATCCAGGTGGAGGCCATCAGATGTGCCCCGATTTGCGGAATGACGGCGATCGGTTTTCCGGACGCGGGCACGACAAGAAACCATGGCCGGGTCGGGCTTTGCCAGAACAGCGTTCGGAAACCGGTGAAATAGCGCAGGCCCGCTTCGGTGGTGAAGAACAGCGCGTCGAGGTCTTCCGAGCGCATTGCCCGCTGCGCCCGCTCAAGTCTGTCCGCGAACTCTGCCTCCGGGAAGTCCGGCTCAGCCATGTTCCGGGCCTTCCGAGAGATAGCAGAGTACCCGGGACTGTGCCGTCAGGCCGAGGTTCTCGAATTGACCGCGGGCATGATGTAGCGCTGCGACGCCTGCGGCACCGGATGGCGTGGTGGCAAGGCCATGCTCTGTCAGCCAGGCAACGGTTTCGTCGGCTTCTTCATCGCTGATCGTGGCGAAGCTGTTCGCCTCGCGGGCGAGAAACTTCAGGGCGAGGTGCGAGGGCTCCTTGCAGTCGAGGCGGCCCATATTCGAGACGGGGCCCGGGGCAAGCACCGGTTTGCCCGCGGCGATGCTTGCCTGAAGCGCGGGGGCTGCTTCCGGTTCCACGACGACGATGGTGACAGCGTCTCCCCAACTGGTGCGCGCGCTGGAGGCGCAGCCGGCGGCGAGGCCGCCGACGCCTGCCTGCAGGAACACATGGGTCGGCGGTTCCGGGATCTGTTCTTCGATCTCGGTTCCCATGATCAGGTAACCTTCCATGACGTCCCTGCCAGGGGTTGTCATGCCGGGCCAGGTACTGTCGGAAAGGAGCTGCCAGCCGTTTTCCTTCGCCTTCCGTTCGGCCTCGGCCATGCTGTCTTCATAGATGGCGCCTGCGCGAACGACCAGTGCGCCCCGCTCCCTCAGGCGGTTCGCGAAAGCTTCGGGAACCGTTTCGGAGACGAAGACCACCGCTGCC
>JBCBUA010000258.1:0-8009 GCA_039818365.1 Pseudomonadota bacterium
AAAGCTCTTCGGGAACGGCGGTGCGCCAGGCCTGCGGGGCCTTGATCCGATTGTCAGGCAATGCATTGTCCGGACCGGTCAGCATGTCAAAGTCCGGGGTTTGCGCACGGGCCCACAAAAGGTAATCGCCGGAGGCCTGGTCGCCGTGATCGGCGGCAACCTCGACATGATCGAAACCGTAGAAATCTCCCTTGAGCCGCTCGGCCAACGTCGTGTCCCATTTGGGAGCTACCTCGAGATCGTAATCGCTCGAGTGACGGTTGTTCTTGTAGGCATCGCGCAGATGCGCCGACGGCGTGGTCAAACCTTCCCTGGCCTCAAACCGGTTTGTTGCCGGCAGACCGGTAAAGCTCTGCAGGTGGGATTTCCCGATCAGGCCGGTGTTGTATCCGGCATCGCGCAAGAGTTCGACGAATGTGGTGTGGTCCTTGGACAGCGGTATGCCGTTGTGGCGGGCCCCATGTACCGAACACATTCGCCCGGTCATGATCGAGGCCCTGTTGGGCATGCAGATCGGGTTGGCAACGTAGAAACGGTTCCACCGCGTACCACCTGCCGCGATCCGGTCGAGATGTGGCGTTTTCACCACCGGATTGCCGTAACAGCCCAGGTGATCGGCCCTGTGCTGATCGGTGATGATGAACAGAAAATTGGGTCTCTTGGTCATTGGGATGCCCCGGAAAGCATGGCTTTGGCGCGGCCTGCGCGGATATCGAACGCAATCAGCGCCAGGCCGACAAGGATGGCCGGCACGTGGATCAGCGGATCCGTGGCAAGGCACGTGAACGCAGTCACGAAGCGGACAACGATCTCCGGCACCGTCAGCCTGCGGCGGTCGAAACCGGACAAGGCGGACGAGAACAGCCAGATACAGAAGCACGTGCGCGCCACGATCCACAGGAAGGGGAACAGGCTGAACTCCTCGATGATCAGGATCGTCGGGTAGAAGGCGAAGATGAACGGGATGATGAATTTCGCCATGCCCAGGCGGAAGGACATGAAGGCCGTCATCAGGGGGTTCGCCTGGGCGATGGGAGCCGCGGCGTAAGCGGCAATCGCGACGGGTGGGGTCAGCGACGAGGCCACACCATAGTAAAAGACGAACATGTGCGCGGTCAGCATCGAGACACCAAGTTCCTGAATGGCCGGGCCCATGACCAGTATGATGATCAGATAGGCCGGCAGTGTCGGCATTCCCATCCCGAGGATCAGGGCACCGGCCATGGCCACCAGAAGCGCGGAAAACAGGCTTTCCCCACGGATGCTGGCGATGACGTTGGCCAGCTTGAGGCCGAGACCGGTGCTGTCGAGAGAGCCGACGAGAATGCCGATGGCGGCGATCGCGATCAGCAATGTGGCCCCGGATTCAGCCCCTTTCAGAAAGGACCTCCAGAGCCGGATCGGATCCTTCCGCACGTCGGGGTTGATGACGGACAGGACCAGAAGGACAACGACGGCGTAGAACCCGGCGGCAGAAGTGGACAGACCGGCCACAAGCGATCCGACGACCACGAGGATCGGCCCGACAAAGAGCACCGAGTTGATCAGATCGGTCCGGGTTATCTGATCATCGACGGTCATCTCCTGGACCTCGATCCCCTGGCGGCGTGCTTCGACCGTGACGGCCGCAAACAGGCTGAAATAGTAGAACAGCGCTGGCAACAGGGCGGCGACGATGATGTTGAGATAGCCGGCTCCTGTGAGATCGGCCATGACCAGAGCGGCTGCCCCCATGATCGGCGGCATGATCTGTCCGCCTGATGAGGCTGTCGCCTCGATCCCGGCCGCGAACGTGGGCGAAAACCCGCGTTTCTTGATCATCGGAATGGTGAAGGTCCCGGTTCCGACGATGTTGGCGACCGTCGAGCCCGACATTGTGCCGAACATGGAGGACGCCAGAATGGCGGCATGGGCGGGGCCGCCCCGGGTGCGGCGTGTGGCCAGAAAGGCAAATTTCAGAAGCGTATCGCCCGCGCCGGTCCCCTCGAGCAGCACGCCGAAGATGATAAAGATGAAAACCGTGCTGAGCACGATGTTGGTGATCGAGCCGAACACACCCTTGTTGGTGTTGTACCAAAGAGCCTCGGCGACTTCCTTCAGCGAAAATCCCGAATGGGCAAGGATGCCAGGCAGGTCCTGCCCGTAGAGAAGGTAGACCACCCCGAACGTGCCAACTGCAAAAAGGCCCCAGCCCCAGAGGCGGCGACACAGCTCCAGAAACACCACCAGTCCCGCCAGCGCCGGCCAGGCATCGCGGTTCGTGACATCGTAGAGCGCCGTCTCCATTTCGGTCTGAACGAAATAGAACGACCAGATCGACCAGAGACCCGCCAGGATCAGTGCCATATCGACCACGAGATGCAGACGATTTGTTGCCCGTCGCCGCTTCTGCGAAACAGCGACTGCGACGATCAGGGCGAGGCCGAACCCGGCTGCACGGTGCACCTTGGGGTCGATCAGGCCAATGCCTGAACTGTAAAGCGTGATCAGACCCAGGGCGCAGCAGGATAGAGCCGCCGCGAAGCCGAACAGACGGGTCGTGACGCCGGCAGGAGAAGCCGCATCAGTCATGGCGTGCCTTCACTGTCAGAAAGGATCGGAGACGCTGCCGGGTGCCGGTTACTCCGGCACCCGGCAGTCACGAACGATCAGGGGCGCAAGGCATCCGGGATCGCAATGCCTGCCTCATCGTAGTACCGGACGGCACCCGGATGCAGCGGCACGTTGACGGAGGTAAAGGCCGTGTCCCTGGTGACATCCTTTAAAAAGAACGCAGTGCCGTGCACCTCATCCAGGTTCTCCCAAAACGCCTTTGTGGCTTCATAGACCACGTCGTCAGAGACCCCGGCATGGGTGCCCACGAATTGCGTGAAGCCAAGAGCCGTGATCTGGCCATCGGTCAGTTGGCCCTTGTAGACATCGCCATCAAACTGGAGCATTCCACGCCCCGGCCGACCGAACAGGGCTTGCATTTCTTCGGCCTGAACCTTGTCCTCAGGGATCGAAAGCACCCGGAACTCTCCGCTGAGGCCGAACCGTTCAATGTTGGCCGAGCCGATTTCGGCGGGACGCACCATCATGTCGATTTTTCCATCTGCCAGCGCGGCGTATCCTTCGCCCCAGCTCAAACGGACCGCTGTGTAATCCTCCCCGGCCACGTAGCCCGTGATGATCTTGATCAGAGCTTCCGACGTGGCCGATGCCGACCCTGCGGGCGGACCTGTGAAGACGGTCTTGCCCTTGATGTCTTCCCAGCTCTCTATCCCCGATCCCGCGAGGGTGACCGGGTGATAGGCACCGGCCTTGAAGCCGAGAATGGCGCGAATGTTCTTGGCAAGTTCAGGCGCTGCCTCGATCTTTTCGTACATCCGCTTCTGCCCCGCCATCAGGTTGACCAGCGAGGGCACTGTCGAAAAGAAATCGATGTCGCCCTTCGCACCCTTGAGCATGGACTTGGTCAGGGTTTGTCCCGCGTTGACCTGAATGTCCACACCGGCCTTTCCGGCCTGGTTGGCGAAGGCCACGAACATGGTGTGAACCGGGTCACCGACACCAGCGGTCTCACCCTTGAAGATTTCAGCGGAAACGGCGCTGGTCAGAGCAAGGGCGATGGTTGCGCCCAGAATTGCCCGGCCCATTGGCTTGAAGTGAAACATGCTATCCTCCCATAGACGTTTCATGGACGTTACCAAGTCTGATTGATGTGGAATAATCAAACTTTTGGCGTTATACATATCAATCTGGCATGAAACTCGATCCCAAACATCTGGCCCAACTCTCTGTCGTCGTCGAAGCTGGCTCCTTTCAGTCCGCCGCAAGCCGCCTCGGCACAACCCAGCCTGCGCTCAGCAGGAACATGAAGGCGTTGGAGGTCCGGCTCGGAACCCCCCTGTTTCAACGCGAAGGACGCCGGTCGATCCCAAACAACCTGGCGCTGCGGCTGGCAAGGAACGGTCTGGCCATCCGGCTTGCCGAGGAACAGGCGGGTATCGTTGCTGACCAGTCGGCAAAGGGGTCAGTTGGCGAGTTGCGTATCGGAGCGCCACCGATTGTGTCAGGCCGGTTCCTGAGCAACACCTTGACGCAATTCATCACGGCCAATCCGAATTGCAGCGTCGAGATCAGAACCGGACTGGTGCATGAGTTGCGGACCATGCTCGAACGCGGACAGGTCGATCTTGTCTTCGGTCCGGAGAGTCTCGCCGAACCGGTCGACGGACTGGCGTTTGAAGAACTGATCGACGACGGTGTCGGCGTGATGTGCAGGTCGCGTCATCCGCTGGCCTCGCGCAAACGGATCATGGCCTCGGATCTGGAAGCACAGGTCTGGCTTGCGCATTCGCGCGGCAGTCTTCTGAGGCAGCAGACGGAAGCGGCCATGATTGCGTCCGGCGTCCGCTCCATGCAGATCGGATGCGAGACGGATTCGATCCGCTCGGTCCTGGAGATCGTTTCGGAAACCGACCTGATCACCACGATGCCCAAAGCCACCACCGCCCCTTACCTGGAAGATCGCCTGGTGTTTCTGCCTTTTGACCATCCGCAGTTTCACCGTCCCCTCGGGGCCATTCGCCGTTCGACCGCCAAGTCGAGTGCCATCGAGGACCGGTTTCTGAAGCTGCTGAAGCAGCGCATTGCGTTTGAACACCACCGCTGATGCCGATTTCGGACAGCAACTGCACGCAGCGCAGGACACCTGCCCTCATTTTTCACCTAGTCCAGCGGCGGCAGCCTGTTTTCGAAAACGAAGGATTTCACGATGGAGGTGTTTGTCTCCGCACGGTCGTGGAAGGGCAGCAAAATGTCGTCCAGTTCAGCCACGTCCTTCAGGAGCAGCCGGGCGACATAACAATCATCGCCCGTCACCCGGTCGCAAGCTATGAATCGCGCCTCCTCCCGGATCATGTTTTCAACCGTGTGAAGCTGTCCGCTGCGGGGTTTGATGCGCACAAGCGCCTGGATCGTGTAGCCGAAATGCCGCAGATCAAGCCGTGCGCCGAACCCGACGACAAAACCGCGCTCCTGCAGACCACGCAGTCTTTCCCCGACCGCAGGACCCGTCAGACCGACCTCCTTGCCGATATCGGCAAGACTGGTGCGGCCCTGAGCTTCGAGGATCTCCACAATCCGGCGGTCTGTTTGATCCACATCTTTCGACATGAAAACAGGCTAAGTCAGCGAACAACGAACCGAAAGAGAAAACGTCATGAGACCATCGAAACTGAGGGGACAACACTATCGCCCGGCAGCTAAGGTCTCACCAGTTTGAACAGGAGCTTTCAATGGACATTCAACGCATATCGGCCTTCAGCCAGGGATCTGAAGGCGGCAATCCGGCTGGTGTGGTTCTGCTGCAAAGCGCGGTCAGCGCCGACGAAATGGCACGGGTTGCGGCCGAAGTCGGGTACTCCGAAACGGCTTTCGCAGTTGCGCAAGGCGATGACGGCAAATCCTGGCGGGTCCGTTACTTTTCACCGGAGTCCGAAGTGCCGTTTTGCGGTCATGCGACCATCGCGCTTGGTGCGGCGTTGGGGAAACACGGCGGCGCCGGCACCTATACGCTCATTCTCAACGACGCCACGATTACCGTCGACGCAACGGCCACGCCGGAGGGAATGATGGCAACCCTGTCGTCGCCTCCGACAAAGAGCCGGCCACTGACCGGCTCGGAGATGGACGACGTCATGACCCTGTTCGCTCTGACGCCAGACGATCTTGATCCGCGGCTCGCACCGGCGCACATTCACGGCGGGGCCAACCATGCCGTCCTGCCCTTGAAGGACCGCGCCCGGCTTGCCGCTATGACTTATGATCTCGACGAGGGACGTGCCGTGATGCGCAAGCATGATCTGGTGACTGTCATGCTGGTTTACATCGAAGGGAGCCAAACCTTTGTCGTACGCAACGCATTCGCTTCCGGCGGCGTCCTGGAAGACCCGGCGACCGGGGCCGCAGCCGCGGCATTTGCGGGATATCTGCGCGACAGTCAGTGGCCGCACAACGGCAGTTTTTCCATCCGCCAGGGAGAAGACATGGGCAGCCCTTCGCTGATCAAGGTCTCGCTCGACGATACCAAGGGGGCCTCCGTGCAGGTGTCCGGCGGGGCGCGCGACATTACTTGAACGGGGCGCCAGCAGATCTCCCTGCCTCTGCCGGCGTTTTCAAATCAAACACATCGACAAAGCATGCTTGCCGGCGAACCGGTCCTACCCGGCCGGTCCGCCCGCATTGCTGCCAGGAGACTGCTGTGGCGGCAGGGACATCTTATAGAGGTGGGCCATGTGGGTTCGAATGACTTCCCAGGGTGCCAGGATGTTGAGCGACACGCCGAACTCTCGCGCAGTCTTGATCACCATGCGGCTGAGTGCCCGATTGTGTGAATGCGCAAACCGGGGAAACAGATGATGCGCACAATGGGCATTGGCCCCGCCTGTCAGCGCAATTGCCACTCTGGAGGTCGGCGCCCAGTCGACGGATGTACGAATTTGATGATGTGCCCAGTCCAGCGGAAGTGTTCCGTCTTCTTCGGGATCATAAAACTCGGCTTCATCGCTGATGTGGCTGCCGACGTTAATCGCAACGAACAACAATGACGCTGACGAGACGAACACGAGGTAATAGCCCACGATCAGAATGATCCCATGTTCGGACAGGAAAAGCGGCATCACCAGGAAAAGGCATACGTGGACAACTTTCGATGCGGTGAATTCGACCAGCGGCCGGAAACCTGAAAATTTGTCCGGCCAGCTCCGTCTCGCTTTGCGAAGATGCTCAAAGTCTTCCACGAACGCCAGGTGAGGCAGCACAAGCGCATACAGGAATATGGCATACCAGCATTGAAACCTGTGCCATGCCCGCCAGGGTCTCGACGGTGACAGTCTCAACAAGCTGGACCCGTCGGCATCGATGTCGGTTCCGGCGACATTGGGGTACATGTGATGCAGCCTCAAATGCCGTTCGGCCCAAAGCTTCCCGGAAACCCCTATGAGTGAAAACCCGGCAAAGAGGCATATCCCGTTGACCCATCTGCCTACGGCAAACGAACCGTGGGCCGCATCGTGACACACCGTTGCAATCAAAGTGTAGATGCCTGCACCCAAAACAGCGGCGGAAATCAGGACAAGCCAAGGATTTAGGTCGATGTACAACAGGCCGTAGATCGCCGCGCAGAACAGGAACAGGAGGCCGGATCGGAACCACTGGCCACTTCCGGCGAACCTGCCGGTCTTGCTTCGGGACAGGTATCTGCCCGCACGGGCATTGAGCCGCGATGAGAATTCGGTCTTCGGCTGAAAATTCGGCATTGTCTCACATCACTTGACGGTTCTGATCTGTTTCAGCGCGGACACTGAAAACAGTGTCCCGTGTATCGGAAAAAGGTTTGCGGAGGCGTTTGGAGCGGTTCTGTTATTGTGCCTTCATCCGTTCCCTCAAAAGCTGCATCAGTGCGCCGTTTCTTGGAATAAGGTCAGCCTTGCCTTGCGTCTTGAGATGATAGAAGCGCCCTGGTCTTAGGCTCGCGGGCAACTCGTAGTCCATCCCGTCCCATTCATCTTCGCGAAACGCATAAAACGCCCAATGACCGCTTCTGGCTTCCACCGCATCCAGGACATCGGTCAAGTAGGCCTTGCAATCCGTCCAGCGGCGCATGCAGCCGAATTCCGACGCCACAACCCGGCTGGACGGCACGCCATATTGCGCGGCCCAGGCGTACGCGAGATCGACATGGAATTTGACGGATTGCCTGCTCCAGGCGAGTTCCTGCCCATCATAAAGGGTCACGACTCCAGGATATCGCAGTGGTTTTTCCCGCCGCATGTTGCCGGCACTTGTTGCTGCGAATGGTTCATACATGTGGAATGCGTAGAGAACACGATCGTCAGGCAACGGCTCCGGCCAGGCCGCAAGCGAACGCGGATTGGCGTACCACCCGCCACCAACCATAATGGGTGTTTTGGCGTCGGAATTCGGCTGCATGCGCCGCTGGACGGACTGCAAGGCCTACTTGA
>JBCBUA010000259.1:0-7980 GCA_039818365.1 Pseudomonadota bacterium
GGTTCAGTCCCTCGGTGAACCCTACAACACCGATTTCAATGGCCCGTCGCAGCGCGGCGTCGGCTTCTATCAGTTCACCAACAGGAACGGCCGCAGAAGTTCAACCGCCTATGCGTTCCTGGAACCGCTTCGCAGCGATCCGAGGCTGACCATCAAGCTGCAGGCGGCGGTGGACAAGATCATCGTGGAGAACGGGCGCGCGGTCGGCGTTTCCTATACCGATCCGTCGGGGACGCATACGGTCAATGCCTCGGCGGAAATCATTCTCGCCGCGGGCGCGCTGGTCTCGCCGAAGATCCTCATGTTGTCGGGGATTGGTCCGGCGGATCACCTTGGCGAATTCGGCATCCCGGTTCACGCCGATATGCCCGGTGTCGGCCAGAACCTGATCGATCATCCCGAAGTCCCCATCACCGCCTATGCCAGCGGGCCGCACGGCTACTACCGTCAGGGCGAAGGCTGGCGCATGCTCCTGAACGGGCTCCAGTTCAAGCTGTTTGGAAGCGGCCGCATCACCTCCGCCGGCGTGGAGGCCGGAGCCTTCGTCAACCCGCGCGACCGCGACGCGGAGCCGACGATCCAGGCCTTCTGCGTTCCCATCGTCTACCTGGACCGGGATGCCCAGTCGGAGCTGAAGGACGGCTACGGCGTGACGGTGACTACGGTTGTCGTCAAGCCGAAGTCCCGGGGCGACGTGCGGCTGGCCTCCGGATCACCTGCCGATATGCCGATCGTGTGTCCGAACCTTCTGAAGGAAGAAGACGACATGCAGGAGATGATGGCCGGTCAGCGCTTCTTCCTCGAGGCGCTTCAGTCGAACCCGATCGCCTCCAAGCTGAAGAATGTCGCGATCCCCGATCCGCGAAAATGTTCCGATGAAGATCTCAGGACCCACTGCAAGCGGTTCGTCAAGACCAACTACCACCCGGCCGGAACGGCGCGCATGGGGGCGGACGGCGATGACATGGCCGTGCTTGACGGAAGGCTGCGGGTCAGGGGCGTCGAAAACTTGCGGGTCTGCGACATGTCCGCCGTCCCTGACATCAACGCGGGCAACACCAATGCCCCCGCCATGATGCTGGGGTCCAGATGCGCGGAATTCATTCTGCAGAGAGCCTGACGGTGCCTGAGAGCGCGTGAGGCCGTGCGCGCGCCTGTTTCTTCATAGGCGGCGCTCCTGAATAATTCGTTGTGAATGCCTTGGCCCGATGCCACGATATCAGGATACCGTTTGACGGAGGCGAGCCATGGATTTCCCGACGAGACTGTATATCGATGGTGCCTTGTGCGAAGGCAGCGCGCACCAGGACGTCTACAATCCGGCAACGGAAGAACGCGTTGCAACGGTACACACCGCTGGTCTTGACGACGTGCAGCGCGCGCTGGAAGCGGCCCGCGACGCCTTTCCGTCCTGGTCCGCAACGCCAATCGCCGAGCGTCAGTCCTGGATGCGCAAACTGCGCGAGGAGGTGGTCGCCCACGAGGACTTCCTGCGCGATTGTGTCCACTACGAGATGGGCAAACCGTGGGCGCAGACCCTTGAGGACTGGGATCGGCTCGTCGTCTCGCTTGACTTCTATGCCGAGGAAATCGCGCGCATCCACGATGTCGGGCTTGCGGACCGGGCAGGAACGCACACGCACAGGATGGTGCACGAGGCCGCAGGGGTCGCGGTTGCCTATCTTGCCTGGAATTTCCCGCTTCTGAATCTCGCCTTCAAGATCGGACCGGCAATGGCAGCCGGCTGTCCGATCCTCATCAGGCCGTCGGAAAAAACGCCGATCTCCGCCTACGCGGTCGGTCAGCTCTGCGAGCGGATCGGTCTGCCGCGCGGCGTCGTTCAGATTCTGTGCACGGACGGCTATGACGTGGCTGATGCGATGACTGCCTCCAAGATCCCGCAGGTGATCACGCTGATCGGCTCCACGGCAACGGGGCAGCACATCATGCGAACGGGTGCAACGTCGATCAAACGCTATTCCATGGAACTGGGCGGCAACGCGCCGGTGCTTGTTTTCGAGGATGCGGATCTGGAGCTTGCAGCGGATATCGTCTGCGGCGTCAAGTTTTCCAATGCCGGCCAGATTTGCGTTTCCCCGAACCGGGTCTTTGTCGCGCGTGCAGTTCATGCGGCCTTTGCCGAGAAGGTGACGACCCGCGCAAGGGCTGCGAAAACGGGCTTCGACAAGACGGCGGATATCGCCACCGGACCCGTGATCGACGGCCATGCCTGGACGCGGATCAAGGGACTGATCGACACGGCCGTTGCCGAAGGTGCAGACCTTCTTGCCGGAGGTGACAGGCCCGCGCATCTGAACAAGGGTCACTACCTGGCGCCAACGGTTCTGGACCGGGTCACGGAGACAATGGACGTCTATCGCCAGGAAACTTTCGGACCGATCGTGAGCCTGATCCCGTTCGACGGCGAGACGGACCTGACAGCGATGGCCAATGATTGCGAGGAGGGGGGCCTGACCGCCTATATCTTCACACGCGACCTTGCCAGGGCGGAAGCTTATGCGGCAAAGCTGCGCTACGGGGAAATCCAGATCAACGGCGTGAAATATGACATCGACCTGCCGCATGGCGGGATTGGCCAGTCCGGTATCGGCCATGATTGTTCGGCGCTGGCGCTGAGGGACTACCTGATCGAAAAGAGAATAACCCGGGCACTTGACGACACGGACTTCGAAGGGTTGAACGCATGAAAATAACAAGCGTCAAAAGCCATGTGCTGCAATATGACCTGCCCGGCGAGCTGGGGTACTCGCAGCAATATTACGAAAAGCGCACGGCCCATCTGGTCGAGGTTCAAACCGATGAGGGCATTACCGGTTGGGGGGAGTGTTTCGGCCCGGGCAATGTTGCGGTCGCGAACAAGGGGATCGTCGAGAAGGTGATCCAGCCGATCGTTCTCGGCAGCGACCCGATGGATCGCGACGTGCTTTGGCACAGGGTCTACAATCTCATGCGCGATCATGGCCAGAAGGGCATGCCGCTGCAGGCGCTGTCCGGGGTTGATATCGCGCTCTGGGACATTGCCGGAAGGGTCGCCGGTCTGCCGCTCCACAAACTGATCGGAGGCGCGCACCGCGACCGCATTCAGGTCTACGGCTATGGCATGATGCTCAAGCGCGAAAGCGTTGAGGATCACGTCGTGCGCTTCCGCGAAGAAGCTGCGCAGATCATGGATATGGGTTTTGCCGCCGCGAAGATGAAAACCGGACTTGGCCCTGAGAGCGATGTCAGGCTCTGCCAGGCCGTTGCAGAAGCGGTCGAAGGCCGCGGCAAATTCATGGTCGACGCCAATCACTGCTACACCACGTCTGACGCGTTTTATGTCGGCCGGGCGCTCGAGGAGCTGGGGGCCTACTGGTTCGAAGAACCCGTCGCGCCGGAGGATCTCGATGGATACAGGGAACTGCGCAGCGGGCTTCGGGTCAACATTTCCGGGGGCGAAGCCGAGTTCAATCGCTGGGGCTGGCGCCAGATCCTGGAAAATCGCGGTCTCGATATTGCCCAACCGGAAGTTTGCGCGCTTGGCGGCGTGAGCGAGTATCTGCGCGTTCTGGCCCTTTGCCACGCGCATTTCACACCGGTGATCAACCATGTCTGGGGATCGGCCATCGCGGTCGCCACCAACATTCAGCTTCTGGCGGCGATGCCGGCCCTTCCAGGCGGCCTCCATCCCTGGGAGCCGATGCTTGAGTTCGACACCACGGACAACAGGTTCCGCGACGAGCTGCTGCTGGAGCCGCTGGATATTCAGGGGCAGGTGAAGTCGTCCGGCGGCTATGTTTCCATTCCGCGGGGACCCGGACACGGTGTCACGCCGGATACGGACTTCATCCGGCGGTTCGAACTCGACCTGTGAGACGATCAGGCCCAGACCTGATCCGGATCCGGCAGCGGAATGGCATCCAGCAGCGTGCGCGTATAGTCCGCTTGTGGATTGGAAAACAGATCTGCCGTCGCCGCGTTCTCGACGATCTCGCCATGGTGCAGCACAAGGATGCGCGAGCATAATCTGCGGATCACCGACAGGTCGTGGCTGACGAAGGCAAGCGTCAGTCCGAGGTCCCGCACCAGCTGTTCAAGCAGGTTCAGAACCTGGGCCTGCGAGGAAACATCCAGACCCGACACGATTTCGTCGGCCAGAATGAAATCCGGTTTCAGGGCGATGGCCCGCGCAATGCCGACCCTTTGCCGTTGACCGCCCGACAGTTCGTGCGGGTAGCGTGCGGCAAAGCTTTTCGGCAGACCGACCATCTCCAGCGCGTCATCGACCCGCCTCGGAATGTCATCGAAGCCTTGCAGGCTGAGGGGACCGGCGATGATGCCGCCCACGCGCCGGCGCGGGTTGAGCGAGGACATCGGGTCCTGAAAGATCATCTGGAACCGTTTGCGCAGCGGCCGCAGGGCGTCTTCACCGAGCTGCGCGATCTCCGTGCCTTCGAACAGGATCGATCCGGAATCCGGCTTGAGCAAGCGGATCATGGCACGCCCGAGGGTCGATTTGCCCGAGCCGGACCCGCCCACGATGCCGAGCACATCGCCCTTGGCGACATCGAAGGTCAAACCCTTGAGTACTTCTGTGCGCGGCGCGGCACCGAACAGCGGCTTGTGCGCCAGGTCGGGAAAGGAAACCTTCAGGTCCCTGAGCTGATAAAGAGGGGTGCTCATGGTGCCGCTCACCTCGTCAACTGCGCGTCGAAGGCGGCAACTTCCTGTTCCACCTCGGAAATGATGCTGTCCGGGACGGGCATAAGCGAGCCGTCGGGATCGGTGTATTTCGGCGTCGCCGCAAGCAGCGCCCTTGAATAGGCGTGTTTCGGTGCTGCGAAAAACGTTCTGACATCCGTCTCCTCGATAACCTTGCCGGCATAGAGGACGGTCAGGGACTGGCTGATCTTGGAGACGACACCAAGATCGTGCGTGACGAAGAGAAGCGCCGTGTCATGCCGTTCCTGCATCTCGCGGATCAGCTTGAGGATCTGTTTCTGCACCGTGACATCAAGGGCCGTCGTCGGCTCGTCGGCGATGATCAGTTTCGGTTCGGCCGCAAAGGCCGACGCGATCAGGATGCGCTGGCGCATGCCGCCGGACAGCTCGTGCGGATAGGATCTCATCACCCGCTCCGGCGACTGGATGTGCACCTCGTCGAGAAGTTCGACCGCGCGGGCTTCGGCAGTCTCTCGCTTCCATCCGAGAATGTCGACGAGCCGGTCCGTGATCTGCGGTCCGACCCTGCGCGATGGATTGAGCGCGGTGAGTGGGTCCTGCGGAATGAGCGCCACCTTCGCGCCGATCTTCGCGCGCCGCGCCTTCGGCGGCAAACGCAGGAGGTCTTCCCCGTCGAGCAGGATCTCGCCACCAGTGAGCTTTGCCGCGCGCGGAAGAATGCCGAGCACGGCCTTGCCGATCATGCTCTTGCCCGCACCGCTTTCGCCGACCAGCGCGCGCACTTCGCCTGAATTGACCGCAAGCGAGACCTTGCGCAGCAGCGGTGCGCCGTTCTTGAGCCTGACCGTCAGGTCCTTGATCGTGAGATAGCTCATCGCAGCACCGGATCGAAATAGTCCTTCAGGCCTTCGCCAAGCTGCGAGAAGCTCAGCACCGTCAGGAACAGGGCGGCAAGCGGGAATACCAGAACCCACCAGGCCTGGTAGATCGACGTGCGCCCCTCGGCGATCATGCCGCCCCAGGTCGGCTGGTCGGTCGATATGGACAGGTTGACGAAACTCAGGATCGCCTCGACGATCACCGCGATGCCCATTTCAAGCGTCAGGAGGGCGACGATTGTCGGCAGAACGTTGGGCAGGATCTCGGCAAGCGCAATGCCGAGGCGGCTGCGCCCGGCAACCTGTGCGGACGCGACATAGTCCATCGCGCCCTGGCTCATGGCTTCCGCGCGCACCACGCGCGAAAACCGGGTCCAGTCGATCACGACGATGGCAACGATGATCGAGGTCAGCCCGGTTCCCAGAACGGCAATCAGGAGGATCGCGAAGAGCACGGGCGGAAAAGCCATCCAGATATCGACCAGCCGCGAGATGACCAGATCGGCCCAGCCCCGGTAATACCCGGCGATCAGGCCGAGCGTTGCGCCGACAAGGCAGGTGAGGGTCCCGGCAATCAGCGCAACGGTCAGCGCCAGCCGCGCTCCGTAAAGCATCCGGCTCAAGAGATCACGGCCGAGGGAATCGGTCCCAAGCAGATAGGCGGGGTCTGCACCTTGCTGCCAGAAGGGTGGCAGCCTTGCGGCGAACAGATCCTGTTCCAGCGGATCGTGCGGACTGATCATCGGCGCAAAAACCGCCGCCAGAACGAGTATGAGCAACCAGCCGCCGCTGAGCCAGAGACGGAGGCCGGGCAGACGGCGGATCTGTCCGCGGGCGTCACGCATGGCGAAGCCTCGGATTGAGCGCCGCGTAGGTCATGTCAACCAGCAGATTGACGAGCGTGAACAGAAGCGCGAACACAAGGACGATCCCCTGGATGAGCGGCAGGTCGCGGTTGATCACCGCATCGATCGCCATGTTGCCAAGGCCTTCATAGGAGAACAGGCGTTCGATGATCACGGTCCCTCCGATGAGGAAGGTGAACTGAACGCCGACCAGCGTCAGCGTCGGCAGGATGGCATTCGGCAGCGCATCCCGCGCAATGATCGACGTTTCCGAATAACCCTTCGTGCGGGCAAGCGTGATGTAGTCGTCGTGCATGCATTCCTTGAGTGATTGCTTCAGCAGCTGGAGAATGATCGCCGCCAGTGGAATTGCCAGCGCGAGCGCGGGCAGGAACATGTGGCCGAGAAGATCGAGCACCACGTCGAAGCGAAAGCGCAAAAGCGCTTCGATCAGATAGAAGTTGGTGGTGAACTCGAAGCCGAGCGAAGGCGACACGCGTCCGGAAATGTGAAACAGCGGCCAGAGAACACCAAGGACGAGGATCAAAGCCAGACCCCAGAGGAAGTCCGGCAGAGACAGCGCAACGCCGC
Organism: Pseudomonadota bacterium; assembly: GCA_039818365.1. Taxonomy (GTDB): domain Bacteria; phylum Pseudomonadota; class Alphaproteobacteria; order Rhizobiales; family Stappiaceae; genus Roseibium. Next base: position 6,998 of record JBCBUA010000259.1, read on the forward strand.
CCGCAACGTCGATGCCGCCCTCGACCTTCGTGCCACGGTAAAGCGTGGCGGTAAGCGCCGCCGAGCCACCAACGACGATCGCAATCAGGAGGGCCATCACCGACAGCTCCAGCGTTGCCGGAAGGCGGCCGATTACAAGATCGAAAACAGGCTGCCGCGTCGTGATGGATGTTCCGAAGTCGCCTTGCAGGACGTTTGCGATCCAGATCAGGAACTGTTCGGGGATGCTCTTGTCCAGCCCGTAGAGCGCTTCCAGGCGCGCGATGTCGGCATCGGTCGCCCCGGGCGGCAGCATCATCGCGATCGGATTTCCCGGCACGACCCGGATCACGACGAAAACGATGATCGCGGCCCCCAGGAGCGTGATGAGTGTCGTTGCCAGGCGCGTCAGCAGCGTGCGCACGATTTGCATGAAAAGTTTCGCAGCCCTTCATTCAGGAAAAAGAGCCGCCGCAGCACCCTAAGGAGCAAGCAGGAAGGGCACTGCGGCGAAGGTGAGGTAACGTTTTCCTGACTTAAGAACGGGTCATCAGATGCGGCAGCAGGGCTCCCGAGGCGTGCGGTGTGACCTTGACCTGATCGCTGTGCAGGATCGGCTGCACATACTGGATCAGCGGCAGCACGAGCGCGTTTTCGGCGATGTGCTTGTCGACGGCCTTCCAGCCCGCGATGCGTTTTTCCTCGTCTGCCTCGCCCCACAGCGGCAGGATCATCTGCATCAGGTCTTCACCGTCCCAGACGGAATGCGGCGACGGGCCGAACATGGCAAAGCCGGTGGAGGTCGTCGGATCGCCGATCGCGTTGCCCCAGTTGTAGAAGGCTGCCGGAGCCAGTTGATCCGCTGCGCGCAATTCGAAGTGCTTGGCAATCTCGTAGACCTCGATCTCGGCCTCGATACCGACCTTGCGCCAAAGGCCGACGATCACCTGGATGATCTCGTAGTCCTTCGGTTTGAAGCCGCGGGTCGTCTGGATCTTGAACGT
>JBCBUA010000260.1:0-7951 GCA_039818365.1 Pseudomonadota bacterium
ACCCTGGCGCTTCCAGAGGCGTCCGTCGGGATTGTGCCTGGCTGGTCGGGCACGCAGCGCCTGATCCGCCTCCTGGGCGAACCGGTGGTGAAGGAAATGGCCTTGTTCGGCCGCCGGATCTCCGCCGACCGCGCCCATGCCCTGGGCTTCGCCGCAGAGCTGGCCGACGACCCGCGTGCCCGCGCGCTTGAACTGGCTCAGGCATTGGCGGGCAAGTCCCCGTGCGCCATCGAAGTTGCCAAATACATGATCCACGCCGCCGCCGGAGAAGACCGCGGCGCGATGATCGAAGCCCTCGGCGCAGGCATGATTGGACAGACGGCAGACCGCGACGAGGGCGTCACCGCCTTCCGCGAAAAACGCAAACCGGAATTCCCAGGAAACTAGAGCCCTTTAAAATGAGTGATCTCAACGTCGTCTCCATCAGCGAAGCAAAGATACCAGCCGAGCCTTTCGTCGCGCGTCACCTGATTGACGGCGCCTGGCGCGGCAGCGCGGATGGAACAACCTTCGAAAGGACATCGCCGTCACACGGTTCCGTTGTGACAATCGCCAGCAAAGGTGGCAAGGCCGACGCGGATGCCGCGATCGCCGCAGCACGGCTGGCCTTCGACAAGGGGCGCTGGTCACGGACGAGCGGCAAGGATCGCGCAACGCTGTTGCTCAAGGTTGCGGATCTGATCGATCGCGAGCGCGAGCGGATCGCTCTCATGGAAACGCTGGAATCCGGCAAGCCGATCAGCCAGGCAAAGGCGGAAATCGAGGGAGCCGCCGACATCTGGCGCTTTGCCGCCTCGCTCGCCCGCACCATGCACGGCGAAAGTCACAACTCTCTCGGAAGCGACTTTCTCGGACTGGTGCTGAAGGAACCCATCGGCGTGGTTTCCATTATCACACCGTGGAATTTCCCGTTCCTGATCGTCTCCCAGAAGCTTCCATTTGCCCTGGCTGCTGGCTGCACGGCAGTGATCAAGCCGTCCGAAATGACACCGGCAACGACCGTCATCATGGGCGAGCTGTTGCTTGAAGCCGGCATTCCCGCAGGTGTGGTGAATATCGTTCTCGGCTTCGGCGATCCGGTCGGAACCGCCATGACCCAGGACAGGCGCGTCGACATGGTGACATTCACCGGATCAACAGGCGTCGGCAAGGCCATCGTCAAAGCGGCGGCCGGCACGCTGAAGAAGGTGTCCCTTGAGCTGGGCGGCAAGAACCCGCAGGTGATCTTTCCCGATGCCGATCTTGAAAACGCCGCCGACGCGGTCGCGTTCGGGGTCTACTTCAATGCCGGCGAGTGCTGCAATTCCGGCTCCCGCATCATTGTGCACGAGGACATCGCCGACGAATTCGTGGCGCGGACCATCGCCCTGTCGCGCAAGGTTCCGTTCGGCGATCCCCTGGATCCCTCGACCAAGGTCGGTGCGATCATCACGCCTGAGCATCAGACCAAGATCGACACCTATGTTCAGGACGCAAGGGCGGCGGGCGCCGAGGTGCCCATCGGCGGTGGTGCGCTCGATGTGCCGGGGCTGAACGGCCAGTTCTACCAGCCGACTGTCGTCACGAATGTGGCCAGTTCCATGGCGATTGCACGCGAGGAAGTCTTCGGCCCGGTGCTCTCGGTGCTGACCTTCAGGACACTGGAGGAAGCCATCGATCTGGTGAACGATGCCGACTACGGCCTGTCGGCGGGCGTTTGGAGTGAAAACGTTCACACCTGCCTGGAATTCGCGCGCCGCGCCAATGCCGGTACTGTCTGGACCAACACGTGGATGGACGGCTTCGCGGAGCTGCCCTTTGGCGGCTACAAGGAAAGCGGACAGGGGCGCGAGCTCGGCAAATACGGTCTAGACGAGTTCCTGGAAGCAAAAACGGTCACCATGAAAATCGGCAGGTCGCGTGACCCGTGGGTGCCTGCATGACCGCCCTATCTCGAAATCGAGAAAGGTCCCTCGGGCTGCAGCAGAACCTGCAGGTCCTCGACGGGCGCGCCGGAGATCCGGCCAAGGAGCACCTTGGCCATCGCGCGGCCCGTTGCGCGCAGGTCTTCGTCGATTGTCTCGATGCGCGGCCGGAAGTGGTTGGAGATCGGCGACGCCCGCTTGGCAACAACATCGACATCCTGTCCCTCGGCAAGTCCCATGTCGTTGAGAAATGCGAGCGTGATCAGCGCGCTGACCTCACCGACACAGACATAGCCATCCGGCGCGTCCGGACCGGTATGCAGGCTGCGCAGCGTCGCCGCGATTGCGTCGGGCTCGCTGTCGAGATCAACCTCAGTGGGGATCGTCAGCCTCATGCCGTGATCGGTCGCGGCCTGCCGCGCGCCGAAGCGAAGATGCTGCCCGAACGTGTATTTCTCGTTCGGCATGACGATGCAGATATGCTTGCGCCCCTTCTCGACAAGCCGCGCGATCGCCATGCGCACGAAGGCCTCGTTGTCGAAATCGACAAAGGGATGCGGCGTCATGAAATCGGTGCGCCCGTGCGTCACGAACGGAAAATCGTGCTCAAGAAGGTAACGGGCACGGTCATCGAAACACTCGGTGCGGGTGAAGACGATCGCATCGGCCAGGGAGTGCCGGCGGATGGAGCGGATGGTTTCAAGCCGGTCGTCGCCCAGGCTGTCCGCCGTGATGTTGATGGAGTAACCGGTGCCGCTGAGGCCCTCATACATCCCGCCGAGAAACTCGGAGGTAAAACTCAGGAACTCGTGCCTCGGATTGAGCAGAAGGCTGATGACTTTGGTCCGTCCGGTGCGCAGCCTCTGCGCGGCCCGGTTCGGCACATACCCCAATTTGTCGGCAATTTCGGAGATGCGCTTGCGGGTCGCTTCGGCGATCCTGGGATCGTCCGCAAGAGCGCGCGAGACGGTCGTCACGGCGACACCGGCTTCGGCCGCGACCGTACGCAATGTCGGGCGCGCGTGCCCGTCGGCGGCTCCCTCCATCGTCGTTCCGGCGTTTTTCTGCGACATGCCCGTTCCCCTCAACCAGAGGCTTGTAGCTCATACGGTCAGACAAGTCTAATCAGGGAATTTAAAACGTTGCAACAAAGAAAGATGCTGCAACGCAAAATCGCCATAGATCAATTAACTTCATGTAAAAAAACAAATAATTTATTCTACAGAAGAAAAGATTAAAAGATTGACATTTACAGGGTTTGCAACGTTACAATAGACGTTGCGTGACGAGCGAGCGCGAATGTTCGGCGCTCAAGACGACGACAGGCACGCAAAGGGAGGAAATCCATGCGTAAATTGACGATGATGACGGCAGCCGCCGCTCTTATGGCAGCAAGCACAGCCGTCAAGGCAGAAGACGTTGAAGTTCTTCACTGGTGGACATCCGGCGGTGAAGCCGCCGCGCTGAACGTGTTGAAGCAGGATCTTGAAGGCCAGGGCATCGGCTGGCAGGACATGCCGGTTGCCGGCGGCGGTGGCTCCCAGGCCATGACCGTGCTGCGCGCCCGGGTGACATCCGGCAACCCGCCCACCGCGGTGCAGATGCTCGGTTTCGACATTCTCGACTGGGCGAACGAAGGTGCGCTTGCCGACCTGAACATCCAGGCCGGTCTCGAGGGCTGGGACGACGTTGTTCCCGAAGCATTGCAGCAGTTTGCCAAGCATGACGGCAAGTGGGTGTCCGCGCCGGTGAACGTTCACTCCACCAACTGGGTCTGGGCGAACAAGGCTGTTCTCGACGAACTCGGCATTGCGGTCCCGACCACATGGGACGAGTTCGTGGCAGCCCTTGAGAAGGTGAAGGCCTCCGGCAAGACCGCGATCGCACATGGCGGACAGCCGTGGCAGGACGCGACCGTCTTTGACGCCGTCGCCATGTCGACCGGCGGACCGGACTTCTACAAGAAGGCGTTCATCGACCTTGACGAGGAAACTCTCGGCTCCGACACGATGAAGGAAACCTTCGACCGCATGGCCGTGATCCGGTCCTATGTCGACGACAACTTCTCCGGCCGCGACTGGAACCTGGCGACCGCGATGGTCATCAACGGCGACGCCGCCTTCCAGATGATGGGCGACTGGGCCAAGGGTGAATTCCTCAATGCCGGCAAACAGCCGGATGCGGACTTCCTGTGCTTCCGTTTCCCGGGCACGCAGGACCAGGTCACGTTCAACGCCGACCAGTTCGCCATGTTCGCGCAAGGCTCCGAAGTCGGCAAGGAACAGGCTGCGCTTGCAACCGCGATCCTGTCGCCGAGCTTCCAGTCCGCGTTCAACGTGGTCAAGGGCTCTGTCCCGGCCCGTACGGACGTCTCCAACGAAGCCTTCGACGCTTGCGGCAAGAAGGGCATGGCCGACCTGAAAAAGGCTGCCGACAGCGGCAATCTTTACGGCTCCATGGCCCACGGCCACGCCAACCCGGCTGCGGTCAAGAACGCCATGTATGATGTGATCACGGCGCACTTCAACGGCGAGTATGACAGCGCGACCGCTGTCGATGAACTCGTGACCGCCGTTCAAATCAACAAGTAAAATACCCAACGGAAAGCGGTGCGCCCGCACCGCTTTCCGGCAGCTGGGGGCCTGAGATGTCTATTTCTGAAGCGGCGAACCCACGTGGTTCCGTTGTTGACAGACTGCGTGACGCTTTACCCAAAATCGTGTTGAGCCCGACCGTCGCCATCGTCGCGATCTTCGTCTATGGCTTCATCCTGTTCACGCTCTACCTGTCCTTTACCGACAGCCGGATCCTGCCCACATTCGGATGGGTCGGCTGGAAGAACTACGAGAACCTGTTCCGCATCAGGGCGTGGGACACGGCCGTCACGAACCTTGTCATTTTCGGCGTCCTTTACATCGTCATCTGCTGCGCGCTCGGACTGCTGCTGGCCATCCTGCTTGATCAGCGCATCCGCGCCGAGGGCTTCATCCGCACGGTCTATCTCTATCCGATGGCCCTGAGCTTCATCGTCACCGGTGTTGCCTGGAAGTGGTTCCTCGATCCTGGCATCGGGGTGGAGGCCGTGGTGCGCGGCTGGGGCTGGACGACGTTCGAGTTCAACTGGATCAAGGACAGCGACATGGCGATCTATACGATTGTCATAGCCGCGGTCTGGCAGACATCCGGCTTCGTCATGGCGATGTTCCTGGCAGGATTGCGCGGGATCGACAGCGAGATGATGAAAGCCGCCCAGATCGACGGGGCGTCCACCTTCGCGCTCTACCGCCGCATCGTGATCCCGCAGCTGCGTCCGGCCTTCATGTCGGCCTTCGTGGTGCTCGCCCACATGGCGATCAAGTCCTATGACCTTGTGATCGCCCTGACCGGCGGGGGGCCTGGAACGGCGACGGAACTGCCCGCAACCTTCATGTATTCCTACACATTCACGCGAAATCAGATGGGGATTGGCGCGGCCTCTGCCGTGATCATGCTGATGACGATCGCCGCGATCATCGTGCCTTATCTTTGGTCCGAACTGAGGGAGAAGAAGTGATGGCCTCTGCGTCCGCGAAAAGTTCCTTCAGCCTTGCCCGCTTCGTGCTTTACACGCTGCTGGCTGTCTTCTGCATCTACTACCTGCTGCCGCTCTACGTGATGGTGGTGAACTCGCTGAAACCCCTGTCCGAGATTACCGCGGGCGGCATGATGGCCCTGCCGCAGGACTGGACGGTCGCGCCCTGGCTCAGTGCCTGGTCGAGCGCGCAGGTCGGCGTCGAGGCGACGGGCCTCAGGCCCTATTTCCTCAACTCCATCATCATGGTTGTCCCGGCGGTTGCCCTGTCGACCATGGTCGGCGCGCTCAACGGCTATGTCCTGACGAAATGGACCTTCCCCGGCGCGACCATCCTGTTCGGCCTGTTGCTGTTCGGATGTTTCATCCCGTTCCAGATGGTGCTCATCCCGATGGCGCGGATGCTGGGTCTCATGGGCCTTGCCGGGTCCGTGCCGGGCCTGATCTTCGTGCACTTCGTCTACGGCATCGGCTTCTCGACCCTCTATTTCCGCAACTACTACGCCGCCTTCCCGACGGAACTGGTGCGGGCGGCGCAGATCGACGGCGCCGGTTTCTTCCGCATCTTCTGGCGCATCCTGCTGCCGTCGTCCGGACCGATCGCGGTCGTCTGCATCATCTGGCAGTTCACCAACATCTGGAACGACTTCCTGTTCGGCGCGTCCTTCTCCGACTTCGACAGTCAGCCGATGACCGTTGCACTGAACAACCTCGTTCAGTCGTCGACCGGGGTGAAGGAATACAACGTCCATTTCGCAGGCGCGATCATGGCCGCGCTGCCAACTCTCTTCGTCTACATCGTCGCGGGCCGGTACTTCGTCCGTGGCCTGATGGCCGGCTCAGTTAAAGGATAAGGCAATGGGCTTTCTCGACATCAAACAGGCGACCAAGTCTTACGGCGCCGTGCAGGTCCTGCACGAAACCGACATCTCGATCGAAGAAGGCGAGTTCCTCGTCCTGGTCGGGCCATCCGGCTGCGGCAAGTCGACCTTGCTGAACATGATCGCCGGCCTTGAGGACATCACGTCCGGCGAGATCGCCATTCGGGACCGGAGCATGAACGGCGTGAAACCCGCCGACCGCAACATTGCGATGGTGTTCCAGTCCTACGCGCTTTATCCGAACATGACGGTGAGCGGCAATATCTCCTTCGGCATGGAGATGCACGGCATCGAGAAATCCGAACGCGAGAAGCGCATCGCGCAGGTCTCCGATCTGTTGCAGATCAAGCACCTTCTCGACCGCAAGCCCGGCCAGCTTTCCGGCGGTCAGCGCCAGCGGGTCGCGATGGGACGCGCGCTCGTTCGCGAACCCGACGTGTTCCTGTTCGACGAGCCGCTCTCCAACCTGGATGCAAAGCTGCGTGTCGACATGCGCACGGAAATCAAGAAGCTGCACCAGAAGCTCGGGACAACCATCGTCTACGTGACCCATGACCAGATCGAGGCCCTCACCCTGTCGACGCGCATTGCCGTGATGTTCGGCGGCTACGTGCAGCAGCTTGGAACGCCCAAGGAGATCTACGACAATCCGGCCAACATGTTCGTTGCCGGGTTCATGGGATCGCCGTCGATGAACCTCTTCCCGGCAAAAGTCGTTTCGGAAAACGGTCAGCCCGCCGCCGAAGTATCGCTGGCCGATGGAACCAAGGCATCCATCCCCTTTGCCACGGACACCCTCGCCTCGGATATCGGACGGGACATCATTCTCGGCATCCGGCCGGAGGCCATCACCGACCGCGACGGTGCCGACCGGAACTCGCAGGCCGTTCACATCGTCGACGCGCCCGTCGAAGTCACCGAGCCCGCCGGGTCGGACACGTTCGTCGTCAGCCAGATCGGCGGCAAGGACGTCACCGGACGCTTCCGTGCGGACGTCAACGTCAACGCCGGGGAAACCTTCCCCTTTGCCTTCAACATGGAAAAGGCCGTCGCCTTCGACCCTCAAAGCGAGAACAGGATCGCCTGACGCATGAGCGACGCGCCGGACATAGTCATCATCGGCAGCGGCATGGGGGGAGCAACCCTTGCCGCCGGTCTTGCACCGTCCGGTGCCAGGATCACGATCCTAGAACGCGGACACCGCATTCCCGACGATGCACCGGCACGCGACCCCTGGCGCATCTACACCAACAGCGCCTTCCGCTCGCCCGAGACATGGCTTGACGAAAAGAACAACGTCTTCGAACCGGGGAACTATTACAACGTCGGGGGCAACTCGAAGCTCTACGGCGCGGTTCTGATCCGCTACCGCGCACAGGACTTCGGCGAGCTGCAGCACTACGAGGGCGTGTCTCCGGCATGGCCGTTTGCCTACGAAGAAATCGCCCCATGGTACGACGCGGCGGAGAAGCTCTATCAGGTCAGGGGCGATGTTTCCGGCGACACAACCGAACCGGAGCACACGGGTCCATACCCGTTCCCGCCCGTTGCGGACGAGGACGCGATCCGGATTGCCCGGGAGAGACTTGTAAAAC
>JBCBUA010000261.1:0-7869 GCA_039818365.1 Pseudomonadota bacterium
GGTCCCGAAACGAACCCGTAGGACAGGCGGCTGTCCAGACGCACGTGGCTGTCGGTGACAACCCGGACCTGGGGGTAGTAGGCCCTGATGTGCTCCTGGATGTTTTCCCCTTCCAGAAGGTCGTTGAAATGCGAACGCAAAAAAGCCGTGTTCGCCTCGAAGATGTCTATCAGGCGGTCGACCGCGTGTTTGGCGTTTGTAAACACCTCGAGCGGATGCGAAGGCGCCTTGCGCATGCGCCGTTTGCCCAGCGGGTAATCGCCATTGATCAGATTGGACATGAAAGTCTCCTTATTGTTGTTATGGCGAACACAGTCCCGCCAGATGTCCCCTGCGTCAATACACGTATCAGGTGTTTTTGAATTTTTTTTCGCAAAGAGAGAAATTCTTCAATCAATCCGGACCCGAATTTCAAAGCCTGGCCCCGAGCCTTTGTTCCTGAACAGCTTCAGGCACGCCTTGCGCCGTGCCAGCGCCGCCGCGTTGCCGCGGGTTGCTTCCCGGCCCTGCCGTGAAACGGACTTTCCGCCGGTTCGCAATCCCGGTACTATCGGTTCACATGCTGATCAGGAGCTTCCCCATGAAACGTACCCTTTTGAGCCTTGCGGTTGCCGTTTTGCCTTTGCTCGGAGCCGGGTTCGCCGCTCAGGCCGCCGATTTGCCCGACCTTGGAGGAAGGGAGGTCGTGATCGCATCGGAAAATACCTATCCGCCGCTTCAGTTCATCGATCCGAAGACCAGCCAGCCGGCGGGCTGGGAATACGAGGCAATTGCCGAAATCGCCAAGCGGCTGAACATGACGGTCACGTATGAGAATGTAAGCTGGGACGCCATGATCCCCGCGATATCGGCCGGCGAATATGATGTCGCGATGAACGGCATCACCATTCGCGAGGACCGCGCGGAAAAAGTCGCCTTTTCCGATCCCTACATGCGCTCGGAGATGTTCATGCTGGTCCGTGCCGACGAAGACCGGTTCACGGACCCCGCGGGCTTTGCCGGAAATGACGACTTCCTGGCCGGCGCCCAGCCGGGCACCACACCGTTCTACGTCACCGTCTACGAAGTTCTCGACGGCGATGAAAACAACCAGCGCATAAAGCTGTTTGAAACCTTCGGCGCCGCCGTACAGGCGCTCAAGGTCGGGGACGTCGATCTTGTCCTCACCGACAGCACCGGCGGGCAAGGCTATGTCAATGCCAACCCGGACACGTTCAAACTCATCGGCGATCCGATGGGCACGGAGGATTTCGGCTTCATCTTTCCGAAGAACACCGACCTGATCGAACCGTTCAACGCCGCCATTGCCAGCATGCGCGCCGACGGGACGCTGGATGCGCTCAACAAGAAATGGTTCTTCGACTACAAGGCCGGTCAGTAACAGCCTCTTTGGATCTGTCAGACCAGTGCTTGCGTGGCCGGTATCGGGAGAGCCCCGGAGCCGGCCACTTTCTTTTGCAGCCGGACACACAGTCCGCACGCATCCCATCGCCTGCCCCAACCGCAAGAAAACGCCATGTTCCGAAAAAAGACCGCACTTGCCGCGCCCAAACAGGACTTTCCCTACTGGCTCGCCGCCGCCTGCGTGATCGCCGCCTTTCTCCTGTTCCGGATCGGTACCGACGAGATTTACACGCAAGTGATGGCAACCGTTTCGCGCGGCATCGGCCTGACGATCTTCGTCACGCTCGTGGCGTTCTTCCTGGCCTCCGTGATCGGGCTCCTGCTGGCACTGGCGTCGCTGTCGGGATCGATCGTGCTGCGGCAGTCGGCAAGGTTCTACATCGAGGTCGTGCGCGGGTTGCCGATCATCGTGCTTCTGCTCTATATCGCCTTCGTCGGCACGCCCCTGATCGTTGCAGCCATCAATGCGGTTCTGGAACCGCTCGGCGCGGACCCGATGCGCACGCGCGACTTTCCCCTGCTCTGGCGGGCGATCGTTGCCCTGATGATCGGCTATTCCGCTTTCATCGCCGAAGTCTTCCGGGCCGGAATCCAGGCTGTCGACAAGGGCCAGATCGAGGCGGCCGAGGCGCTCGGCATGAACCGCTGGCTGCGCTTCCGGCTGATCATCTTTCCCCAGGCGCTCAAGACGATCCTGCCGCCGCTCGGAAACGACTTCGTCGCCATGATCAAGGACAGCTCGCTTGTCTCCGTTCTCGGTGTCGCGGACATCACCCAGCTCGGCAAGGTCTATGCCGCCGGGTCGTTCCGCTATTTCGAGACCTACAACGTCGTCGCGCTGATCTACCTGATGATGACGATCACGCTTTCCCTCGCCCTGCGCCGCTTCGAACGCTCGAAGCAGGTCGGGGGGCGGCCGTGAAAGAGAGGTTGCGCAGGTGACCGTCTTCGTTTTCTCTTGTCCCGCCTGCAGTAACGGGAAAAGGAGACTTGGCAGATGCGTTCCTTCGAAGAGATCGAGGCCCTGGCGGCGGAGAAGAAGGGCGGGGCCAAAAAGCTCAAGACCCTGCTTGCGGAGCACAATCTGCCAAAGTCCGAGGCCGAGTTGAAAAAGACCGGCGACGACCGCTGGCTTTCCATGTTCACAAGATGCGTGTTCCAGGCGGGTTTCAGCTGGAAGGTGATCGACCAGAAATGGCCGGGTTTCGAGGACGCCTTCGAAGGCTTTGACGTCGCCCGTCTCGCATTCCTGCCGGACGAAGCCTTTGAGGCCCTTCTCAAGGACACACGGATCGTGCGCAACGGCGCCAAGATCAAGGCGGTGCAGGACAATGCCGTGTTCCTGAGGGATCTCGCCGCAGAACATGGCAGCGCTGCCGCGTTTTTCGCAAGCTATCCCGTAAACGACCAGATCGGGCTCATGGATCTCATGAAAAAGCGCGGCAGCCGTCTCGGCGGAACGACCGGGCAACTGGCGCTTCGATTCATGGGAAAGGAGAGTTTCATTCTCACCGGCGATGTGGTTAACGCCCTCATGCGTGAAAATGTCATTGATAACGATCGCATGTCGAAAAAAAATCTTTCAGCTGCGCAGGCGGCCTTTAACGATTGGAAGACAACCAGCGGTCGCAGTCTGAACGAAATCAGCAGAATTCTGGCGTTTTCGGTCGGAACAGCCCATTAACCTCTCATTTAACTTTTACGATTGTAAACAAAGCCTTGATTCAAAGGTAATTTTTCTTTTTTCGACTTAACCGCTGATTTACCAAAACCGGTAACCATGACACTCGAAATTGCGTGAGGTATTGCGTCGCAATGAGTGTACTGAGTACCGGGGTGTCCATCGCGGCACCCCATCCGACTGAAAATACGGAAGCTTCCGCTTCCTGGATGAACACAATCCTGAAGGGCGACTGCGTGTCCGCCCTTGAGACACTGCCGTCCCGTTCGGTGGACCTGGTGTTCGCGGATCCACCCTACAATCTCCAGCTGGGCGGGGACCTTCACCGGCCGGACCAGTCCAAGGTCGACGCCTGCGACGACCACTGGGACCAGTTCGAGAGCTTCGAAGCCTATGACGCCTTCACCAGGGCGTGGTTGCTGGCAACGCGCCGGGTGATGAAACCGGACGGCTCGCTTTACGTTATCGGCTCCTATCACAACATCTTCCGCGTTGGTGCGATCCTTCAGGATCTCGGCTTCTGGATCATGAACGATATCGTCTGGCTGAAATCGAATCCGATGCCGAATTTCCGCGGCAAGCGGTTCACCAACGCCCACGAGACCATGATCTGGGCGGTGAAGTCGAAGGATGCCAAGCCGACATTCAACTACGATGCCCTGAAGACGTTCAACGACGACCTCCAAATGCGTTCCGACTGGCATCTTCCCCTTTGCACCGGCTCGGAACGGCTGAAAGACGGAAACGGCCAGAAGGTGCATCCGACCCAGAAGCCGGAAGCGCTGCTCTACCGCGTGCTCACAGCCTCGTCCAAGCCGGGCGATGTGGTGATGGACCCGTTCTTCGGCACGGGAACAACCGGAGCGGTGGCCAAGAAACTCGGCCGCAATTTCGTCGGTGTCGAACGCGAGCAGGACTACATCGATGCCGCGGCCGCCCGGATCGCGTCCATCGAAACCAGTGACGGCGAAGCGCTCGAAATGCAGCAGGGCAAACGGGCCCAGAAACGCATTCCCTTTGGCACCCTTCTGGAAAACGGCCTGCTTTCGCCGGGCGCGGAACTGACCTGCTCCAAGGGCAAGCATATTGCCATCGTGCGCGCCGACGGGTCGCTCAAATCGGGCGATCATACCGGGTCGATCCACAAGGTCGGAGCGCTGGTTCAGGGTCAGGAAGCGTGCAACGGCTGGACGTTCTGGCACACGAAAGACGGCGCGGCCAAGTCACCCATCGACGAGTTGCGCAAGGAAATCAGATCCCGCCTGCAGGTATAAGCAGGCTGACAAGCAGAAGCGTTTTCGCGATCCCCGTGAACCCACTTCTCCCCGCCTCCTCACCCGAGGCGGGTTTTCTTTTTCCCAAGGACCAGCGCCCGGCGCAGCACCTGTCAGCCAAGCCGTTCCAGCAGATCGGCCAGCGCGAGCGGTTCCGTCACCATCGCGTCGTGTCCCGTGGCGATCTCCGCCACCGGCCAGCCGAGTTTCCGCGCCCGTTCCAGGGCGACGGTCGCCGGCCTGTAGGGTGGATCCGTGCAGCGGATGTAAGCGGCCGGAACACCGTTTCCGACCGGGTTCTTCAGATCCAGCGCCGTCGTGAACGTCCGGAAGGGATGCGGTGTCAGGCGCGGCTGGACGAAGGCGACGTCCTCTGGCCGTGCGACACCGAAGCTTTCCGCTGGCGCGGGCGGCAGGGAAAGGCCGCCGCTGGTTTCCTGCGCCAACCGCGTGCGGTCCTCCGCCATGTCTTCGGGCAAGAGGCTCATCCAGGTTTCGCCCGTGTCCAGCATGATCGCATCGAGATAGATCAGCCTGGCGATGCGCCCGGGTACCAGATCGGCCGCACCCGTGATCGGGATGCCACCGAAACTGTGCCCGACAAGGACAACATTCCTTAAATCGTCGAACTCGATGTGCCGAACGATGTCCTCGACAAAGGTCTGGATGGAGATCCCGGATGACAGCAGATGCGAGCGCTCGCCGAGCCCGGTCTGGGTCGGCGCGGTGACATGGTGACCGCGCGCGCGCAAAATGCCGGCGACCCGCGACCAGCACCAGCCGCCGTGCCAGACACCGTGCACAAGAACGAAGGTTTTCGGTTCCATCAGCCCGCTTTCGCCCCTGTCTTGCCGGTCATTCCGCAGCTTCCGATGCCGGTTCGTACCCGCGCAGTTGTTTGAGCTTGTGTCCGACCTCAACAATCGCTTCGAGAGCCGGGATCAGTTCCTCACCCAGCGCCGTCAGTTCGTATTCGACAGACGGTGGCGATGTCGGGCGCACATGGCGCAGAAGCACGCCGCGCTCTTCCAGCTCCGACAAACGTGCCGACAGGACCTTGGACGAGACCGGCGGGATATCGGTCTTGAGCTCGTTAAACCGGCGCGGACCGGCCCGCAGGCTCCAGATGACATTGGGGGCCCACGCCCCCGCGATCACCTGCATGCACTCGGTCAGGAGGCATGGCTCCGGCGGTTTCGGGCTCCGGTTTTTGCGCATCTTGAGGCTCATTCGGCGTGTAACTCCGCTGAAATCAGGTTTCTCCGGGGTAACTCGAAAAGCATGGTTACCATCAGAAACCTACTTGTCAAGAGTGACCTTAACAAACACCTTCCTGTCATCGAAACACACGTTGGAGCGAAACGATGAAACTGTTCTACAAGCCCGGCGCCTGTTCCATGGCAGCCCATATTCTCCTCAACGAGGCAGGTGTTGCCTATCAGCTGGAAAAGGTCGACACGGAAAATGGAACGACCGAAACAGGGGCGTCTTTCCTGGACACCAACCCGCGCGGATATGTGCCTGCGCTGAAACTGGAAGACGGTGCGGTCCTGACGGAAAACGTCGCAATCCTGCACTGGCTCGGCGAGCAATTCCCCGGTCTTGCCGCCGGCAACGACAACCAGCCCCTGCAACGCTACCGGCAGCTGGAACTCCTGAGTTTCCTATCGTCGGAGCTGCACAAGGCCTTCAGCCCCTACTTTTCCGGCAAAACCTTCACCGACAGCGAACAGGCCGCCAACCGGAAAAAGCTCGATGCGAAACTCGGTCAATTCGAGGACCTGCTGCAAGGCAGCTCTCCCTTTCTGCTCGGCAGCGCGTTTTCCGTCGTCGACGCCTATGCGTTCGTCATCCTGAACTGGACGAATTTTATCGGCGTCTCTCTGGACGAATGGCCGCTCACCAGTGCCTATGTCGCGCGGATAGGTGCGCGCCCGGCAACCCGCAAAACCCTTGTCGAAGAAGGACTGGCAGCATGAGCACCGCGTATGCCGACTTGACCGCCGTCATAAAGGACTATTTCGACGCGCTTTATCACTGCGATACCGCATTGTTGCAGAAGGTGTTTCATCCCAAGGCGGTCTATGCGACTGCGGATGAAACGCCGCTCCTCCACCGGACGATGGACGACTACGTTCCGGTCGTGGCCGCCCGCGTGTCACCTGCGTCCCGCGCCGAAGCGCGCGACGACATCATCGATGAAATCCAGCTTGCGGGAGACAACACCGCTTTTGCCCGCGTCCGGTGCACACTGGCAGGCAACGATTTTGTCGACTTCCTGACCTTCGTCCGGGAGGACGGAAGATGGCGGATCATGGCCAAGATTTTCCAGATGAAGCCGTCAAAAGAGAAAGTTGCCTGATCATGCCTTACGTCAACATTCAAGTGACCCGCGAGGGGGTGACGGCGGAACAGAAGTCCCGGCTCATCAGGGGCGCGACCGATCTTCTCGCCGATATTCTGGGTAAAAATCCGTCGACCACCTTCGTCGTGATCGATGAGGTCGAGATGGAGAACTGGGGCATCGGCGGCATGCCGGTGGACGAATTCCGGGCGAAGGCCTACTTGAGCGGCCGTTAGCAACAGATCGTCGAAAGCCGGGTCCCTGCCCGGCTTTCCCGCTCCAATTGGCAGGACTTTGTGAACCATCGCGCCAATCAAAGGTTGCAAAAACCTTGCGAGACTGCTCAATCTGCGCCTTCAACAAAGGTCACCAACCACCGTCTGCCTCCCAATGCCGCGCGTCCTTTACCAGACCATTCTGGGTGACGACTTCGAGCAGGTCCCAGCCCGGATACGCGAAATGCACACCTTTGCCAGGCGCGCCACCGGAACGGCGGATGTCTGGTGGGGTGCGTCGCCTGCCGCCCGTTTGATCTGCCGACTTGCGTCCCTGCCGCAGGCGCAAACCAATGCGCGGATTGAAACCTCATTTATTGAAATCGAGGGCGGTGAACGCTGGACACGCCGGTTTGATGGGCAGCCGTTCATGACCGACATGATCGCAGGCAAAGACGAACCGTTTCCCTGCATGCTGGAACAGCTCGGGCCTTTCCTCTTCAAGATGCGTGTCACCGCGCGGTCCACCGGCATCGACCTCACACCGGAATACGTTTTCCTCGGGCCACTGAAGATACCGAAGGCATTCGCCCCCAGGGCAACAGGACGTGAACGCGTCGAGGATGACCGCTACTGCTTGTCGGTCGAGGTCAGCTTTCCGTTTGTCGGCAAGGTCTTCGGCTACGAGGGGACGATCGAGCCCTGGGAACTGGTTTCAGATCACGAAACCGCCTAGCGGCAACGGTTCTTTCAACCAGATCAACGGCTGGAACCCTCATCCTGCGAAATTTGAGACGCAGAGGCTTGGATGCCATGGGCAGGCCCACTTTCGTCCGGTCTATCGCTAAATAGGTCCCACAGGGCGCGCCCGCAGCTGCAGACTTGTCATCCCTGCTGAAGCGCAGCGGAAGGCAGGGAACCAGTAACCGCTTGTTTCTCCGCCTTCTTCCA
>JBCBUA010000262.1:0-7863 GCA_039818365.1 Pseudomonadota bacterium
TACCAAGAAGTCGGTCGACCGGCCCGCCAAGGTGCTGCTTCTCGCCTATCCCAGGCTGCTTGGCTACGGCTTCAATCCGCTGAGTGTCTATTACGCCTATGATGAAGCCGATCAACTGACGGCAATCGTCTACGAGGTGCGCAACACCTTTGGCGGGCCGGTCGACCGACTTCTTGGTAAGCAGCGTATCGATATGCTGTCTGAGGCTGGTTCCATCCCGTCTGCCGTGATCCTTTTCGTGAAACGACAGCAGATTGAACCGGTTGATGGAGAAAAACCGGGACTGTCTGCGCGCTTGTCCAAGGCGATCGAGATCGAGCAGCAGCGAGAACACGGAATAGCTGAACCTGTGTTCCGCCGGCTTCATGCGATGATGCATCACCTGGCCGGAATAAATCGTCGCTGCATCCTCTGGCGCAGGGCCGTTGTCGTCCACGGTATTCCGGTTTTGTCTTGTCATTCTGCTGCTTCCAGAAACGCCGTATCAGCCGGTGCCGTTTCCCATGGCAATTGCGCTCCCAGCATTTTCGCAACAGCAAGGCCGGATGCAAGACCGTCTTCGTGAAAACCGTGTCCGTTCCACGCGCCGCAGTACCATGTGTTGTTCACACCCTGGATTTCATGCATGCGTTTCTTGGCGCTCAGGGCGGCAGCGTCGAACTGCGGATGATCGTAGATGTACTTCGCGAAGGTCTTGTCTGCCGACGGCGCTTCGAACGGGTTCAGCGTCACGAACACGGGCTTGCTGCGATCGATATTCTGCAGGCGGTTCATCCAGTAGCTGACCGTGACGTCGCGTGTTTCGCCAGCATCCCTGTCCGACATGTAGTTCCAGGATGACCAGACCTTTTTCCGCTTCGGCATGAGGCGTTCGTCGCGATGCAGATAGACTTCGTTCGGTCGATATCTGATCGCGCCGAGAATATCGCGTTCCTGAGGGCTCGGATCGCCGAGCATGGCAAGGCTCTGGTCGGTATGGCTCGCCAGGATGACGTGGTCGAAGACATCCTTGTGGCCGGTCGCGTCCGTCACCAGAACCTTCTGGTTCTTTCGCGTGATCTCAACCACGGGTGCCGCGAGCCTGATCTTTCCGGCCAAGGGAGCGAGCAGCCGGTTGACGTAATTCCTGCTCCCGCCCGAGATCGTCCGCCAAAGCGTCGGTTCGAAGGAGAGGAGGCGGTGGTTTTCAAAAAACGCGACAAAGCTCTCCGCCGGATAGGAGCGCATCTCGTTGATCGGCGTCGACCAGATGGCGGCTCCCATCGCGAGCAGATAATCGTTGATGAAGCCCTGCGAATAGCGGTTCTTTTCAAGGTACCCCCCGAGGGTCTCGCCCGTCAGTTTGCCCGCATGCAGGTCCACGACCGACTGCTTGTTGAAGCGGAACATGTCTTTCAGCATGAACAGGAATCGCGGAGACAGAAGGTTTGAGCGTTGCGCGAACACCGTGTTGACCGAATCGCCGGACCACTCGAGGCTGCCATTGTCGGCGGACAGCGCGAAGCTCATGTCACTCGCTTCGGTGGCAACGTCGAGATGCTTAAGCAGTGCTGTGAAATTTGGGTAGTTGCGCTCGTTGTAAACGATAAATCCCGTGTCCACGGAAATCGGCGTTCCGTCGTAGTCGATGTCGGCTGTCGCGCTATGGCCTCCGGCACGGTTTCGTTTTTCGTAGAGCACGATGTCGTGCTGTTTACTGAGGGCCCAAGCAGCACTGTTTCCGGAGATTCCGGAGCCGATGACGGCAATCCGCATGTTCATTCCTTTTCGAGTCTGGGCAGTCCGCAAGGACTTGCGGCCAGGCGAGATTTTATTGCTTTTGTAAAAGGAGTTACGGCGTGGAAATCGGCTCGGATCACGCAGGGCGATGAATTTAATAATTTATTTTGCATGGTGGAAGTGGATCACGATGCCGCAGCATCAACCGACACCCGCCGGACCTCTTGGAATGTGAACAGGGGGACGGCCGTGTTAGACGCAAAATGGGCCCGCTCGAAAAGCGGGCCCATCGGTTTCATCATGATAAAAAGAAAGAGTGCGTCAGGCCTGCAGCGTATCGACCAGCCAGTTCCAGGCGATCTCCACGCGGTTCCTGGCGGCGTCGAAAAACGCGACAATGTTGTTCCAAACGGACTGGCCAAAATCTGCCACCTGCAACATCGTGCCACGCTCGACCGGTTCGTTTTCCGTTTCGATGAGTTCAACAGTCGTCGCATCGGTGCCTTCATTGACAACCCGGCGGGTCACCATAAGGGCGCCTTCGGTGACAAGACGCGACTCGTCCTTACCGGCAACCACGGTTTCCTGATCCATGGAACGCACGACAACGGCACGTCCGTCCGGCAACAGATGGGTCTCGTTCTGATTGACTTCGGAGTCGTAAATGACCTCTCCGTAGGAATCGATGAGTTCCACCCAGACGGTATCCTTGCCGTCCAGCTCAATTTCACCGACCCAGATGGTCAGTTCGCTCTCCAGCGGATCCTTCTGGTCAACCGACGCAGACGCCACGGTCACCGCGAGACGGTCCTCCGGCAGAGTGATGGTCTCCTGAGGAAGTTGTTCGGCTAATGCGCCGCTCGCCATGGCGAGGATGAGACCGAGCGCAATAGTTCCTGCTCTGGTATTCCGTTGCATGTTCGCCTCCCAAGGCTAATACAACCAGCTCAACCGCGCTTGGGGCACTTGCGGATACGGTCCATTTTGGGCTCTTTTCCGCAGGTTTTCTGTGTTTTGTGAGCGTGTGCCCCACGCTACGCGGTCACGATTTTGCCATTATCGCACCACATTCTACGTTTTGAGTGTAACGAACATCACATTTTTCGGTGATTTCATTTACTTTCTGTAAATAAATGTGGTTTCTGGCTGACGGTTCAAGGTCATTCACCGTGACGTGACCGAAACTATCCTGTTAAAATTGCTGATAAGTTGAGGCTGATCCTGTCATAATTGGCAATTGGTACGTCTGAAAACAATTCAATCGTATCTTTGTTTAAAATTTTCGGCAATCGTGAATCGTTCCTTAACGTAAATTTTGATGGTTTACGTAAGGAATGCTGCCTTATCGCCCGGTGCTCTGACTGGCTATTCTGGACACGATTGCGACGCCACTTCCGGCGAACAGCCTAGACCCGGTTTACATCATATGCGTCGATGACCGACTTCAACAGCCGGACCTGTTCCGCGCTGGTCTGTTGGATGCCGTCTTGCGCGACGAAGCCCAGACGGACTTCAGGCCGGTCTGCCGGAATATGTTTTTCCCGTGAGGAGCAGGACGCGTGCAACTCGTCAACGCCGGTTTCGGTCAAGATGCGCGCTGCGTTCATGTGCGTGACACCTGAGCCGGCCATGACGGATATGCGTCCATCGGCAAGGCGAACGATTTCGGCAAGAGCCTGAAGATGGTTCTCTGCCTTCCGCCCCTGGCCGGACGTAAGGATGCGTTCGAAGCCAAGATCGATGGCATGGGCGATCGCCATGGGGAGATCGTGCAATATGTCGAATGCCCGGTGAAGCGTGGCCGGAAGGCGGGTCTCACGCAGGGCAGGGGAAAGGAACTCTAGGTCGAGACGCCCTTCGGAAGTGACGGCGCCTGTCACGATACCGGCCATGCCTTGTTGTTCGGCGAGTTGTATGTCTCTGAGCATGATCGTCTTTTCGGCATCGGAGTAGCTGAAGTCACCAGCCCGGGGCCTGATCATGGCAAAGACCGGGACAGGAAGCCGCGACGCGGCGGCCATCATGCCGGCCGACGGTGTCAAGCCGCCTTCGGAAAGCGCAGCGCACAATTCGATGCGGTCCGCGCCATTTTCTGCGGCGGTCCAGGCACCTTCTATCGTGTCGACGCACACTTCGAGCTTCGTGCCTGCCATCACCGGATTGTCCCGAATGTCTTGCGGGCAAAAATGCCGGCACCGTGCAACCCGCCATTGGAGGCGAAGTCGCCGCGAACAATCAGTGGATCCGGGTATCGTGCCAGAACCAGATCCCGCGTTTTCCTGTCAACGAGATCAAGCAGCCTTTCGTCATTGGACAGTCCGCCGCTGACCGGGATGACATGAGGCCCCAGCGTGTTGACCAGGACGGAGAGCGCGCGCGAGACAAGCGTCGTGAACGCGTCCACGCTATCGCTTGCATCCTGGGCACCCTGGTGCCAGTTCTGGGTAATCTCCCGGCTGGTGTTCCTGGATCCGTGCAACGAGGCGTGGATCCGCTCCAGGCCGCGCGCCGACCCCACCGCATCGACGCAGCCGACCAGACCGCAGCCGCAGGTGTAACGGTCGATCCCGCGCAGTGTGCCACCTGCTGTCGGGTCGATGATGGGTCCGTGCCCCCATTCGCCGGCAATGCCCCCGAAACCGGTGACGAGGTCGCCGTTGATCACAAGACCGCCACCGACACCGGATCCCAGGATGATCCCGAAAACGACAGGTTTGCCGCGGCCTGTGCCGTCGACAGCCTCTGCAAGCGCAAAGGCGTTCGCATCGTTGATGATGGCGACCGGAAGGTCGAGCGCATCGCTGAGTTCCCTTTGAACCTTGCGGCCATGCAGACAGGGAATATTGGCGACATCGGCAATGCCCGTTTGCTCGTCGAACGCACCGGCAAGCGAGATCGATATCCGTGACGTTTCCGGCGCGGCCGCCTTCCGGACGGCCCGCACGAACGCGTCCCAGTCGTCGCCGGGTGTTTCCACGCGCTCGCTTTCGGCCACCGCTCCTGCAGCCGTCAACACTCCGGATCGGATGAAGGAACCTCCAATGTCGTAGCAGGATATCATCGCCGGTCCACTGCTCCTCATGTGCGACAATTGCAAGCCAAATTAGATACCAATATGCAACCAATTTGCCGGGCAGTAAATCAAAAACTCATGATCTGCTTTTTGTCCCTCAAGCAGACCGGCGTCAAAGCAGCGGACGCAGGTTTCCGTCGTTGAGGGCGAGGGCGCGCTCGGCGGCATCGACATCCAGGCCCTTCAGCAGCATCAGAACGGCTGTCTTTACACGCCCGTCCGCCTCTTTCAGCGCATCCGCGGCATCATCCGCGGTGCAGTTGGTCAGGTCCTGCAGGATCCGTTGCGCGCGCTGCCTGAGTTTTTCGTTGTCGGCCACGAGGTTGACCATGTGCCCCCTGACGGCGTGGCCGAGCCTGAGGGCAACAAGTGTCGACATCATGTTAAGCGCGGCTTTCTGAGCGCTGGCTGCGCCAAGCCGCGTTGACCCGGCGATGATCTCTGGCGGCGTTCTCAAAAGAACGGCATGTCCGGCCGCGCGCATGAGCGGTGTGTCCGCATTGTTGGCAATGCCGATCGTTACGGTGCCTGCACTGTTCGCCGCCTGAACCGCACCGCACGTATAGGGGGTCGAACCGCTCGCCGAGACGGCGATCAGCACATCGCCGGACCCGAGGCCGGATCCTTGAAAATCCTCGATGCCTGCCTTTGCGTTGTCTTCATGCACACCGGCCAGATTCAACAGGTTTTCTGCCCCACCGGCATAAAGGACGCACATGCGATCCGAAGGAAACCCGAATGTGCCTGGCAATTCGAGGCAGTCTGTCAGGGCAGTCAGCCCGGCGCTGCCTGCACCCGCATATCCGATTTTCCGTCCGGAGGCCGCTGCCGTGTGAAGCGCGGCGGCCGCCTTGGCAATCTGCGGGATGGCGTCGCGGGCCGCTTCGATCGCTGCGATCTGCCGCTGAAGGATAACCGCAAGCACGTCTTCATCCGACCTTGCCGAAAGGCCAATCGATTGCGGATCACGGTCTTCGGTTGTCGGCAGGGTCATTATCCGGAAACTCGAACACTTGTGGTTTTGCGCTGAGACACCCCTTTGAAAAGCCTGTTTGCCACAGGGGCGGCAACAGCTGCCGACGGTGCCTCTCGGCTGGGTGAATTTCTTTTAGCACTTGATTTTAGGTTTCGATAGAGTTTAAATTGGTATCTGAAAGGTATTATTTTAGCCAAGGCGCCGAGCCCAATGACAGACTTCGTTTCCATGCTCGAAAAAGGCGACTGGCTTGCTGCTTCAAGCGGGCCCAGATACCTGTTGCTGCGGCGGCGCATCCTGCAGGCAATCGACGAAGGCGTGTTGAAGGAAAACGAGCCTTTGCCTTCGGAAAGGGATATTGCCGCGATAACCGAACTCTCAAGGGTCACTGTACGCAAGGCGGTCGCCGGTCTGGTGGAAGATCAGGTTGTGGTCCAGAAAAGGGGCAGCGGCTCCTTTGTTGCGCCGAAAGTGCAAAAGGTGGAGCAACGACTGTCCAGCCTGACCTCGTTCAGTGAAGACATGGCGCGCCGGGGAATGGAGGCCAGCAGTGAATGGCTGAAGCGGGGGCTGTTTCCGGCATCGCCTGAGGAAATGTTCACGCTCGGGCTGAGTTCAGGCGAACGGGTTGCGCGCGTTGAACGGCTCCGGAAGGCGGACGGCACCCCGATGGCCATCGAAAGGGCATCGCTGTCGGAGAAGGTGTTGCCAAGCCCGGAACAGGTATCAACCTCGCTCTACGCAGTGCTTCGCGCATCGGGCATGCAGCCGGTCCGTGCGATCCAGCGCATCTCCGCACGCAGCCTTGAGCAGACGGATGCCGATATTCTTGGCGTTCCGATCGGCTCAGCCGGTCTCAAGATCGAACGCGTTTCCTATCACGCTTCCGGCCACGTCGTTGAATTCACGCGGTCGGTCTACCGTGGCGATGCGTATGACTTCATCGCAGAGCTGCAAATTACGGAAGACTAGTTTCAATGCCTGACAGCCTGTCTGTGAACACGCCGACGCATATGCGCCGGGAGATTGAGGAAATTCCGGACGCGGTGCGGCGATTGCTTGCCGAAGCGCGGCCGGACATTCGCAAGATCGCGGATGCGGCCGGTTCTCCGGTGTTTCTTGCCAGCGTCGCGCGCGGGTCGTCGGACCACGCAGCCATGTTCCTGAAATATGCGTCGGAAATCTATCTCGGACTGGCAATGGCGTCGCTCGGACCTTCGGTATCCTCCGTCTATGGCGGGAAGGTTCAACTGGCGAAGGCGCTTGTCGTTGCCATCTCTCAATCCGGGGCCAGCCCCGATATCTTGTCGGTCGTGCAATCTGCGGTGCAACAGGGAGCGACAGCAATCGGTCTCACCAACACGGCCGGCAGTCCGCTCGCGCAAGCGTCTACCGCGACAATAGACATTTGCGCCGGCGTCGAGCAAAGCGTCGCCGCCACCAAGACCTATGTCAATTCGGTGATCGCCGGGCTCATGCTGCTGGCAGAAATCGGCAATGACACCGAGCTTTCCCGCGCCCTTGAAGTGCTGCCCTCGCACCTGGAGCAGGCAATCGAAACCGATTGGTCCGTCTTGGCCGAGCCCGTCGAAAAGCGTGGGTCGCTTTATGTTGTCGGGCGGGGCCCGGGGCTTGCGGTTGCCAATGAAGCAGCCCTGAAATTCAAGGAAACCTGCCAGATACATGCAGAGGCCTATTCTTCGGCGGAAGTTCTTCACGGTCCGGTCTCGATTGTCGAAGACGGCTATCCGGTCCTTGTGCTCGGGGTGCGGGATGCGGCGGAGGCAGGCCTTGCTCAAACAGCAGACCGGATGGCGGCACAGGGCGGCATCGTCTTTGCAACGACCGACAAGGTCAAACGTGCAAGCCGTCTCGGATTTGAGGCGGCTGAGCATCCTCTGACCGATGCGATCACGCAAATCGTGTCATTCTACGCTTTCATAGAATGGTTCGCCCGCCGCCGGGGGTTCAATCCCGACGTCCCGCGTCATTTGAAGAAGGTGACGCAAACAGTATGACGGACAAGGCGGCCTATACCGCAAGGCGGGTATTCGACGGGGAGGCGGTCCATGAAAATGCCGCCGTGCTCGTCGAC
>JBCBUA010000263.1:0-7774 GCA_039818365.1 Pseudomonadota bacterium
GGCCAGGGCAGACCCAAGCGTGATTGCCAGAACCAGAAGCGCAACTGCAAGCCTTGTCATGTGACGTCCCGTCTGTTGATTGGCTGCATGTTAGGAGAGACAGGTTGAAAAAGGCTTGTCCCGGCCCGTGTCCGCGCTTTTGGCCGGTCTCGGCCGGTCAACGGGAAAGAGAAACGACGAGATCCTCAATCGTGGCGTATTCGGGCTCCCAGCCGACCGTGCGCCTTGTGTGCGCAATGTCGACTTGCTGCGAGAGAGCGTAGCCGGCGTCGAAATCGGTGAGGGCATCCGGTGTTGTTCCGGTTTGCGTTGTCTCGATGTCGAGCGGCAAGCCATGGCGGGCGGATATGTGCGCAGCCAGGTGCCCGACGGATATCCCCTGTATGGAGCTTGCGAGCAAAGTCATTCTGAACCGGGCTTGCTGGAGAGCGAGCACATAGAGCGAAGCCAGGTCGTTCGCTTCGACAAGCGGCCACATCGTTTCCGGCCCGGCAGTGGTTCTGAAGGGTTCACCGTGCTTGAGTGCCTGTGTCATCCGGGCAATCGGGCCGTCGGTCAGACTGCAGACGAGAGCGGGATGGATGACCACGAGATTGAGGTCGGTGCCATGGGACAATGTGCGGATGGTCTCCGCCATGAAACGAAAGGCCGGAATGGGCGAAAACGGGGTCTTCTCGGTAATCGTCTGTGTTCCGGCAGTTTCGGGAAACAGCCAGATGCCACCGGTGTAGACGAGTTTCAGCGGCTGCTTCCTGTGCCTGGCGGCCTGCTTGAGCGACAGCATGGACAGGCGGTCGATGCGTCCCATGTCATCGGTGAAGGTCGCACCTGTGTGCACGACGGCGTCGCACGAGGCTGCCCGTTCTATCCAGCTTTCGGGCGTGTTCAGGTCGCCGGGAAAAGCGCTTGCCCCGAGTGCGCGCAACCTGTCTGCGGAGGCCTCCGAGCGTGCGAGCGCGATGACGCGGCTTCCTTTTGAAATCAGGTTTTTCACGACAGCAGTGCCGATTGTCCCGGTGCCGCCGGTTACAAACACGTCCATAGACATAAAGAGACCCCTGTTCGGTGTGGGGTGCAAGGATTTGCTGTGCGAGCCTGTGCACAATCCACCGCGTTTCGGCGTGTCAGCTTGACGTTGAAGACAGGCCTGCTAGTTCAGAAGGATGACGTTAAATCTGGTGAAATTATGTGTGGGGGCCGATAGCGCGGAGTCGCTCCAGGCCTGGGTTGACTACCGCGTCGAACAGGCAAGGCTTGCCGGGCGCGAGGAAGTGACCACGCATACGACGCGAATGGTTCCGACGCGCAGGGACGAATTGCTGGATGGCGGGTCGCTCTACTGGGTCATAAAAGGCAAGATCCAGGTACGCCAGCATCTCCTGGATATTCGTCCCTTTACCGACGACGGCGGCATCAAGCGCTGCGACCTTGTGCTCGAACCGCGGCTGATCCTGACGCGCTATCAGCCCAAGAGACCATTCCAGGGCTGGCGGTATCTGAAACCGGAAGATGCTCCAGCGGATATGCGCTCTGCAGGCGATGCGCACACCATTCCCGATGCAATGCGGCGCGACCTTGTGGAGCTTTGTCTGCTCTAGAAAGCCGATGTAAACTTGTCAAAAAGCGCTCACATGCCCACTTTCTTTGTGAACGAGCGCGGCAGGGAACAGGCAGGATGGCAAAAACCAGGGACAGTATGGTTGGGACACCCCTTAGACAGGGCTCGCAGAGCCCGTCCACCGTCGACGATGTGTCCGCGTTTCTGGAAAAAGCAAAGACAATCAAGCCACAGTCCGGCAGCGCCGGGCGCCTGATCTTTGCGCTCGATGCCACGATGAGCCGTCAACCGACCTGGGACAGGGCGTGCCACATCCAGGCGGAAATGTTTCAGGAAGCGGGAAAGATCGGCGGGCTGAGGATCAAGCTTGTCTATTTTCGCGGCTTCGGTGAATGCAGGGCCTCAAGATGGTTCGAGCGGAGCGACGACCTTGCCAGGGCGATGAGCCGGATTTCCGTTCAGGGTGGGCGGACACAGATCGGCAAGGTGCTGTCCGCGGCACTCCAGGCGGCGGCGGACGAGAAAATCGCGGCTGTCGTTTATGTCGGGGACTGCATGGAAGAAGATGTCGACATGCTGTGCGACAGGGCCGGGCAGCTCGGGTTGCTCGGTGTGCCGATGTTTCTTTTCCAGGAAGGGCGCGATGCGGTCGCTGAGCAGGCCTTCCGCGAGATGGCACGGCTGACAAAAGGTGCCTATTGCCCGTTCGACGCCGGGTCGGCGCAGCAACTTGCCGAACTCTTGAAAGCGGTCGCGGTTTTTGCAAGTGGTGGACACAGCGCGCTCAAGGCGCTGGAAAAGAAAGGCGGGCAGGGCGCCCGTCTGCTGTTACAGCAAATCAAGCCTGGCTGATGTTCTACTTACTTTTTGGATTGATCGTGCTTGCGGCCGTGATCTTCGGTGCGCGGAGCTTTGTTCAAGCGAACCCGGCAGACCTTGCGCGCAAGGTGCGTACGTTTGGCGGGATCGCGCTGTTGTGTCTTGGCGGAGTGTTTCTCATCACCGGGCGCTTCATGTTCGCCATTCCCACGATCGGATTTGGGTTGTCGCTTCTCGGGCTGGCGGGTCTCGGTGGTTTGACGGGTACGTACAAGCCCAACAAATCTTCCGGTCAACGTTCCCGGGTCCGCACGGCGATGATCGAGATGGAACTGGACCACGACACCGGCGAGATGTCTGGTGTGGTTCTGGCCGGAAGCTTCCAGGGCCGCAGTCTGGACGATCTGACGGAAGAGGAGTTGCACGTCTTCTGGCAGGAATGCCTGCAGGACGACCAGAGCCTGAAACTAATCGAAGCTTATCTCGACCGCCGGTTTGCCGGATGGCGTGAACACTTCCAGTCGGATGGAACAGAGGGGCAGGGAAGCCCGGCGAGCTCTGGCCCCATGACAGATGAGGAGGCCTACGAGATCCTGGGGCTTTCTCCCGATGCCGGGGACGCGGAAATTCGAGCCGCGCACCGCAGGCTTATGCTGCGCGTTCATCCCGACAAGGGGGGATCCGGTTTCCTCGCGGCGAAAATCAACGAGGCTAAAGACACGCTTCTCAGAAGACATTGAGGACATCCGTTACGCTGTTACTGATAGATGGCGAAGCAGGCGAATTTTGCCTTTTTGAGAGTTCTGCAGGCTCTGCGAGCCGCGGTCTTGTTCTCGAAACCGACGAAGCGTGCCCGGTAGAGGGTCTGGCCGCCGGTATCGACGGGTTCCGTGTAAGGGGAGCGTCCACGAAGGGCCGCACCGGTTCTGGCCTTGGCCCGCTTCAAAAGGGCAACGGCCTGGTTTTCCGTTTCCGACGCCGCGATCTGAACCTGCCAGCCCGGCTGGATGTCCGGCCTGTCGCTTGTTGCGACCGTGACGCTGTCGCCACGTGTCTCCGGCTCGGCCCGGGGGGCTGCCGCCGTCGAGGCGACCGCAATCGCTGCCGGTGCCGTTACGGCTTCGGGAGCCGGGATTGTTTCGATCTTCACGGTTTCAACCGTGATCGTCTTGGCGGGGACGGGGCTGTTGCTGCGCGGTGTCCCGTTGCCGGCTGACTTAGCGGCCGCACCTCTTGCTGCGGCCAACAGCGCCTTGTTGCCGGTCGAATTTGTGGTGAGGTCAAGGCCGGGGCTTTCGCGCGGGATCGGCGGCAACGCCGTCGCGACCGCAAACGTTTCGTCAAACCGTTGTTTGACCAGCTTCGGCGGAACGGGGACGGTCTCCCCGAAACCGGGAATGGTCTTGGGGGCAGTGCCTGCAGGTGCCTTTGCCACTGCCGGAGTGCTGGACGGAGACGGTACCGGCACGGCGGTTTTCTGAGCACCTGCATTGAATGCAAGGACCATCGGCGCGCCATTTGCAGGCGCCTGCCGGCTGCCCGGTTTGGCTTTGGGCAGGGGAGGCGTTTTGAGCGCTGACGCAACGAAGATGGGGGCTGCGCCGCCCTTGGCGATCGCAGGTACGGTTTTCTTGCCGCGGCTCGCCTTTGAGAGGTAGCGGTTGATCAGCTTAGTCATCTGCGCATTTCTGGAGGCGCCGGAGCGTCCGCCCATGACAACGGCGACAATCTGGCGGCCGTTGCGGTTGACCGACGTCACGAGATTGAAGCCCGAGGCGCGGATGTAGCCGGTCTTGATTCCGTCGACGCCCTTGACGCTGCCCAACAGCTTGTTGTGGTTGCCATAGGTCCGGCCGCCATACTTGTAGGAGCGCGTCTTGAAGTAGCCGTAGTACTGGGGAAAGTGCTCCTGAATGGCGCGTCCGAGGGTGGCCATGTCCCGCGCGGTGGTGCGCTGCCCTGAATTCGGCAGGCCGTGCGGGTTGCGGAACGTGGTCTTTTTCATGCCCAGAGCACGGGCTGTGCGTGTCATGCGCTCGGCGAATTTCTTCTCGGATCCGCCGATATTCTCCGCAACCACGGTTGCCACGTCGTTGGCAGACTTGGTCACGAGCGCCAGGATGGCATCCTTCACCCTGATCGTCTTGCCGGCTTTCAGGCCGAGCTTCGACGGCGGCCGGCCCGATGCGTATTTGGACACTTTCAGTCTGGAATTGAGCGAAAGACGGCCTGCCTCGAGTTCCTCAAACACCACATAGAGGGTCATGATTTTGGTCAGCGATGCCGGATAGCGGTACGCATCTGCAGAGGACGCGTAAAGGGTCTTTCCCGTTTTGGCGTCCACGACGATGCCCGCATATTTCGGGTTGGCATTTGCCGTGGCCGGCAGAGCGAGCACCAGGCTGCCGAGAGCGAGAATTTTGCCGATCCGAGCCATCGACCGAACAATGCGAGAAGAACGCATACCAAACACTGTTACAATCCCAATCCGGGTCACACATTTCAGTCTGGAGAATTGCGGGCTGAATCTTCTTCCCCCGCGATCCAACGCAATGCTCCGTGATGTCCGGTTTATTTGATGGAATCACGGTTACGAATGTGTAAATAAATTGCAGAAAAACCACTGTGAAGAGTAGTTTTTTGTTAGAGTTAATGCTTTGTTAAATTTAGTTTTATTTTTTAATTTCAAATTAATCTAACAATCTGATCTCCTTTATCTTTTAATCCGAAGTAAAAATAGAAAATTAATCGTTAAGGTGCGACTGGTCCGATGGTGATGATTAGCACTATGCCGCTCAATATTGAAATTTCAATGGCGTATTGTTCAGGTGCCGGATCGCGTTTCATGGCTCGGTACACAATCGGCAATTGCGTTTTGCCTGCGATATACACCTTTTGGGATAGGCGGTATTAAATTCTCGTAACGGTTGTTGTTGCAGCGCAAAATAATCTTGACAGTTATTGTGCAGTGCATTACGAACGCATTCCTATAGGTAACGCGATATGCGCACCGGACGTCTTATCAAGCCGCATCAAAAGGCTTCTGGATCCGGTCCGCTGGATGAGGTCAGTTAGATGATGAACAACTTTGATGACTTGCAGAAGTTGAGCAAAGACAACATGGACATGGCCATGGAGTCGTTCGGTTCCATGAGCAAAGGCTTCCAGGCGATTGCAGCTGAAGTTGCCGACTACCAGAAGAAGTCCTTCGAAGAAGGTACCGCTGCTGTTGAGAAGCTGGTTGCCTCCAAGTCTTTGGACAAGGCTTTTGAAGCTCAGGCAGACTATGCGAAAACCGCCTATGAAGGTTTTGTCGGCGAAATGACGAAGATCGGCGAAATGATCACCGACATGTCCAAAGACGCCTACAAGCCCTATGAAGGCGTGCTCGGCAAAATGGCCAAGTAAGCAAGAAGACAATCCGCATTGCGGCGTTGTGAATATGGAACCCGGCTCATCGCAGCCGGGTTTTTGTTTTATATGCACAGATTTACCCAGTTTTTGAATGGTGCGTGCAAGCGAAAAACCTTTGACACCGAATTGTGTGCCATCCGCACCTTTTATTCGAATTTCAGACACCTACATTCCTGATTGACGGGGACGCTCCTGTCCCAAAAGAGGTGTTCACCTAAATCTTGATGAAATCGACCATTGCGCAAGCGCCGCTTGCGCGGCAGGATTATCAGCGAAGATCCAAAGCCCCGGAGAGATACCGTGGGTTCCCGTGGCCGGGCAGGTGCCGATTGGTGTCTGTCACGAGAAAAAAATACTGGTAACTGCCGGAATGAACGAGGCGATAGATACGGCAATGTCAGCGGGCTCCGATCAGGACAACGACGGTGGCGACACCGGTACTGTTGTTGTCACGCGGACGAAAACGGTAACGAAGCGGCCCAATCTCTATCGCGTGCTGCTTTTGAATGATGACTACACTCCCATGGAGTTTGTCATCCACGTCGTGGAGAGTTTCTTCCAGAAGAACCGGGAGGAAGCCACGCGCATCATGTTGCATGTTCATCACCACGGTGTCGGGGAGTGCGGCGTTTTCTCCTATGAGGTCGCCGAAACCAAAGTGACCCAGGTTATGGACTTTGCGCGCAAGCATCAGCATCCTCTGCAATGCGTCATGGAAAAAAAGTGAGGACTAATCTACGTGCCTTCTTTCTCACGCAGTCTTGAAAAAGCCCTTCATCAGGCCCTTGCCTTCGCCAATGAACGGCAACAGGAATATGCGACGCTGGAGCACCTGCTTCTGGCCTTGCTCGATGACCAGGACGCCGCAGCCGTCATGCGGGCCTGCAATGTAGACCTGGACACGATCCGCAGGAACCTGCTCGAATACATCGAGACGGAGCTGGACAATCTTGTCACTGACAGTGACGAGGATTCCAAGCCGACGGCCGGCTTTCAAAGAGTGATCCAGCGTGCCGTCATCCACGTCCAGTCTTCAGGACGCGAGGAGGTGACGGGTGCCAATGTGCTCGTTGCGATCTTCGCCGAACGCGAAAGCCACGCGGCCTATTTCCTGCAGGACCAGGACATGACCCGTTACGACGCGGTCAACTATATTTCGCATGGCATCGCAAAGCGTCCGGGCATGTCGGAGGCGCGTCCGGTCGAGGGCGCGGAAGAAGAAGACATTTTGCCCGGGTCTGAAGGGGACAAGAAGTCCAGTCAGAAGACCGATGCGCTCGAAGCCTATTGCGTCAACCTGAATGACAAGGCCACAAGCGGCAAGATCGATCCGCTGATCGGGCGCGACAGTGAGATCCAGCGCACCATTCAGATCCTGTGCCGCCGCTCGAAGAACAATCCCCTGTTTGTCGGTGATCCCGGGGTTGGCAAGACGGCGATCGCCGAGGGCCTTGCACACCGGATCGTCAACGAAGACGTGCCGGACGTTCTCATGGACGCGACCATTTTTTCGCTCGACATGGGAGCGCTGCTGGCAGGAACCCGTTACCGCGGCGACTTCGAAGAACGGTTGAAACAGGTCGTCAAGGAGATCGAGGATTTCCCGGGTGCCGTGATGTTCATCGACGAAATCCATACGGTGATCGGTGCTGGTGCGACATCCGGCGGCGCGATGGACGCTTCAAATCTTCTGA
This sequence comes from Pseudomonadota bacterium, assembly GCA_039818365.1. GTDB lineage: Bacteria > Pseudomonadota > Alphaproteobacteria > Rhizobiales > Stappiaceae > Roseibium. The sequence continues at coordinate 7,486 of JBCBUA010000263.1, forward strand.
AGCCGGCGCTTGCGTCCGGGGCGATCCGCTGCATCGGGTCGACAACGTACAAGGAATACCGGCAGTTCTTCGAAAAGGACCGAGCGCTGGTACGCCGGTTCCAGAAAATCGACGTCAACGAGCCGACCATCCCGGATGCGATCGATATCCTCAAAGGGCTGAAGCCCTATTTCGAGGACTTCCACAAGGTTCGCTATACGAACGATGCCATCAAGACGGCCGTGGAACTGTCGGCGAAATACATCTCAGATCGCAAGTTGCCCGACAAGGCGATTGACGTTCTCGACGA
>JBCBUA010000264.1:0-7750 GCA_039818365.1 Pseudomonadota bacterium
ACATCTCGCCCCATCGAGACGATCTTCATTGACATCCGCTTGCCTGCTCCCCTACATCGCACTCAGTTCAATTTGAGAAACAGAGCCGCGCGAGGGCGGCAGGGGTTAAGCTGCATGACGGAAACGCGTATTGATCGCCGCTACAAGGCCTGTGCGGAAGCGGGCCGGCCAGCACTGGTGACCTTCATCACCGCAGGTGATCCCGACCTGGAAACATCCCAGGCCGTTCTCAATGCGCTTCCCGAAGTCGGTGCCGACATCATCGAGCTCGGCATGCCCTTTTCCGATCCGATGGCCGAAGGCATTCCGATCCAGCTTGGCAATCAGCGCGCGCTTGCAGCCGGGCAGACCATGGACAAAACGCTGGACATGGTGCGCAAATTCCGTGAGCAGGACGACGACACACCCATCATCCTGATGGGCTACTACAACCCCATCTATGTGCGTGACCCGAAGAAATTCGTCCATGTTGCAAAGGAAGCCGGCGTCGACGGGTTCATCATCGTCGATCTTCCGGCCGAAGCAGATGACGAATTCTGCCTTCCGGCGCTTGAAGCCGGTCTCAACTTCATCCGGCTGGCAACCCCCACCACCGACGACAAGCGGCTTCCGGCCGTTCTGGCAAACACATCCGGTTTCGTCTATTACGTCTCCGTGACGGGCATTACCGGTGCGAATATTGCCGACACGGGCCGGGTCACGGCTGCGGTCAACCGGATCAAGAAGCATACGCATCTGCCGGTCGCTGTCGGCTTCGGCGTCAAGACGGCCGACCAGGCAGCCGTGATCGGCAAAGACGCAGACGGCGTGGTCGTCGGCTCGGTCCTTGTGAACGCCATTCGCGACAGTCTGGACGAGGCCGGCAAGGCGACAGACAGCACCGTGAAGGCGGTCGCGGATGTCGTGGCGGATCTTGCGTCCGGCTGTGCGCGCGCGCGTTCGGCCTGAGCGGCTATTGAATTGAAGGATTTGCGGCGAACCCCATATCTTCGCCTGGAGCATCGTGTATTCGAAAAGACCGCACAGGAAAGCTCTCTCGTTTTGAACCCGATCAACGACGTTGGTCTAGTCATTACTCTAGGAAACGGACGCGCCTGACGTGAACTGGATCAACTCAATCGTACGCCCCAAGATTCGTGATCTATGGAAAAAGCGCGAAGTCCCGGAGAATCTCTGGATCAAGGATCCCGAGACGGGGGAAATGGTGTTTCACCGGGACCTGGAAGCCAATCTCTGGGTCGTCCCGAATTCCGGTCACCACATGCGCATGCCGGCCCGCAAACGTGTCGAGGCGTTTTTCGATGACGGTGCCTACACGGATGTCGAGACACCAGAGGTTCAAGCCGACCCGCACAAATTCCGCGATTCCAAGCGCTATACCGACCGGCTGAAGGAAGCGCGGTCGAAATCCGGCGAAGACGAGGCAATCCTTGTTGCCCAGGGCAAGGTGAACGGCATGGACATGACCATTGCCGTTCAGAATTTCGATTTCATCGCCGGGTCCCTCGGCATGGCCGCCGGTGAAGCCATTCTGGCCGGAATGATGAAGGCGGTCGAGGACAAGACCCCGTTTGTCATGTTCGCCGCTTCCGGCGGAGCCCGGATGCAGGAAGGCATCCTGTCACTCATGCAGATGCCACGCACGACGGTCGGGGTGCAGATGCTCCGCGAAGCCGGACTTCCCTATATTGTCGTCCTGACCAACCCGACCACCGGCGGCGTGTCGGCTTCCTATGCCATGCTCGGCGACGTTCATATTGCCGAACCGGGTGCACAGATCGGATTTGCTGGCAGGCGGGTGATCGAACAGACGGTCCGCGAAAAACTCCCGGAAGACTTCCAGACGGCCGAATACCTGCTTGATCACGGTATGATCGACATGGTCGTTCCGCGGCAGGAAATGAAGGAAACGATCTCGCGCATCTGCGGCATCCTGCTCAAACGCGAGGTGGAGCTGCCGAAGATCGAGGAGCCGGTCGTCGAGGAGGCGGCTGACGAAGCAGCGGCCGAAGCCCTCGAGGAAGACGCCGGGAAGGGCGAAGCCGACGCCGGAGAAACCGAACAGAAGAGCTGATACGGCGCTTTTATCTGATCGAAACTTTCCCAAAAATGTCGCAAAAGCGGCACAAAAGGACAAATCTGCCGGGTCCGCTTGTCAAGCTGCCGGCAATCTCCTAAAGCCGTTTCAGAGTGAAACACCGGACAGAGCACCCTGCGGAGGGCGCCTTGGATCAAGTTACGAAAATCCTGGACAGATTGCTGGCCCTGCATCCCAAGGAGATCGATCTGTCTCTCGGGCGCATGCACCGTCTGCTTGCCGCCCTCGGCAATCCGGAACAAAAGCTGCCTCCGGTTATTCATGTCGCCGGCACCAACGGCAAAGGGTCAGTCACGGCGACCATGCGCGCGATCCTGGAAGCGTCCGGCAAACGCTGCCATGTCTACACATCGCCGCATCTCGTGTCGTTCAACGAACGTATCCGGGTCGGGACGGATGGCGGCTTTGTTGCCGATCCCGTTCTCTACGACGCCCTGCATCGCTGCGAAGAGGCCAATGCGGGCGGCGAAATCACCTTTTTCGAAATCACGACGGCAGCCGCTTTCCTGATCTTTGCCGAACACCCAGCCGACATCCTGCTTCTGGAAGTCGGACTTGGAGGACGACTGGATGCGACCAACGTGATCGACCGACCCCTGGCAACGGTGATTACGCCGGTCTCCATGGATCATGAAAAGTTTCTCGGAAACGATCTGGCCGACATTGCCGTCGAAAAGGCGGGCATCATCAAGCGCGGCGTTCCGGTGGTCTCCGCATCCCAGCCCGAAGAGGCGTTCCCCGCGATTGTCCGCCAGGCCGCACGCAACAGGGCGCCTCTGAAGATCCTGGGGCAGGATTTTACCGCTCATCCAGACCAGGGACGGATGGCCTTTCAGGACGACGACGGCCTGATCGACTTGCCGATGCCGGTTCTGGGCGGGAGTCACCAGTTTGCAAATGCCGGGGTCGCGATCGCGACCCTTAAGGCAGCAGGGTTGTTGCCGGACGAACAGGTGATCGAACAGGGCCTGAAATCGGTCAACTGGCCGGGGCGCCTTCAACCGATTACACACGGGCTTCTGCTTGAGATGTGTCCGGAGGGCGCCGAGGTCTGGGTCGACGGCGGTCACAATCCGGGTGCCGGGGTATCCGTTGCCGAATTCATGGGAGAGCTGGAAGAGAGATCTCCCCGCCCGCTTTATGTCGTCGCCGGTATGCTGACAACGAAGGATCCCGTCGGGTTCTTTCGCCCTTTCCACGGCCTGGTACGCCATGTCGGTACGGTTCCGATCGTCTCGACCACGACGGCCAGAAGCCCGGAGGAACTGGCAGACCTTGCGCGCTGCGCCGGGTTGGAGGCAACGCCTTTCCAGTCACTGGACGCGGCGCTGGCAGATGTGGCAGCCTGTGCCGAAAAAGACGGCGAGCCACCCCGGATTCTGATTTGCGGTTCGCTCTACCTGGCCGGCGAAGCTTTGGCGCGGAACGGAACAGCTCCGGACTGACGCATCGCCGGACCCGTGACGGAGACCTGGTCGATGCAATCACTCTTCAAGCTTTCAACGGCCGCGGCCGCCTTGGCTTTCAGCATGGCGCTGTCCACAGCGCCGGCATTGTCTCTTTCCGAGCAATATGAAACCCCGCCCGAGCAGGATCCCTCTGTCGTTCTGAAGGGCATGGAAAACGGTCCGGGTTATGCCGTGCTGGCGCCCGTTCGCAGCGATGGCTTCCTTCGGATCTACCAGTTGCAGACGGATCTTGGTGTCGAACAGATCGAGGGGGACGGCCTCCTGAAGCTCCGGCTTGCGGAGATCAAGGTCCTGATCGCGCTTGAAGGCCTGAAGAACGATGCCAGCTTTCTGGATGGCCTGAAGGAGGCGGCCAAGAAACCCGTCGACTTCGTCGAGAGCACCGTCACCGATCCGGTCGGGACGGCGAAAAGCACGGTCTCCGGTGTCGGGCGGATGTTCGGCAGACTGACAAAGGGCGTCGGTGATGCCGTCTCCGGCAAGGGCGGCTCACCCGCCGATATCGCTAAGGCGATCACGGGCCAGGCGCAGGCAGAACGCGAACTCGCCGTTCAGCTCGGTGTCGATCCCTACACGTTTTACAAGCCCCTGTCGGAAAAGCTGAACGAGACGGCCAGCGTCACCACCGCCGGAAGCTGGACGGTCACGGCCATCACCGCGCTTTTGCCGGGAGGCATGATCGTGTCTGCCGCGCGCCAGGCCGACAATTTCAGAAACCTGATCGTCGACAGCACGCCGGCGGAGCTTGCAGAGCGTACGGCGGCGACCTTCCGGGCCGCAGGCGTGAGCGAAAAAACCATTTCCCGCATCGCGGCCAACCCGTTCTACACCGCGACCGAAAAAGCGATCATCGCCTACCAGCTGCAGGCGATGCCGACCGTGCAGGACCTCGACCTGATCGCGGCCAAGGCGGCAGATGCGGAGAGCCGTGACATCGCCTATTTCCAGCTTCGCCGGGTCGTGCTTCTTGAAACCTATAACCGGGCGATATCCGGCCTCGGGCAGATAAAGGCGGTCAACGGGATTCCGGTTGCCATTCGCAAGGATGGCCTGGCGGCCGTGGTGCTGCCGCTCGACATGGTCGCCTGGACCCAGACGGTTGCCCAGACCTTCTCATCGATCCACGAAGGTCTCGCCGGACTGCCGTTTCCGCCCACCGGCGTCGATTTCCTGATCACCGGCGACCTGACCTCCGTTGCTGCCGAACGCATCGCCTCTTTCGGCTGGGAAATCACCGGAAACTACCCGATGCCGGAAGGTCCGGTGCATTAGGTTAGGCTACCCGTATGTCGCCGACCCGCATCAGCGAGCAAACAAGGGCAAGCGCGCGAGCCCTGAGGCAGGATCAGACAAAGGGCGAGAAAATGGTTTGGCGCGCGCTGCGTGAACTGAAGGCTGAGGGCATACGTGTTCGAAGACAGGCGCCGATTGGACCCTATATCGTCGACTTTGTTGCTTTTTCACGGAAAGTTATCGTTGAGATAGACGGGGACGTGCATGCGACGGAGGAGCAGATTGCACATGACAAACGGCGGGACACCTGGCTCCGCTCTCAGGGCTTTGAAGTTGTCCGGTATTCGTCCCTCGAAGTAGCTGACAATCTCGAAGGTGTTGTGCTGGATATTAGGCAAAGATTTGGATTGGACTGATCAATACCCCCACCCCTAACCCCTCCCCACAAGGGGGAGGGGTTAGGGGTGGGGGTCTCATTCTCGTTTCTGATATGGGCGCTCAGACACACTCCAGAACCGGGCCTGACAACCCGGTCTCCCAGCCGAGGATGGCGCGTTTGCGGGTGAGGCCCCAATGGTAGCCGCCGATCTTGCCGCCTTTTGCCAGCACCCTGTGGCACGGAACCACGAAGGAGATCGGGTTGCGTCCGACCGCAGAGCCGACGGCGCGGGAGGCTTTCGGATTTCCGATCGAGGCCGCCACATCGGCATAGGTTGCCGCCTGCCCCATCGGGATCCTGAGGAGGGTCTGCCACACCCGGATTTCGAAATCGGTGCCGATCATAACGACGTTGAGCGGCTGATCTTCCTGCCACTGTCCCGGATCGAAGACGCGCCCGGCATAGGTGCCGGTGGCCTCCTGGTCGTGGACATAATTCGCCGCCGGCCAGCGGCTGCACATGTCGTTCAGCGCGCTCTCCTCTTCGCCCGGGTCCGCGAAGCCGAGACCGGCGAGGCCCTTGTCCGTTACCATGATCAGGACCTGTCCGAAGGGAGAGGGATGAAATCCGTAGGCGATCTGAAGGCCCGCGCCCCGAGCCCGGTAGTCGCCGGGCGTCATGGCCTCGTGCGTAATGAAAAGATCGTGCAGGCGCGAGGAGCCCGAGAGCCCGACCTCGTAGGACGCATCAAGAACGCTGGCTGAATCTCTCAAGAGCGCCTTCGCGTGATCCAGCGTGATCGCCTGCAGGAACTGCTTGGGCGTCAGGCCCGCCCAGCGCGAAAACACCCGTTGCAGCTGGATCGGCTGCAGTCCGGCCTCCTTCGCCAGCATTTCCAGCGTCGGCTGCTCGCGCCAGTCCAGTGTGATCCGTTTCAGGGTCTGCCTGACGACTGCATAGTTGTCTGCCGCCTCTTTGCCGACGGAGATCGGCTCCGGTCCCGGGGCAAGGCTGGATAGGTCGATTGCCTTGGTCATCATCTTGAACTCGCCATCTGATCAACTCTGGAGCCAATGTAAGCGCCGTTTCACCCACGCGCGACCCGTTTTGCGAGACCACCACGCTAATTCGGAAGAACGGCAGGGCCCTTGCGCGTGTTGAGCAGGATGTTCGTTTCGGATGCGGCAATGCCTTCGATCAGCCGGATCCGGTTGAGAGCATCGTCGAAGGCGGCAAGATCACGCGTGGCGATATCGAGCACAAGATCCCACTTGCCGTTGGTGGAATGAATCGCCCGCACTTCCGTCATCGCGCTCAGGGCGCGGATGACAGGGTCCGTGTTGTGGCCGTCGACAACCAGCAGCGTGACCGCCCGGATCGGCAAGTCCCGCCAGTCGTCCCGCAGAACAGCGGTAAATCCGAGGATCTCCCCGGTGGCCTGCAATTTCTCCATGCGCGCGCGCACCGTCGCCCGGGAGACTTTCAGATCGCTTGCCAGATCGGACACCGAACGACGCCCATCATGGCGCAACAACGTGATTAATCGCAGATCAAGATCGTCCATGTGATCATTCTGAATAGTTTTACCTATCAAAATGATAAATTTAAGCGATCATTTGTTCAAGTGACTGGATTTACTCCGCCACCGGATATGCGCACATTTCAAGGCGAAGGTTCGGTTGGAGGCTGATTTGAACGTAACCGCAAGACAGATCGCGCTGGTTGGCGCACCGGTGGATGATGGCGCGGGTCAGAAGGGCTGTCTCATGGGCCCGGATGCGTTCCGCACGGCCGGCCTCGCCGAACAGCTTGAGGCGCTGGGTCACACGGTGGCCGATCACGGCAACCTGCGCCCGGCCGAGGTCGGTGACCTGTCCTCCCCCAACACGGTGTTGAAGAATTTCAGGTCCTACGCGGGCTGGACCCGCGCGCTTCACGCGAAGGCTGCCGACCTGGGACGGCAGCCGATCATCCCGATCTATCTCGGCGGCGATCACGCCATGGCGGCGGGAACCCTGTCCGGTCAGGCAAAGGCGGCTGCAGAAACCGGCCGTCCGCTTTTTGTGCTCTGGCTCGATGCCCATTCGGACTTTCACACGTTCGACAGCACAGACAGCGGCAATCTGCACGGGACACCGCTTGCCTTTGCCTGCGGTCTTCCGGGGTTTGACGATCTGCTCGGGGAGCCCCTGCGCCATCCGGTCGACCCGAACAATGTCGAAATCCTCGGGGTGAGATCCATCGATGCTGCCGAGCGCGACATGCTGCTCAGTCACGGTGTTGGTGTCAGCGACATGCGCCGGATCGACGAAGAGGGGGTCGCAAGCCTGATGCGCCCGTTCCTGGAGCGGGTCTGGACCCGGAACGGACTCCTCCACGTCAGTCTCGACGTCGATTTCCTCGACCCGGAAATCGCACCTGCAGTCGGCACGACGGTTCCCGGCGGCGCGACATTCCGCGAGGCGCATCTGGTCATGGAACTGCTGCACGACAGCGGCCTGGTGACCTCGCTCGATCTTGTCGAACTCAACCCTTTCCTGGACGAACGCGGAAAAACCGCGCGTCTCATGG
>JBCBUA010000265.1:0-7633 GCA_039818365.1 Pseudomonadota bacterium
TCCCGGTTCGCCGGAGCATGAAGCAACCACGGTCTCCGTCGCGTTCGATCTCGCAGACGATGGCAAGACGATCGTCACGCTGGTTCACAGCGGCTGGGAGGCGCGCGGCGACAAGGCCGCCGAGATCAGAGGAAACTATCTGACCGGCTGGACCGACATTATTCAGCGCCGTTTCATCGACTTCACGAACGCCCTTTGACGCTTGAGCTCCCGGTGAAACATGATTGGTCTGAACAAAGCGCGCTTTCGCTTGCATGCGTCCGAGACCGGCTGCAAGTCTCAAAATTCGACACCCGCGTTGCGCCCGGCATCACTTTGGTCTTTCTGTTCAATTTGAACGAAGTGCGGATCCGGCACCATACCGGCTTTGGAGCGGATGAATGATGGACCTGCTGGTCGCCTGGCAGCGCTGGATCTATGAAGGCGTTCGAAGCTCGATATTGGAGTTCGGACAGTCCGGCGACGTCTGGATGCTTCCCGGGATGATCGGAACCGGGATCGTTTTCGGTGCGATCCATGCCCTCACGCCAGGGCATGGCAAGAGCATACTGGCCAGCTACCTCGCTGGTTCGCAGAACGGATTTCTGCGGGCCCTGTCACTCTCCACGGTTCTGGCGGCAACGCATGTTGTCATGGCGGTTCTGATCGCCTTCTTTGCGGCCCATCTGATGGAGCGGTCTTTCGTCGGCGGCGGGCGTGCGCCGGCTCTGGAGTTCCTGAGCCGTATCATGCTCGTCGGGATCGGCCTCTGGCTTCTTGTCCGGGCCGTTCGCGCCGGACGAAAGGACCGCGGGCACGAAGGGGTTGGCGTTGCCTTGACCACCGGCCTTGTTCCCTGCCCGCTGACACTCTTCGTTGTCGTGGCGGCCTTGTCGCGGGGTGTTCCGGAAGCCGGGCTTGTCTTTGCCGGATCGATGTTGATCGGCATCGCGCTCACGCTTGGCCTGGTCGCCACCGCCGCCGTAGCGGGACGGCAAACATTTCTGAAATACGTCTCAAGCAAAGGCGGCGCCATCGGACACGTGTCCCGGTTGCTCGATGCCGCTGCCGGCTTGCTCATCGTGCTCCTCGCCAGCCGGGATCTCCTGCAATGAAACTCTCCCAGAGCACGTGACGCTGCCCACCAGCTCGAAACCTTTCGGGCTTGCAAACGCCTGCGGTTTGGCCATATTTCCCGTTTATGAGCAGGGGCATGTTACACAGCTGATTCATTCGCTGACATCCCGGGGTGAACAGGAAACGGTTTTGGGCCCATTGAAGGTCAGAAAAAAAGAGGTTTGGCGCAGGTTCCTGACGGGGCTGGTTTGCATCTGCCTGTGTGCCTGGACAACCGTTCCCGCCGCCTCTCATACGCCCAAGATCCTGGAGACCGTTCAGGAACATCTTCAGATGGTTGAAGACCACGGCCATTCCCACGGGTTCGAGATCGATCTGCTATGGGCGATGCACGGGCATCAGCACGACCTTGCGGACCATGACCACAACACCGCCGTCCTTGTGAAGTCCGGCCCGAAATCACCGCACGTGTTTGACACGTCGTCCTGGCGACTGCCTGTCAGCGACGCGACCTCCGCGCTCATCTTTCCGCCGAAACGGCCTCCAAGGGGCTGACAGATTGCCCGGTCCGGGCGCTTCCCAAATCTGTCATTCACTTGGAAGGACCTCATGAAGTCTTGTTCAATCACGGGGCACACCAGGCTGTCGCACGCCTTTGCTGTCGCCCTTTCACTCCTGTTTCTGTGTTTCACCGCAGGCATCCAAACGGCTGCCGCGCATGATGTTACCCCGGGCGACGCGGGCTACATCCAGGAAATCTGGGGTGTTCACATCATCCCGTTCATCTATCTCGGGGCCAAGCACATGGTCACCGGATATGACCACATTCTGTTTCTGCTGGGGGTCGTCTTCTTCCTCTACAGGATGAAGGATGTGGCCCTTTATGTGAGCCTGTTCGCTCTCGGCCACTCAATCACCATGCTTCTCGGCGTGTGGTATGGCTGGGGCATCAACGCCTACATCATCGATGCGATCATCGGCCTGTCGGTGGTCTATAAGGCGCTCGACAATCTCGGCGCCTTTCAGACATGGCTGGGCTTCCAGCCGAACACCAAGGCCGCAACGTTCATCTTCGGCCTGTTCCATGGGACGGGCCTGGCCTCCAAGATCCTGGAATACAAGATCTCCCCGGATGGCCTGCTGGCCAATCTGCTCGCCTTCAATGTGGGCGTTGAGGTTGGACAGCTTCTGGCCCTGTTCGTGATCCTCATTGTCATGGGATACTGGCGCAAGAGCCCGAATTTCCTGCAGCAGGCCAAGATCGCGAATATCATCATGGTTTTCCTTGGTGTGCTGCTAACCTACCAGCAGATCGCCGGTTACATCGCCAGCACGGCATGATTGGAGAGAGCAATGTACAACGCACCCCAACCAAAACTCGAAGACCTGCCGAGCAACCGGCAACTCCGCCGCATGTCGATCGTTGCCGCCATCGGTGCTGCCGCGATTGGCGTCATGGTCTATCTGCCCGCCGAGTACGGCATCGATCCCACGGGGGTCGGCAACGTTCTCGGCCTCACCGAAATGGGTGAGATCAAGCAACAGCTGGCGGAAGAGGCAGCCGAAGACGAAAAGCTGCATGGCGCGGAAGGATCGTCGTCACTCATTGACGATGTGTTCGGCCTGTTCGTCTCGACGGCTCACGCACAAGAGGCTTGGACCGACGAGGTGACCTTCACGCTTGAGCCCGGTGCCTACACCGAGATCAAGGCCACCATGGAGAAAGGCGCAACCCTGACTTATGCGTGGGTGGCCGAAGGCGGACGGATCAACTTTGATCTTCACGCCCATGCCGGCGGGGACAATGTGACCTATGAAAAAGGCCGTGGCCAAACCTCGGGCGAGGGCAGCTTTGAAACTCCGTTCGCGGGCGACCATGGCTGGTTCTGGCGGAACCGCGACAAGTCGGCGGTGACCGTAACGCTGCAAATGCGCGGCGACTACAGCGAAATCGTCCGCAGCGACTAGGACCTGTGCCACGCGCCAGCCTTGATAGGCGCGTGGCACATCCCTGATTTTTTCAGATGTCTGGGCCCTCAGGCCGCCTGCTGTAACGCCCCGCAGCGGTGAACCTCGAGGCTGACATGCACGATGCCAAGGCCATCAGGAATGAGCGCCTTGTACTGGCCCGGACTGCGCGGAGTGTCGCTGACAATCACGACCTCTGCCGCATACTGGCTTTGGCCTATTGACCACACGTGAATATCCGCGATCCGGTCATTGTCATCTGCGAGCAAGGCATTGCGCAGTTTCTCGATCTTCGGCTCTTCCGCCTGCCAGTCCAGCAGCACCCTGGCCGACATGCGCAACAAGCCCAAGGACCAGTGCGCGACCAGAACCGCGCCAACAATGCCCATGATCGGGTCCAGCCAGGCGGCACCGGCATATTTGCCCGCCAGCAATGCGATGATCGCAAGCAGGGATGTCAGGGCGTCGGCGAGGACGTGAAGATAGGCCGCCCTCAGATTGTGGTCCTTGTGGAGCTCGGAAGACTTCTCGTCTTCTTCGTGATGATGGTGGTGGTCATGCCCATGTTGGTGGTGGTCATGGTGGTGATCATGGCCGTGTCCGTGATGATGAGGCGTCGACGCCAGCAGCCAGGCGCTCGCGCCATTTACGGCAAGACCCAGCACAGCTACGAGGATTGCCTGGTCGAAGCTGATCGCGACCGGATTGAACAGGCGCTCAATGCTCTCCACAGCCATCACGACGGCAAACCCGCCCAGGAGGATCGCGCTGGCAAACGCCGCCAGGCTGTTGACCTTGCCGGTTCCGAAGGAAAAGCGCCTGTCACTCGCATGCCGCCGCGCGTAAACATACGCGGCAACACTGATCCCAAGGGCGGCGGCATGGCTTGCCATGTGGAGACCATCTGCCAGCAACGCCATGGAGCCGTAGTAAAGTCCGGCAACAATCTCCACGACCATGAAGACGGCCGTCACCAGGACGATGACGAGCGTTCGGCGTTCTCCCGGACGCGCCCTGTCCTGGCCGAAAACGTGGTCGTGGGTCCAGGAGGACATGTCGTGTTTGTGCATCTGAGGTTCCTCCCCGAAATCGCAGGCGCAATGCATCGCATCCGGCTGGGTTCATTGCGACTCAAGTGTTGACTGAACGCGTAGCATAAACGCCGGGAACCTGTCTCCCTGACCAGAAGAAGATGCCGACGTTGGGGGTCATGCCTCTTCATTGCGCCGGTTTGATTGCCTTCACGCCTGCAGGCGTTTGCCCTCGGCGCCGAAGAGATGCGCCTTTTCCAGGTCGACCGCGATGTTGACGGCCTCGCCGGCCTTGAGGGGGAAATGCCCGTGCTGGCGCACCAGAACCGGGCCAACACCGGGCACGTGTGCATGGATGTTGGTGTCCGACCCCAGATGCTCCACGAGTTCGGCAACGCCCTTCATGTGAGCGGCTTCTTCCGCGACAACATCCAGATGCTCCGGACGCACGCCAAGTTCGTGTGCCTTTTGCCGTTCCTGTTCGGTACCGACGGTCAACAGGGTTCCGTCCTTCAGCTTCACGCCGTTTTCCACCTGATCGACACCGAGAATATTCATTGTCGGCGAGCCGATGAATTGGGCCACGAACTTGTTCGACGGCCGCTCGTAGAGATCAAGCGGTGTGCCCACCTGCTGGATGTCGCCGGCATTGAGGACAACGATCCGGTCCGCCAGCGTCAGGGCTTCAACCTGATCGTGGGTGACGTAGATCATGGTCGCGTTCAGCCGCTGGTGCAGACGCGCGATTTCAAGACGCATTTCAACGCGCAAGGCCGCATCGAGATTGGACAGCGGTTCATCGAACAGGAAGGCGCTCGGATCGCGGACGATCGCCCGCCCCATCGCCACCCTCTGCCGCTGACCACCCGATAGCGCCCGGGGAAGGCGTTCGGTCAGCGAGGCGAGGCCGAGCGTCCTTGCAGCATCTGCGATCTTCCGGCTGCGTTCCTCTTTCTGTGCTTTGCGGATTTCAAGGGAAAACCCCATGTTCCGCGCCACATCCATGTGCGGGTAAAGCGCATAGGACTGGAACACCATCGCCATGTCCCGGTCGCGCGGCGGCACCTCGTTCATGCGCCGGCCATCGACCTGAAACTCCCCGCCGGTGATCGGCTCCAGCCCCGCGATCATGCGCAGGAGAGTCGACTTGCCGCAGCCGGACGGTCCGACCAGAACGATGAATTCGCCATCGTCGATCGTCAGGTTGACGTCTCTGAGAACCTCGACGGAGCCGTAGGACTTGGCGATATTGTTCAACTCGATGCGTGCCACATCGTCCTCCCTCGGGCCTCAGCCCTTCACAGCTCCGGTTGTCAGGCCCTGGACCAGATACCGCTGGATAAAGATGAAGAAGAGACAGGACGGCACCAGTGCGAGCACGCCCGCCGCCATCATCTGTCCCCAGTCCACGGAGAACTTGGACACGAAGGTCAAGAGCCCCACGGGGAATGTCATTGCGTCGTTGGAGTTGATCAGCATCAGGGCGAACAGGAGTTCGCTCCAGGCCGCGGTAAAGATGAAGCCGAGCGTTGCGCCCAGCCCCGGCAGCGTCAGCGGCAGCACGATCTTGCGCAGGGCTTGGAAACGCGTGCAGCCGTCGATCATACCTGCCTCTTCCAGATCCTTGGGAATGCCGTCGAAGAAGGACTGCATCAGGAAGGTGGCGAACGGGATGTTGAATGCGGTGTAGACGATGATGAGGCTCGTCAGGGAATTGAGCAGGCCGAGCGTCGCGACGATCTTGTAAATCGGCGCGATGATCATCAGCAGGGGAAACATCTGCGTGATCAGCATGAGCGCGATGATCAGCCGCTTGCCGCGGAAGTCGAACCTGGAAAAGGCATAGCCCGCCGCAGCCGCGATCATCGTGGTGATCGCAGCGGTTCCCAGCGACACGATCAGGCTGTTGCGGAAATAGGCAAGAAAATCCGTCTGCAGCAGCACTGTCTGGAAATTTTCAAACGTGTACCTGCTCGGGACGAGGGCCGTGCCTTCACTGAAGATCAGCTTGTCGGGGGTGACCGCGATCTTGGCGAGCCAGTAGAGCGGAAAGAGGGCAAAGGCCACGTACCCCGCCAGGGCAAGGTACTTTCCGGTAACCGCCCAGGGCGATGTCTGACGCAGGGCATTCATGGCGGACCTCAGATCTTGACGAGCTTGCGGCGGAGGACGAGCAGAACGGCCGCGTAGATCAGCAGCAGTCCGAGCAGCGCAACTGCAATCGAGGAGGCATAGCCGAAATCGAGTTTCCTGAACGCGGTCGTGAAGATGTAGGTGGACAGGATCTGCGTTGAGTTGGCAGGCCCGCCGCCCGTCATGACAAAGATCAGATCTGCGAAATTCGCAATCCAGATCGTACGCAGCATCACGGTGATGGCAATCATCGGCGCAAGAAACGGCAGCGTGATCTTGGTGAACATCTGCCAGGAAGACGCGCCGTCAATCTCGGCCGCTTCATACAGCTCGCCGGGAATTGACTGCAGGGCCGCCAGAAGCGTGATGGCGAAAAACGGGATGCCGAACCAGACATTGGCGGTGATCGGACCCCACATGGCCAGATTGGGATCGCCGAGAATGTTGTATGGTTCCGACAAGATGCCGAGCGCTGCCAGCCAGTGCGGCAGGGGACCGATCGTCGGATTGAACAGCCAGGCCCAGGTCAGGGCGGACAGGAATGTCGGAACAGCCCATGGCAGAAACACCAGCGCCTGGACAAGCCGCTTGCCGTGGAAACGGGTGTTCAGCAAAAGGGCCAGCCCGAGCCCCAGGAAGAACTGGAAGGTGATCGACCCGAGCGTCCACCAGAAAGTGTTCGTCAGGGCCAGCCAGAATTTCCTGTCGCTCCACAGCGCCTGGAAATTCTCGAAACCGACCCAACCGGTCTGAAACGGGCGAAGCAGGTTGACCGCCTGAAAGGCGTAGGAGATGCCGATGACCAGCGGAACCAGCATCACGAGCGCAATCACCAGGACGGCAGGCGACAGGTAGAGATAGGGTTCCACCATGTAGCGGAGGTAAAAGGAACCGCGCGCCCGGTTGTCCCCGGGCGCGTTGTCAGTCTGAGCTGTCATTGAGCCGCTTTCCAACGGCCATATTCATCCGTGAGGAATTCAGCCCACTGATCGGCAACTTCCTGAGCGCTGAGCTGGCCAAGCAGGGCTTCCTGGCTGGTTTCGAGCGCGATGGAATCCGCGAAATAGCCGAACTGCTCCAGATAGGTCGGCATGACGGTCGGAACATACTGCTCGCCATTGAGCGTTTCGAACCAGCCGGCGAACTGCTCCGTCTTGAAGTGCGGGTCCTGTTCCGCGCCTTCGTGGATCGGAATGACACCGACACGCTTCGCCCAGGTCTTGTTGGCTTCCGGGTTGGACAGATGCGCGATCAGTTTCCAGGAGAGATCCTCGTCCTTCGTCGTGTCGAACATCGCCCATCCGGCAAAGCCGATGGTCGGAAACGCCTTGCCGCCCGGACCGACAGGCATCGGAACGACCGCGAAATCTTCCGCGTCCATGCGTTCGGCAACGGCGATCAGCGCGTCGGGATCCTGATCAAGAAACGCGCAGGTGCCGGAGTAG
>JBCBUA010000266.1:0-7577 GCA_039818365.1 Pseudomonadota bacterium
CCACTTCGACACCGGTCGGGAAGCCGTTCGCCAGAATGCGGCCGGCGCGGCGCTCCAGGATCGGCATGAGCGATTTTGCCAGCGCCGCATCACCCTCTTCCATTTGAAGCGTGGCCGTCAGCTGCCCCTCGAAACTGCGCGCAACGGACCGCATTTCCGCGTCGTCCCGAACGGTGACGATCACACCGGCAGGACCGAATACCTCTTCCTGAAGATCGCGGTTCCCGACAAAAGTTTCGGCGCTGGTCCGATAGACGGCAGGCGTTGCTCCCCGGTTGTCACTGACGGAGCTGAGCAGCGTTTCGACACCCGCGACGGCACCGATCCGGCCTTGCCCCTCGCGGCAGGCGCTTGCGATCCCGTCGGTCAGCATGGTCTGCGCGCCAACCGCCTCGAGCGCCTTGACGGCGCTGCCCGCAAAGCTGTCGGCCAGCTCTCCGGCATGAACGACGACGACACCCGGGTTCGTGCAGAACTGGCCAACACCCATCGTGAGAGACCCGGCCCAGCCTTCTCCGATCGCCTCTGCGCGTGCCGCCATGGCACCCGGCAGCAGGAACACCGGATTGACGCTGCCGAGTTCACCGAAAAACGGAATCGGCTCCGGCCGCGCGGCGCAGAGATCGAAAAGCGCACGTCCGCCACGCAAGGATCCGGTAAAGCCGACCGCCTTGATGAGCGGATGCTGCACGACCCCCTGGCCGAGCGCCAGCGTCGTTCCCTGGAGGAAACCGAATGTCCCAGACGGCAGCCCGCAGGCTTTCACGGCAGCATCGATGGCCTGGGCCACTAGTTCGCCTGTCCCGGGATGGGCCGGATGGCCCTTGACCACGATCGGGCAGCCGGCCGCAAAGGCAGATGCCGTGTCACCGCCCGCCGTCGAGAAGGCCAATGGAAAGTTGGACGCGCCGAAGACGGCGACCGGTCCGATCGGTCTCTGCACCAGGAAAAGCTCCGGCCGCGGCAGGGGTGCCCGGTCCGGCAGCGCACTATCATGGCGCTTATCCAGATAGTCACCCTTCAGGATCGTCTCGGCGAACAGCCGCAGCTGCCCGGTTGTGCGGCCGCGCTCGCCTTCGAGACGTGCTGCGGGGAGCGCGGTTTCCTGACCCCCGATTTCGGTAAGCTCCGCGCCCCGCGCCTCGATTTCATCCGCGATCTTGTTCAGGAAGTCCGCTCTTTCCTGATCGCTCGTGGTGCTGAAAACCTCGAAAGCCTCGTCCGCGGCGCGGCAGGCCCGGTCGACGTCATCAACCGACGCCTCGGCAAAACTGTTGGGAGCGCCATCAGCCGGCTGCGACTGAAACGTCGCTTCGCCTGTGACCCACTCCCCGTTGATGAGATTCTTGCCCGTTAGCATCCCGCTTTTTCCTTAGATTAGATTGCGTTTTGACAGATTGCGCATGAGAGCGCTCGTCCCGAACGTCCATTCCGGGCACTCGGTCGAGAGCCGGACGGTGTTGCGCAGCGTGCCGAGCTGCGCGCATGAAATGCTGACGATATCGCCGAGTTTGTGCGTGAACCCTTCCCCGGGAGCGTCGCGATCTTCGGTCGGCGCGAACAGCGTCCCCAGGAACAGCATGAAACCATCGGGATACTGATGGTGCCGTCCGCACGTCTGACCGACAAGGTCCTGCGGGTCACGGCTGATTTCCGTCATGGTTGAATGACCGGACAATTCAAACCCGTCCGTCCCCGACACCGTCAGATCAAGCTCGAGACGGCGCACGTCATCCATCGAGAAGGTGGTGTCGAACAGCCGGATCGCAGGTCCGATTGACGTGGATGCATTGTTGTCCTTTGCCTTGCCCAGCAACAGCGCGGACCGGCCCTCCACGTCCCGAAGGTTGACATCGTTTCCGAGCGTTGCCCCTTTGACCGTCCCGGAGCTGTCGACGGCCAGGACCACTTCCGGCTCCGGATTGTTCCAGTTCGACACCGGATGAAGCCCGACCGAGGCTCCGTATCCGACGGCGGACGTGGGTTGCGACTTGGTGAAAACCTCCGCGTCCGGTCCGATGCCGACTTCCAGATACTGCGACCAGACGTCCTCTGCGATCAGGGCGTCCTTGAGCTGAGCCGCTTTCTCGGACCCGGGCGTGACGGATCTGAGGCTGTCGCCGATAATGGCCGAGCAACGTTCGCGGATCTGTTCGGCCTTTGCCGGGTCGCCTTTTGCCTGCTCCTCGATCACGCGCTCAAGCATCGAAAATGCGAAGGTGACGCCGCAGGCCTTGATCGCCTGAAGATCAGCAGGCGCGAGCAGCCAGGGCCGTGCCGGATTGGGCGTCTCGATCGAGTTCGCGGCAATTTCATCAATCGTGCCGATGGCGACACCGTCTGCGTCCGCGGCCCAGCCGGCAGGGTCTTCAAGCTCAAGCAGGTCCCGCATGGTGGGCACGGCGGCACAGGTAATGTCGATCAAGGTGTCACCGCGCAAAGCGCACAGACTGGGGCCGGACAGATCCGGCCGCCAGACCCGGAATACGAAAATCCCGTCGCCCGGCAGGTTCAGTTGAGAGGTCATGATGATATCGTGTCCACTTCTGCAGGATGGCTGACGTTGTTTAACCAGACGCCCAGCGCATCAATCAAGGGGCTTTTTTGCGAATTCAGATCGCTGAGGATGCTGAGATGGTGCGCACCGCGCACAACGAGATGTCCCGCTTCGGCACTTTCAGCCATGGCAAGGGATTGCCTTTTGAACTCGTCGGTCTCATCACCGCCGACGACGCATAGGAGAGGCACCCCGACCGACGCACCGATCAGACTGTGGGACCGGATTTCTTCGTCGGTCAGGCCGATTTCATCCTGCAGGAAGGACTTGGCGACGGGCGCAAGGTCGTAAACTCCGCTGATCCCGACAACACCTGCGAGCCGATCGCTCAGTCCGGCCCTGAGAGCGGCCATCAGAGCGGCACTGATCGCCAGATGCGCACCGGCGGAGTGTCCGACCAGCAGGAAACGCGTGTCATTGGAATAGAGCGTTGCGAGCCGGTCGAGGGCGGCAACTGCATCGCCGACAAGGTCGTCCAAGCGGAATTCGGGCATCAGCCGGTACTCGGCATTCGCGCATCTTCTTCCAAGCGATGACAGGCCGGTCAGGACACAGCGATGGTCTTCCGCGCTCAGGCTGCGCCAATACCCTCCATGGATGAAAACCGGCATAACAGCACTTTGAACCGGGCCGCATTCCGTTGTTTCGATCCATTGCCTGTCATGTGCGCCATAGGCAATGCGTTCGAATGACAGCGACTGCTCTGCGGTCCGGCTGGCGGCATCCCGCCACTCGAGCCAGTCGTTGAAATCCTCAAGAACATCGGAAAACCGGAACTGGGGGTTCCATTTGTTGCGCTCGTTCATGTCGTTCATGCAGGTTTCTCCGCGTGCGAACAAAGAAGATCCGCAGCCCTGGCCAGCTCTGAACGCAGCTCGTTACCCGTCCCTTCCCGGGTGCCGGGCAGCAGGACGCCCACAATGCAAAGCCGGTTCTCGCTCTCCGATATGGAGGAGATCACGGCGCGCTGTGCCGCCACGGCCTCGAATTGATGCGCGAGGGAAACCTCCGCAAGCCTGTCGGGATCAAACGAAGGCGGCGTCAGAAGACTGTAGTGCCGCTGCGGTGACACGAAGGTGATGCCGCGTCCGCTGGAAAACGGGCCGATGATGCAGGCGCCATCGCTCAGAACGCCAAGAAAGGCCGTCAGCCGGGTGGATTGCCGCAGCTGGATCAGAACGGGCTCGGCCACGAGCGCGAATTCGCCGAACCCGAGCGCGGACAGCCCGGCCGCCAGCGTCGCGGGACCACGCAGATAGGCGCCACCGGTCGACCGGCTCAGGAGGCCTTCACTCTCCGCGATTGCAACGGCTCTGTATCCGGACGTCGTGGCCAGTCCCACCGCGCGTGCGAGCGGCAGAGGCCCGGAAACAGTCTTCCGGAGTGGCTTTTCGACCAGCCCCTCGAAGATGTCGATCGCCTTGTCGTAAGGCGTGTCGGCCTTATCCATGTCGCGACCCTTGCTTGTTCTCACTGTCCGACCGCAGTCCGCGCAGGCTGGGGCCCTGGGACAGGATTGCCGATCCGGGCAGGTCCCAGCCGACATGCCGTTCCGCCCAGGTATCAGCGCGCACGCTTGCCGTCTCCATACCACGTGGAAGAACGATGGGAACCGGCACTTCCACCCTGCGCGGTACGGATTTGCCGGAAAGAATATCCAGCGCAACTTCGACAACCCTGGCACCCATTGCCGCCGGGTAGTCGAGCGCAACAAACGGAACCTTGTGATAGAGCGCGAGCTTGTACATCTGGTTCAGATCGCCCCCGGTATGGGCCGGGACGGCAAGCTCGTTTTCGACAAAGAACTTCAACGAGCCGACGCCTTGTAGCCCGCTGTCGCACCAGATGCCGTCCGGGGCATCTCCACCCTGGTCGAACAGACGCTGAATGGCCTTGCGCCCGCCTTCTTCGGTCCAGTCGGTATAGGTGACCGCCTCGATCTGGATGCCAGGAAACTCCGAAAAACCGGAGAAGGCTGCGGACTGTCGCCGCATCGCCGGGCTGGCGCCCTCCAGGCCGGACAGCATCCAGATGCGGCCGACGCCCTTCAGCCGTTCCGCCAGCCAGAGCGCGCTAATGCGCCCGATGCGCCGGTCCGACGCCGTCACGAAGGACACCAGCGAAGACGGATCGCGCGGGCGGCGGTCGACCGCGACAACGGGAAGTCCCGCATCCGCAACCTCCTTCAGCTTGCGGTCCAAATGCGGTGAATGGGCGTTGGTTGTGCTGACAAGCAGCAGATCGATGCCGCTTTTGACCAGTTCGTCGATCTGGTTCACCTGCGTCCCGGCATCGTCAGCGGCCTCCCGCACGAGAAAGGCGTCGATGCGATCGGCATGCAGCCGTTTCGCATAGCGCATGCTTTCGAACATCGCCCTGCGCCACTCGTTGGAGAGAGATGCGTTCGCAAAACCGATGCGGAACGGAGCGGGCCTTTTGTAGGCATCCGTGGAAACCGTTTCGAACAGGCGGGTATCCCATTCAGTGATGGCGTGATGGGGATCGGCCGACGATCTGTCGAGCGGCAGCGCAGCAGTGCTTCCCGGCCGCGTGGTATCGACGGCCTCGAGCGGCACGAAGGCAAGCCCTCCGGCTCTTGGCCCGAGCCTCAGCAACCCGTGATCGACCTTCTCCAGCCAGCCCCGGAGTGTCAGTGCCCGCAGAAGCCCGAACCCGGTCGAGCGGCCCATTCCGACTTCGCTCAGGATCTCGTGGGTTGGCCGCGGGCTGTTCCGGTGATCAAAACAGCCCAGGATCCGGGCAATGCGGATGAGGTTGGATCTTGGAGTTTCGCCGGTTGGCACGGTCGCGCCCTCAACCTCGTTTCAACGTCGTGACCGCCGCATGTAAACAGCCGCCGCCAGCAAGATCAAACTTCCCTTGATCACGAGTTGCAACTCGATCGACAGGCCGAGGATAACAACGATGTTGAACAGCGAGACGAGCACGAGCGTTGCCAGGAGCACGCCCGGGACGCTTCCCTTGCCGCCACTGAGCGCCGCCCCGCCGATCACCGCAGCCGCGATGCTGTCGAGCTCGTAGCCGCGTCCGGTCCAGTTGTCGACAATCCCGACATATCCGACCAGGACCAGACCGGCCAGCCCGGCAAGGACGCCGGAGATCATGAAGGCGCTGACCACCAGCAGCCGGGTCGGGGCTCCCGTCATGTAGGCCGCATCGGGATTGTCGCCGTAGAGTTTCAGGCGGCGCCCGTAAACCGTGTATTCGAGCAGCCAGTGCGCGGCAAAGGCAACCAGTCCCAGCAGGATCAGCGCGACGGGGATCCCGAAGAGGTCACCTGTGGCAAGCCACCGGAAGGTTTCGGGCAAGGTGCCGCCCGGCGCGCCGCCCGTATAGGCAAACCGGATACCCTGCAGCACAATCATTGTGGCAAGCGTCGCCAGGAAGGGCGTCACGCCGCGATAGGCGACAAGATAGCCGTTGATGCCGCCGATAAGCGCACCGAGTAGGATACCGACCGCAAAAATCACAACGGTGTTGTCATTCAATCCGATGGAAAGAACCGCCACGGTGGCCATGATGGAGGCAACCGACAGATCCAGCCCGCGCACGATGATGACGATCATCTGTCCGATCACGACAAAACCGAGCGGCGCGGCCTGAAGCAGGATGTCGCTCAGGTTCGCCGGGCTCAGGAACCTGGGCGACAGCGCCGTCGTGACTGCCCAGATGACAACAAGAAACCCGACAAGCAGAAACAGTTCCCGGTTCTGTTGCGCCCGGACCGTGCCGCTGTTTTTTCCAAAAAGCGCCGTCATGCTCATTTGCTCTTTCTCCCGACGAAGATGGAGACGGCGGCAATGATGATCAGTCCTTCCGCGATCCACTGGTAGAAGCTGGAAACGTTCATGAAATTCAGGACATTGGCGAGCAGCGCCAGGACAATCACGGCGAGCAGGGTTCCCAGCACGCCGCCGCGGCCACCGGCCAGCAGCGTCCCGCCGACAATGACCGGCGTGATGGATTTCAGGTCGAAACCAACGCCGGCTCTCGGATCCCCGACACCGAAACGGCCGCAGATATAGATGGCCGTGACCGCGGCCAGAAATCCCGACAGCGCATAGACAATCAGCTTTGTCGACTTGACCGGAACACCTGAGATCGATGCTGCCTGTTCATTGTCGCCAATGGCATAGATCCTGAGGCCGAGCCGCGTTTTCCAGAGCAGGAACCCGGCCAGAAGGTAAAGCACCAGCGTGAAGATGGTGCCATAGGGGATCATGCCGATCCGGCCGTAAACCAAATCCTCGAAGAACAGGGGAACCGACCCTGTCGGCTGGCGCGTGATCAGCAGCGCAAGGCCTGACAGGATGGTCGAGGTTCCCAGGGTCACGATCAGCGGATGGATACCGACGAAGGTGACAATGCCGCCATTGACCGCACCGATGAAGACACCGAGGCTGAGAACAACGGCGATGGCCGCCGCAAAGCTGGCGGGATCTTCCCCCGCGATCGAGGCGAAAACGACGGTCAGGAGGCCGAGTGCCCCTGCGTAGGACAGATCGATCCCGCCGGACAGAATGACGATGGTCTGCGCGAGGGCGACAAGTGCCAGGGCAACCATCTGGTCCTGGACATTGGCGAAATTGAGCGGCGTGGCAAACCGGTCCGAACTGTACATCCCGACGAGCACGACAAGACCGATAAGAGCCAGCACAACCAGATGCACCGGCTGCGCGCGCGTCATGCGCAATACATCATCCATTGGAAGCTACTCCGTGGTGGCTGGAGGTCTCGGCGGCTGCGACGCTCATGATCGCCTCCTCCGAAATCTCCTGGGACATCAATTCGGCAGCCAGTTCCCCGTCCCGCATGACGAAGACCCTGTCGCAAAGCCCGACGATTTCTATCAGTTCCGATGAGATCGCGAGGATTGCCATACCTTCGTCGGCCAGGTGCCGGAGCATCTTGTAGATCTCGGACTTGGCGCCGACATCAACCCCCCGTGTCGGTTCATCGAGGATCAGGACCTTTGGTCTGTTCTCAAGAAGACGCGCGA
>JBCBUA010000267.1:0-7543 GCA_039818365.1 Pseudomonadota bacterium
GATTTCTTGAACGCGCGTCGGCGGAAGGAGACAAACGCTCGATCAGCTACGATGTGACCCGGACGGGACTTGACGTTGCCGGCCGGGTAGACGCGCTCGACGATGCTCTTCAAAGGCTCGACACCAAGAGCGGCAAAGCGCTTGAAAAAACGCTTTCCGAACTGATCAGGCTTCAGTTAGAGGCGCGCGGTTTCCGGTCCTTCGGACTTTGCAGGACATGCAAGTATCACAGAAAAGCGGGGTCCGGCCTCCATTGCGCGTTGCTGCAGGTCGACCTTTCGGACGCCCAGGCCGACCAGCTTTGCCACGAGCATTCCGCGGCCTGAAACCCGCCTTTTTCAGGTTCTTTTGGTGGGTTGGCCTGGCAGCAGCACACTTGCTCAAACAGTGGAGAGGTGCCAGCGAGGTGCCTGAAAAAATGTGATGGCTGTGCGAATACCGCGCGCAGATTTGGTTTGCCGCGCGCGTCCCACGCGTTCCGTTACTCCTCTTTATGCAATTGATCCGGGGGTTTCAAACCCAAAGACTGCAGCCAGTTTCTGAACCTGCGAATAGGCAGGCGATCCCGGTCCGCCGACCTGCAGACAAAATAGAGTGCCCGGTCCAACTTGGTGGCTGAATTGTCCAGGCGGACAAGCCTGCCTGCTTCCAGATCATCTTCCACTAGCCGCCGACGTGCGAGGGCAACGCCTTGGCCATCACAAGCGGCTGCGATAAGCACTGCGGAATCGGCAAATCTGACCACCGGGGCCGCCAGGTCAGCCGTGTCGAACCCCTGGCCGATGGCCCACCGGTCCCAGCCGGAATTGAATTCGTCATTCAAAAGCGGCAGCGCTGAAATAGCCTCAGGGGGCAACGGCAGCTGGCGGCCGGCGACGAGCGTCGGTGCGGCAACAACAACCAGCTCTTCCCTGGTGAGAAGCTCACAATGAAGATCTCCCCAGCCCGGTGTGCCGTATCGCAAGGCGACATCGATCTGGCTGGCGTGCAGATCAACGATCTCATCATTGGTATCAAGGAAGACCGACAAACTTGGGTGGAGCTTCCGGAACGCAGCAAGTCTGGGCACGAGCCATTTTGTTGCCAGCGAGGGCGACAGCGAGATTGTGATCGACTGATTGTCTTCGATGCGGCTGACATCGCGAACCCCGGCGCGCAAAGCCGCAAATGCCTGCCTTGTTGCCTGATGCAGACGTTCTCCCTGCTCGGTCTTTTCGACGCCGTTGGGCCTGCGATGCAGCAGTTGGACACCCAGGTGATCTTCAAGCTGTTTGACCTGTCGGCTGATAGCGCCATGGGTGACGCCCAGTTCCGCAGCCGCCTTGCTGAGACTTGAAAGGGTCGCGGCGACGTCGAATGCCTGCAGTGCGCGCAAATGCCGGACGTGGTGCTTCATTAGTGTCAGGTTTTCTCACAGGTATGTTTGGAAAACTCGCTTTATCATTCGGATTCATAGACATATTTTCGTCTCTCTGTCCAGAAACCTCATATCCATGTCAGCAGATCCATTGTCGTTCTGCTGTCCCTTTCAGGAGTGCAGACATGTCGACATCCAAAGTTGCAATCATGACGGGTGCGGGGCAGGGAATCGGGAAAGGGTGCGCGATCGAAATGGCAAAAGCAGGCTATGTGGTTTCGCTCATGTCACCGTCGAACCGTTCCAGAGACCTTGCAATTGAACTTGGCGGTCTTGGCCGCAGCGGATCGGTGCTCAATGTGAGCGATCTTGAGGCGATGGTGGAAGAGACGATGGCCACATACGGCCGCATCGATGCTGTCGTCAGCAACATGGGGCATGGCGGCAGTGTGCCGGAAGCGATCAAAACCGTCGGCTTCGATCCGGAGTTCGACGGCCCCTTGCTGGAACTCTCCGATGAGCTCTGGCACGAAAGCCTGGACATGTATGTGCTGAATGTCGTGAAGCTGGCGCGGCTGGTCACACCTATCATGATCAAACAGGGCGGAGGGTCTTTCGTGAACATCTCCTCCATGAACGCGGTCGAACCGCGAGCGCCTTATCCCATGAGCATGTTGCGCGGCGCATTGCACAGTTTTGCAAAACTCTATGGCGATCGGTATGCGCGCCACAACATCAACATGAACAATCTGATGCCGGGCTTTTGTGAAAACGTAAACCTGTCGGAACACGCACGCACGTCTATTCCGGCACAGCGGCCTGCCACATTTTCTGAAATCGGTCAGGCCTGCGTGTTCCTGGCATCCGAAGGGGCGCGCTACATCAACGGCCAGAGCCTTCTTTCGGACGGGGGGATGAACAGGGCGGTTCGCTGACTTGCGGTGATGCACCTTCAAGGCTGGACGCCGCTCACTTCAACTGGCATCGTCGCCGCATGACAAGACACATCATTCAACAGGCGAACGAAGCTGCAGACGGACGGCGAACCGCACCGGCGGCCCTGCGCAACGCCGGGCCCCTGATCGGGGCGCTCCGCCACCGGTTGCCCGATAAGGGACGGGTTCTGGAAGTGGCGAGCGGCACGGGCCAGCATGCGGCAGCATTCGCGGAAGCGTTTCCGGCGCTCGACTGGGTTCCGTCAGACGTAGATCCCGGCCAGCGTGAAAGCATAGCCGCATGGCGGCGGGAAAGCGGTCTGAAGAATCTGGCAGAGCCCCTTGCGCTCGACATCGCGGAGGCGTGGCCGGCGGCGCAAGGATTCGCGCAGGCCGTTCTGACCATCAATCTTTTTCATCTTGTCCCGGAGCCGTCTGTTGTCCGGTTTTTCGAAGAGGCACGAACGGTTTTGAGCAATGGCGGCCGCGCGATCGTTTACGGTCCGTTTATGCGCGGATTGTCTTACGCCTCTGATGGGGATCGTTCATTTGATGCCTCGCTGCGCGCCCGGGATCCGGCAATCGGCTACAAATCCGTCGAGGCGGTGTCTGAAGTTGCTGTTGCGGCCGGGTTTTCGCCCTTGGCAGCCGACGCGATGCCGGCCAACAATCTGCTTCTGACGTTCGCCGTTCCGTGACGGTCAGGTCTTGCGACCGAGATAGACGGCCTGGATGACTTCGCGCCCGTCCTGCAGCGGATTTTCAAACACAACAGGTTCCGACCAGGCGTCGTCAAAGGCACTTGCCAGCAGCGCCGTGATGGCATCGTCCGGCGCCTCGTCCGACCAGAGCCCCATGACCCCGCCGGGTTTCAGGAAGCGTTGCACGGACGTGAACCCTTCGGCGGTGTAAAACCCCTTCGATCCACCGTGCAGAAGCCGCTCCGGCGTGTGGTCGATGTCGATCAGGAGGGCGTCATATCGGCGTCCGGGGCGCTCTTCATCGAAACCATCCTGCGAGGCTGCCAGGGCAAAGAAGTCTCCCTGAACAAACCGGCAGCGCGGATCGTCGGCAAGCTCGGTCTTCATCGGGACCAGTCCCTCCCGGTGCCAGCGGATCACGGGCTCCAGAAGATCGATCACATCAAGCGTGCGCACGCGGTTTTCCGCCAGGGCGGCCTTTGCGGTGTAGCCGAGACCAAGGCCGCCCACCAGCACGTCAAGCCCATCGCCTTCCAGTGCAGCGAGGCCTTTTTCAGCCAACGCGATTTCAGATGCGGTGAACAGGCTCGACATCAGGTGCTCTTCACCGAGCAGGATTTCAAAGACATCTGTCTTGAGAGACAGAATATGTCTTCGCCGCAGGGAGATCGCACCGATTGGCGTCGGGGCGTAGTCCAGTTCTTCAAACAGTCTGCTCATCGGCGCACCGTGGCAGTTCACACACGCCAAGGGAAGTGCAGACTTGCAGCAGACCGGAAGAATGTTCGTTCAACCGCAGCCTGCTTCGCGGCGTGTGGCAGTCAGTCTCCGCCGACGCCGAGTTGACAACGGTTTCACAATCTTTGAATTCTGATCGCTCAGACCGGGTTGGATTTGCAGGGCCACAGGCTGAAAAGGGGAGGTGCATGTTCGTCTATCAGGAGCTGCTGGCACGGGCGGCTGAGCGAGAACCCGTTCGGGTTGCTTTGATCGGAGCCGGCAAGTTCGGGTCGATGTTTCTGAGCCAGGTCCCGACCACGCCTGGTCTCGAGGTCTCAGCCATCGCGGATCTGCGTCCCGACAATGCGCGCATGGCCTGCACCGAGGTGGGTTGGCCCGATGAACTGATCGATAAAATCGCCTTTACCGATGATGCCATGGCAATGATGGCGCGGGGCGATGTGGACGTTGTCGTCGAGGCGACGGGCAATCCGGTTGCCGGCCTCATTCACGCCCGCGAGGCAATCCGGCAGGGCCGGCACATCGTCATGGTCAATGTCGAAGCCGATGTGCTGGCCGGGCCACTTCTGGCGGAAGAAGCGCGCGCGGCGGGCGTGGTCTATTCCATGGCCTATGGCGACCAGCCGGCGCTGACCTGCGAGATGGTGGAATGGGCCCGCTCCTGCGGGTTCAATGTCGTGGCGGCTGGCAAGGGCACGAAGTATTTGCCCCAGTACCATGCCTCCACGCCGGACACTGTCTGGGATCACTATGGTCTGACCGCAGAACAGGCGGCCGAGGCGGGAATGAACGCGCAGATGTTCAACAGTTTCCTCGATGGCACGAAATCCGCGCTGGAAATGGCTGCGATTGCGAATGCGACGGGCCTGACCCCGCCCGCAGACGGGCTCCTATTTCCGCCTGCCGGAATGGACGATCTCGCGCATGTTCTGCGTCCCGCGGCGGAGGGCGGTCAACTTGCCGGCAAGGGCATGGTGGAAGTCGTCTCTTCGCTGGAGCGGGACGGCCGTCCGGTCTGCCGCGATCTGCGCTGGGGCGTTTATGTGGTCATCGAGGCACCGAACCCTTACGCGGCGGCCTGCTTCCGGCAATATGGAATGAACACGGATGCCACCGGACGCTACTCCGCGATGTACAAGCCTTTCCACCTGATCGGGCTGGAATTGAACGTTTCTATCCTGTCCGCAGCGCTGCTCGGCAAGCCGACCGGCTCGACCCTGGCCTTCGAGGGCGATGTGGCGGCGACCGCCAAGCGCAACCTTGCCGCCGGCGAGATACTGGACGGGGAGGGCGGCTCAACCGTCTGGGGCAAACTGCTCCCGGCCAGAACCTCCCTGGGGTTCGGCGCACTGCCGATCGGCCTTGCCCATGGGGTGAAGCTGAAGACCGGCATTGCCGCCGGGCAGGTGGTCACCTGGGAGGATGTCGACATTGACCAGACGACCGACGCGATCAGGATCCGCCGCGCGATGGAACAACGGTTCGGGTAGTCGTGGTGTTGCGCACCCATATCGCGGTGTTGCTCCGACGTGTGCTGCATCGTCCGGCCATCGCCCTGAAAGAGAGTGTACTCCATGACCAAACGCCCTGAAGACCTTCGCTCGGCCCGTTGGTTCGCCCCGGATGACTTGCGGTCAATGGGGCACCGGTCCCGCGCAATGCAGATGGGTCTCGACCACGCGGACTGGCAAGGCAAGCCGGTGATCGCGATCATCAACACCTGGTCGGATCTTTCGCCGTGTCATCACCACCTTCGCGATCGGGCCGACTTCGTCAAAAAGGGCGTTTACCAGGCAGGGGGCATGCCGGTCGAAATGCCCGTGCATTCCTTTTCCGAGCAGTTCCTGAAGCCGACATCGATGCTTTACCGCAACATGGGCGCGATGGAAGTGGAGGAGACGCTTCGGTCGCACCCAATTGACGGGGTGGTGCTCATGGGCGGTTGCGACAAGTCCACGCCGGCCCTGATCATGGGAGCGCTCAGCATGGGGCTTCCGTTCCTGTTCATGCCTGCCGGAGCGATGCTCCGCGGAAACTATGCAGGCCGAAAGCTGGGCTCGGGTACGGATGTCTGGAAATACTGGGACGAGAGGCGTGCAGGCACCATCGGCAAGGAAGAATGGATGGGCGTTCAGGGCGGCATTGCCCGTAGCTACGGCACCTGCATGACGATGGGCACGGCGTCGACAATGATGTCGATCGCCGAGGCGTTCGGGCTGACCCTTCCAGGAGCGTCCTCCATCCCGGCACCGGATGCCGCGCACAAGCGCATGGCGGCTGCCTGCGGACGCCGCGCTGTCGATATGGTCTGGGAGGATCTGACCCCCGGCAAAATCGTGACGGACGTTTCTACAGCCAACGCGACTGCGGTTGCAATGGCGACCGGCTGCTCCACGAATGCCATCATTCACCTGATCGCCATGGCCCGGCGCGCAGGCGTGGACTGGAGCCTTGACGACCTGGACCGGATCGGCCACGAGGTTCCGGTGCTGGCCAATATCCGGCCCTCCGGTTCCGAATATCTCATGGAAGATTTCTTCTACGCCGGTGGCTTGCCCGCGCTGATGAAGGAACTGGGCGGCAAACTGGACCTTTCGGCAATGACCGTGAACGGTAAAACGCTGGGTGAAAACATTGCGCCTGCCGAAAACTACAATCCCGACGTCATCCGGCCGCTCGACAATCCGGTCTATCATCAAGGCTCGCTCGCCGTGCTGCGCGGCAATCTCGCTCCCGACGGCGCGGTAATCAAGCCCGCGGCCTGCGATCCCAGGTTTCACCGGCACAAGGGCCCTGCGATCGTCGCCAACAGCTATCCGGAGTTGAAAGAGATCATCAACGATCCGGATTATCCGATGTCTCCGGACCATGTTCTGGTCCTGCGGAACGCTGGACCGCAAGGCGGCCCGGGAATGCCTGAATGGGGTATGATCCCGATGCCGCAGGCACTCCTGAAAGACGGGCACCGCGACATGGTGCGGCTTTCGGATGCGAGGATGTCCGGAACCTCCTACGGAGCCTGCATCCTTCACGTTGCACCGGAAGCCTTCATTGGCGGCCCATTGGCCCTGATCGAAACCGGGGACATCATCGAACTGGATGTGCCGAACAGAACGCTACGCGTTGACCTGACCGACGACGTTCTGGCAGCGCGCAAAGCCAGGTGGTCAGCGCCCGAACCCCGCTATGAACGCGGTTACGGGCATATGTTTTCCAAGCACGTGGAACAGGCCGACAAGGGCTGCGACTTCGATTTTCTGCGCACCGATTTTGGCAAGCCGGTTGCCGAGCCAGACATCTTCTGATGGGAGCGTATTGCGCCTAACCCGGCCGATTGCGAGCAGGCCCTGTTCCGGCTACCTTTCATACTACTGCAAAACTCCGCGAATGCGCTGACCCCAACTGGGCCCACCTGTCGTCTTCCGGCATAAGCTTGAGCCCGCGCCGGTTTTACCGGGCGCGGGCGTGTTTTGCTGCTGGACAGCCATCAGTGGTCAGTTCGTGGCTGCCTTCGTCACCGCACTCTGGATGGCGGGCGCTATCTGGTTCTTGCGGGAGACGACATTGTCGACCTCAAGCATGTCGTCCTTGGCGTCTTCGCCGAATGCCGAGATGGCAATCTCCTTGTCGATATCATCGCCCCACAGAAGGTAAGACTTCTGGTCGCGAGCGTCGACGATGGCGAAAATCAGATGATCGGTATTGCTCTTCTGCTTCTGGTCGAGAATAGCTGTCCTCAGTTCCTGTTTGCGGTCAACCAGATCTTGCGGAGTAAGCGTCTCGGCAACACCGATGCCGACATTCTTGCC
>JBCBUA010000268.1:0-7540 GCA_039818365.1 Pseudomonadota bacterium
GCAAGTTGCACCGGTTTCACACTGATCCAGAAGTTGGCCAGGAGCGGCCCGGCGACGATCATCAGGATGATTGCGAAAGTCGGCGCGAGCATGAGATAGGCTAGCCACATCTCGCGGCGCTGCATCGGCCCGACCCCTTTGGGCGGCCCGAGGGACTCCGAATTTTGGTTCTGTGCGCTCATGGTTCCAGCTCTGTGTTTCGGCCCTTCGGCAGCGTCTCGATCGAGGTGCGAAAGGACAAGCGGTCCCTATCCTCCCGCGGAACGTGCGGGAAGAAGCGGTTTGCGGGGACCGGGCGCTTGGTTCTGCGTCCGGTCCGGATGTTGTGGAAGGGTGGGTTCCATCGGCCAGCCGATGGAACCACGTGCATCAGGTTTTACTGAACCTTGGCCAGTTCTTCGTTGAGTTTTGCGACCGTTGCCGCCGCATCGCGCTCGTCGTCGATATATTCACGCACCAGGCGGTTGATCACCTGGCTGTTGATGATCTTCGACGCCAGCGACAGCTGACCTTCCGTAACGCCCCAGCGGGCAGCGGTGTCGAGACCGGAGACAATCGTGTTGATCGTGTCCGCGTCATAGAGATCGGTCAGCGGTGCCTTGCGGTCGACACCGACCGGAAGTTTCGACCAGCCATCAACGAAAGCAGTCGGGTTGTCGGCGTTGCCGCGGCGGATCGGGAACTTGCCTTCAGGTGCAATGGAC
The DNA here is from genome assembly GCA_039818365.1 of Pseudomonadota bacterium. Lineage (GTDB taxonomy): Bacteria > Pseudomonadota > Alphaproteobacteria > Rhizobiales > Stappiaceae > Roseibium. The sequence goes on from JBCBUA010000268.1 coordinate 705, forward strand.
AAGGTCGACATGTAACCGTCATCCATGGAGAACTCGACGAACTGCATGGCCGATTCCGTGTCGGCGTCATTGGTGATGCCGAAGTAACGCACGTCACCCCAGGCAGCGCCATCCGGGTTGGACGGACCGCTCAAGGTGGTCACGATCCCGGTCTTGGACGCAAGTTCCTTGGAAGTCGGATCGTCGGTGAGCGTTGGCGGGGCGCTGTCACGCAGGCCGGCAAGCTCGTCCAGGATGAACGGCGACCAGATGATCATTGCCGCCTTGCCGGCAAAATAAAGCTCGCGGGACTGCTTCCAGAAGAGATCGCCCGGAGGCGATGCCTTGGCAATCGCCTTGTAGAACTCCAGGGCCTCGATGGTTTTCTTTTCATCGAGCGCCTTGAAGCCCTCGCCGTCGACCGGCGTCACGCCATTGGCCAGAAGCACATGCTCCAGAACCTGGCTCATGAAGTTTTCGTCGATCTTCGTTGCCGCAACGAAGGCGAACATTTCCGGCGGATTGTGAAGCTTTTCAACTGCGGCAAGAATGTTTTCGTAGCTGTCCGGTGCGGCGAGGCCGTTCTCGTCGAACAGGTCCTTCCGGTAAACGACCATCTGCGTCCAGCCATCGACTGGAACGGACGCGACGCCACCGTCAACGGCCGCCATTGCGACTGCACCGGGAGCAAACGTGTCCTTGCCGAGATTGTCGACCACTTCTGTTGCCGCTTCCGTATCCAGGATACCGGCTTCGGCCCAGGGCAGCGCGTATTGAAGCGTGTGATAGATCACGTCCGGCAGATCGCCGGCAGCAAATGCGGCTGTTGCGCGTGTGCCGAGATCCGATTCGGACACCGGAATGACTTCCACCTCGATGCCGGTCTTGTCCTTGAAGGCGGCCGCCATCTCTTCCTGTTTGGCCAGACGCTCAGGCTGTTCTTCCGTTGTCCAGAAACGCAGCGTGTCCGCCTGTGCCGTGGTCAGACCGAGTGCGAGTACACCCGCAATGGTCGAGGCCAGGAATTTACTCCTCCCAAGCATTTTATTCTCCCTTACTGCCGGAAAGTGGCTGTTCGTTCAGCCGGTCACGGAGCACGCCTGCCAGCGCCTCCGACGTCATGGTCGGCGCACCGTCCGAGGCGCGCCGGATGAGTTTTGCCTTGGCCAGCGCCTGCAACTCGTGCGGTGGCTTGCCGTCGAGAACGTCGATCAGCATGCGGGCAACGCGGCCGCCCGCTTCCTGCGCGCTCTGTGTGAAGGTCGTCAGCGGCGGGTCCACATATTCGCCCGCCGGCAGACCGTCATATCCGATCACCGTGACATCGGCGCCCGGCTTCAGTCCCATGGTTCTGCAGAACTGCACGGCCCCGATCGCCAGCGCATCCGTTGCGCACAGAATGGCGGTTGGCGGGGCCTTTGCCGACAGCAGGGCTCTGGCACCCGCAATGCCGCCCTTCTCGCCGATTGGCTGCAGGGTTTCCAGTTCGGCGTCGTGGGCAACCCCGAGCGCTTCGAGGCCCTGCCGGTAGCCTTCCAGCCGCTGCCGCGCGAAGTTCAGCTCCAGCGGCCCGCCGATGAACCCGATACGCTCGTGACCAAGGCTGTAGAGATGGCGCGCTCCGGCTGCAAAGGTCTCTTCATTGTCGATGTCGAACCAGGCATAGCCGGACGGATCGCGCGTGCGCCCATGGGCCACAAACGGAAAATTCTGTTCCTGAAGATACGCAATGCGCGGGTCCTCGACCTCCGTCCGCGTGACGATGAAGCCGTCGACCTTGCGCCGGGCGATCAGGCGCTTGAGCGTCGCGATGACGTGATCGCGCGAATGCGCCGTGGTCACCAGAAGATCGAGCCCCAGTTCATCAAGCGCGCGGGCGATGCCGTCGATGAATTCCGCTAGGAACGGGTCCGCACCGTTGCCGTGACCGACGGGAATGATGATCCCGAGCGTGTCCTGACGCCCGCGCTTCAGGTTCCGCGCCGTCGCCGAGGGCTGATAGCCAAGGTCCTGGACAGCCTTCAGGATGCGTTTGCGGGTGTCTTCGGAAATGTCGGTGTAATTATTAAGGACGCGCGAGACGGTTCCCTTGGCAACGCCGACATGGCGAGCCACGTCGTCAATGGTTACGGAACCACGGAGTCGCGACATCATTCCTCCCACGGGGCACCGGCCCCAGACTTTTCCGCTGCCAATTGCAAATGGCGCGATTTATTGACGGAAAGTGTTCCAAAACCGGTTTCGGAAGTCAACAAAATCGGTTTCGGAAACGAAAAAGTTTTATTGCGCAATGCGGGAACACCTTGGTGTTAAAGCAAAACACTGCGCTTCAAGGTTTCGGAGAAACCATTGCCAGCCGCCCGTGGTCACGGGTGCGCAGGTCTTCCGGCGCACGAGAAGTCATTTTTTACGACTTCCTCATGAGGAGGAAGGCTAGGCGCACGGGTTCCGGATGAGCATCGATTCTCACAACGTCATTCCGGACTAGATCCGGGATTCAATCCACGGTGTTGCAAGATCGACCGACACCTGCTTGGTTTGGGAGACAGCCGCGAGCATACCCTAAACAGCCCCTGGAACCGAGTGAATCCCGGATCTCCGCTCCGCTCACGTCCGGGATGACGAAGGTGAGAACAGACACACTCCCCCACGCCGTCATTCCAGACAAGAGAGGCGGAGCCGAACGCCGATCTGGAATCCAGACATATGCGCGCGCCAGGGGCGCGTCATCTTTCAATCCAGGTATGTTCGCGTTCGCTCCGCTCACGCCCGGGATGGCGAAAGAGCGTACGGACACATTCCCCCTGGCGCTGCCACAAGGAAAACATGCGCAAAACGGAAGCCAAACGGCATGGATGCCATGGTCGAGCCATGGAATGAGCATTTTATCGCGCAACGGGTCCAATACGGTGAGCCCGCATACAAAGACTTGTCATCCCTGCTGAAGCGCAGCGGAAGGCAGGGAACCAGTACCCTCTTTTGGCTCCTCCTTGTTCTGATTTCAGCCACACGGCGTACTGGCTCCCGGTCTTGCCACTTGCGCGGCAAACCGGGACGACAAGTCCGGGATGGCAAAAGAGCATGCAGACACACTCCCCCGAGCCGTCATTCCAGACAAGTGAAGCGGAGCCGAACGCTGATCTGGAATCCAGACATATGCGCGCGCCAGGGGCGCGTCGTCTTTCAATCCAGGTATGTTCGGGTTCGCTCCGCTCACGCCGACATTATGGTTTCCGGATCAGTGCGCAGCTTCCGCTGCGCGTGTCCGGAAAGACGCCGACTTATTCCTCGGGAAGCTCGCCCTCCGGTTTTTGCCAGAGTTCGACCGCATTGCCTTCCGGGTCCAGAAAACGGAAGAAGCGGCCATATTCCTCGTCGTCGTAGCCGAGTTCGGTCACGCCGTCGGCGCGAAGGCTCTGCATCAGGGCGTCGATGTCATTCACCCTGAGATTGATCATGAACCGGTTCTCCGCGGGGCCGAAATAGGAGGTGTCCTCCTTGAAGGCAGCGACAACCGAAGGACCCGCGTTCTGGTGCAACCATGTCCCCATATTGATGTCGAAATGCTTCTTGTAGAACGCGGCCTGCCGCTCCGGGTCGGCGCTCTTGAAGAAGACACCTCCGATGCCGTCGATCTTGCCGTCATGAGCCATGTTCGCATGCCTTCCCTTTGTCCACCGGTGGCCCGCGCCTTCGGATCATAGGTCTGGCGCCGTCCCGTGCCAACAACTTCGTTCGTGCGACATGGCCACAAACGCAAAACGGCCCCTTGTGGGGCCGCCAGCTTTGATGGAAACCAAAACCGTCAGTTGCCGCGCCTGCGCCGTTGCACAAGTCCGACCAACAGGAGACCGCCGGCCAGCAACGGAAGCGACGCGGGCAAAGGAACAACGGAAACCGGAGCCCTCGAAACCGAGATGTCCTCGATTACGCCGCGCAGGAACCCGGAGTTGTTCGCACCCGTTGTCACCCTGAAATCGGCAGCGTCGAAACTCAGAAAGGTGTCAGGCCGGGAACCGGACGTCATCAGATAGCTATAGACGCCTTTGATCGTACCGTTCGCAATACTTGTGAAATCGACAACAACGGCAGCAAATGGCTGATGGGCGAAGATACTGTCGGATCTGACGAACCTGGTATAGATTCCGTCCGGCGCTTCATGGACACCGAGCAAGTTATTGCCGTTGTATAGCGACGAAGTGCCTGTATACCTCCCTCTCGAAACGGATGAATCCAGATGGAAATACAGTTCATTGTATTCGATTGACTGCGCGGAAACAGAAAACTTTACTGTAAGTAAGTTGTTTCCATCCGGCGTCATTGTTATCGCATTTGCAGGTCCAACAAACGCGATCGCACTTACAAGTGCTGCAACCAGTTGCACGAAAATTTTCATAACACACCCCATTTTTATATATGCGGGGTAGCATCGAGTGATGAAATTTACAATGACAGAAATATGAATATCTCCAGCAGCTTAGATTTTTCAGCCGCTGGCCGAAGGATTTGAACAGGACATCCCTTGGATGAGATACCTCTCAATGCAAGATAAACTTGAAAACCGCACCACAACGAACACCACGTGCAGCCTGCCTGCCAGGTTGATATCGCCTCACACCAGCGAGGCCAGTGCCTCGCAGAGTGGTGCAGGGTCATAAAAGGGTGCCGATGTCTTGCTGACAAGGTCAAGCCTGAGAACCGAAATGCCTCGAGCCCTGACCTCGTCTGTTTCGCTTTCGGGCACACTGCTGTCGACAATCACGAAATTGAGCAACCTGTGTGTCGGACAATCCGGCCCCACATCCCGGTGAAGATAGCTTAGAAGCGTATGAACCTTGTCGGCGAGGGTGAGATTGGCCGTTTCCGGGTCCCGACCAAGACTCGGCACATATATTTTCGGAACGGTGCGTGAGGCGACCGCCTTGCCGACACCTGCGGGCAGGAGGTTGGCGATGAGGCTGGTGTAGAAACTCCCGGGCGCGAAACAGATCAGATCGGCGGATTGCACCAGCGTGCGATTGCGCTCCGGAAAGACACTTTCCACCGGCGCCTTGCCGCCAAGACCGCGATTGAGGAAAAGATCCCTGATCGGCGAGGTCAGTTCCGGGTGTTCCTTGCCGGTCAGGAGGTGCTGCCCGATAACCGCATCGCCATTGGCCAGTTCAGCGCCCAGATGCAGATTGTCATCGGTAACCGCGCGCACCGTTCCCTGCACGCCCACGAGCTTGGAAACGAGGAAGATGATCGGCTCGAGCTGCTGGTTCTGGTTGAGATAACCCCCCGCCAGAATGAGATTGCCGATACTTGCCCCGCGCAGGTCGAAGGATTTCGGACAGGCGGCGCGGAACATGCCGAGCTGGTTCTGGATGAGCGTGCGCATCGGCTGCTCGATGGCTTCGACCAATGGATGCGTTCCGTCGATCATGCTGTCGAGCTCACCCTTGAGATCGCCGCCGTTCGCGGATTTTGCAAAACGGTGTGTGAACAGCCTGAAGACGTCCGGGTGACCGAGCACGGTCTCGTCCGCAAGCGCCATCAGACGGCTTCTGAGGTCGCCGATCGCCGGCATGTCAAAGGCGACGCGAAGCCCCTGCGAACTGCCACCGGAGTCGAACGGCGTTACCAGGTGTATCGAATTGTGCGTGTACCGCTTCAGGCATTGGGCAACGCCGTTCAGCGCGGACCCGCCGCTAAAAAACAGAAGACGCGGTCCCAGCTTCGGATTGGACAGAAACCGTTCGATGCGAAACGGGTCCGGCATGCGCACGGCACGCGTGATGGTCACCTCGGACATTCCACCCCCCGTCGAAAATCCGCCTGGCAATCCGGCATAGGAACCGGCCTTGTCAGGAGATCAGCTCATTCCCCGATCCATATCGCACGGAAATCGTTCACATTTGTCAACGTTGGTCCGGTCACGACCTGGTCGCCGGTCTTTTCAAAGAAAGTGTGGGCATCATTTTTTGCAAGAGCGTCCGGGGCAGAGACCCCGATCGCCGCCGCTTTTGCCAACGTTTCCGGGCCGATGACCGCGCCGGCGACCTCGGCGGCACCGTCCACGCCATCCGTGTCGCAGGCGATCGCGTAAATACCCGGGGCCCCGTTCAGCGCAAGCGCAAGGGCCAGGGCATATTCCGCGTTCGGACCGCCGACACCATCGCCGTTACGCGTGACGGTCAGCTCGCCGCCGGACAGAAGCAGCAAGGGCCTGCCGGAGCCCTTGCGCTGCCTTTGCCGCTCGAGCGCCAGGTCAGCCTGCGCACGTGCAACGTCTCTGGCTTCCCCTTCCAGTGCGTCACCGAGGATTTCGACGTCGCATCCGAGGCCTTCGGCAAGCGCTTTCGCTGCCTCAAGCGACTGGGACGGCGCGGCGAAGATCGTGTTGGTCACCCCGGACAGGTTGTTATGACCCGAAGGCAAAACGCCGGAAGCTTCGGACAGAACGGTCCTGACGGAGGCAGGGACATCGATCTGCCAGCGCTCCAGGATCGCCGAGGCGTCTTTGGACGAACTGTCATCCCCGACGGTCGGCCCCGATCCGATCTCGGCAGGGTCGTCGCCGGGCACGTCCGACAGGAGCAGTGCCAGCATTTTCGCCGGATGGGCCACGGCTGCAAGCTGGCCACCCTTGACCGCGCTCAGGTGCTTGCGAACGGTGTTCATCTGGCCGATCGGCGCGCCGGAACTCAACAGCGCCTGGTTGACCTGTTGCTTTTCGGAAAGGGTGATGTCGCCTGCCGGCGCTGTCAGCAATGCGGACGCCCCGCCTGAGATCAGCGCCAGCACGAAATCGTCCTCATCAAGACCTTGAACGAGATCCAGCATACGGCGTGTCGCGGCAAGACCCGCTTCGTCCG
>JBCBUA010000269.1:0-7485 GCA_039818365.1 Pseudomonadota bacterium
CGACCGGTTCGACGCCCTCGCCCGTCACCTTGCCAGAGAGGAGAACGGCACATGAGCGTTCAGGAGATCGATATGCAATTTCTCAAATCGGAACCGGGCCAGGAACCCGTCATCGTGGAAGGGCTGTTCCGGGCAGCCCCTGCGCGCGTGTTCCGCGCCTTTACCGAACCCGAAGAAGTGCAGAGCTGGTTCGTCCCGAAATCGGGCGGCCTCGTCTCGGTCGACATCGACCTCAAGGTGGGCGGCAAATGGTGCTTCGTCATCGAGAAGACACAGGAAAAGCAGATCCATTTCGAGGGCGAGTATCTCGCCATCGATGCGCCGAAGAGGCTCGAATTCAGCTGGCGGCACGTTCAGGAATTCGCCGATGGAACGCGGGAGGCGACCGACACGTCCCAGGTGGCAATCACATTCACCGAGGCCGGAAAGGCGACCGAAGTGAAGCTCCGTCACGAGGCGATCAAGACCGAAGATGCCCGGCGTGGCGTCGGCGGCGGCTGGGACGGCTGTTTCAAACGGCTTGCCGAAATCACCATCGCATAACGTCCAATGCCAAGGAGAACGACATGACACGCCCGCAAATTGTCAGCCGCGAAGACTGGCTGGTCGCCCGCAAGGCGCTGCTCGAAAGGGAGAAGACTTTCACCAAGGAACGCGATGCCCTCTCTGCCGCACGCCGGGAGCTGCCACTGGTTCTGGTGGAGAAAGACTATGTCTTCGATACGCAGGACGGCCGGAAGTCGCTCGCGGACCTGTTCGGACCTCACCCGCAGCTTGCCGTCTATCATTTCATGTTCGGTGAGACCTGGCAGGAAGGCTGCCCGAGCTGTTCGTTCTGGGCTGACAATTACGACCGCCTAGACACGCATCTGGCCGCGCGCGGCACACGGCTGATCGCCGTCTCGAATGCACCGCTGGAAACGCTTCAGGCCTACCGGGCGCGCATGGGTTGGAGCTTTGACTGGGCGTCGACGGCAGGAAACGGCTTTGGGGTCGATTTCGGCGTCACCTTTCCGGAAAAGAAAGACCCGTCTGGACAGGGCTACAATTACTCTGGCAACGACACGGTTCATTCCGAAGAACTGCCCGGCGTCAGCACATTCCTGAAGCTCGCCGACGGCCGTATCGGCCACAGCTATTCCACCTATGGCCGGGGTCTCGACATTCTCAACATGGCCTACAACATCCTGGACCTGACCCCGATGGGCCGCCAGGAAGACGATCTGCCCTACCCGCAGGCCTGGGTGCGCCGGCGGGACATGTATGGTGCGGACGCCTGACCCTGTTTCTGGCCCCGCCTGCCCCTTCCGGCATTGCCGTCCATAGGCCGCCGCACATGCGGCGGCGGTCCTGCAACAGACCTGTGCAGACAAAGGGTACGGCAAAACCGCAGCACCTTCGCGCCTGAAAAGTCATCTATGGATGCCGATCGGGTCCGGCAGGGCAAAGCGCAAAAGAACGCGCGGAGTTGGCCTGGCGCCAAAGGTCCCCTATGCTCTGCCGGTTGCCGTCACTGTTGAGATTGCAACTCTGCCGTTTTGGAATTGAAACGCCGGCCCCTGTTGAGCGATCTGGTGTTCTTCGCGCAAACTCGAAACAGGAGCGTTCAATCGCCTTTCGGGGAAACCGTCACCCTCCATTTTTCGAACGTCGTATGATGAGATTTTTTCTTTTGTTTGTGCCGCTGTTCCTTCTGGCATCAGTCCCTAGTGTTGCAGATGATATAGCGCCCGATTTCGCGTGCTTGCAGGAGTACAACAGCTGGAACGATGTCGAGACGATCATGAACCGCGACGCACAGGGCTTCTGCTTTCACGCCAAGTCAGGCGACCTGCCGAAGCAGCCCGGCCTCCATGTTTTCGATCTGAGCACCGAAACCGGAACCCTCTCGGTGGAATGTGAAATTGAAGACTTGAAGAACATCGAACCGCGTCCCGGCCTCTGCGTTCACGTGATTGCAGGCGACGGCTGGGGAGGTGTGCGCGGCAACCACATCCTCATGCTCAAGTCTTGCCGCATCGAAAGAACCCACCCGTGCGATGAATAGCGCATTGGGTCCGGTTCCGACGGGTCCGTGCAACGGCAGCCCCCCTCAGCACGTCTCTGGTTCGCAATGAAACGGATTGCGAAGCCAGGTGATCACCTGAATTGAATTCAAGTTCACGTCTTGTAATGCGGGCGAAAAGCTTCAGCACCCATTAAGCTTCCCCGGCCACCTTCTTCCGATCCAATGGTATGGAATGGACAAAAGGAGAAGGTCATGGATGTTGGACCAGCAGGTGCAGTACCGGCCAGCACACAGGCACTGAAATCGGAAGCTTACACGTCAAACCCGACCGCACCGGGTCAGACCGAAACGCCTGAAAGCGAAGCGTCCGTGGCGTCCGGCGCTCCGGCCGCGCCAGCGCCGGGTCTCGGCGAAACCGTCGACATTCAGGCATAAGGTACGGACACCGAACAGCGGTCAGCCATGGATCGTGGTAAAGTCGCAGTTCGATGAAAAAAAGAAAAGCCCGCCAAACCGGCGGGCTTTTTTCTTGAGCTGGACGTCGGGTCAGACCAGACGCACAGATCGGCCTGAGAACCTTAGCGCGATCCGCGCAGGTACTTGTTGGCATCGCGGAACGAGCGATAAAGCTTCGATGGGAGCCAGCTGAGACGTGACCGATTGTAGGTCAGGCCATCGCGGACAAGCAGGCAGTGTGCTGTATGTAAATTCATTATTTTCCTCCTTGCACTCATTAATAGTGCACATAGTGCACCTTAGCAAGAATTTCAATATTTGACGGTTAACGAAATTCATTAAATTTTATCAATGAGTCAGCTTTTGAAATCCTCAACCCGCGAGCATCAGCCGGGGTCAGGCGCGCCAGCGTGCAGGCTGGCACAGCCCCTTCGGGAGACCGTCCCGGGCTGGGGTCAGGACCCATAGATGAGACTGAGATGGCCTGCGAATTGGCGAGATCCCGTTGGGAAGGGTGTGCGGAGCAGGCTTCCTGCCCGGTCAAATCCTTTTGGCCTTATTTTCAGGTCCGTGCCCTAGTCTTTGTACCGGAGCGCAATATGGCACTTGTCCGGATCCTTCGCGTCCTCTCGGCACATTTTCATGGCAATGCGGTCTGCCTCAGCCTGCGTTTTCTTCCCGTTTGCCCAACCACATCCTTTCATTCCGGTGAGGGAGAAACCGCTGCCTTTTGCAAAGGCCGCATATTTCATAAGGTGTTTGTCGTAGGCGTTAATTGCGGACCCGAAAGCCCTGAAAACCTGGTTGCACTTATATTTGCTTTTCCAGGCATCAGCGGAGCTGGGTGTTGCCGTTGCGAGCAACGCGACCGAAACGAAACAGGTCGCAACGTATTTGATTTTGTTTGTAGGCAATTCGGTTTTCCTTTCGGACTGCAACTCCCAATAAGCTCAATTCCAAGCTGCATCTATTGCGAAATAATTCAAGAATTGCAACCTCGTCAACAATTTGAAACTGTCTTGTTCTGCCTTGCATTACCTTGAATTTGCCTCGGCCCAGCAAGATCAAGTCGGCGAGGATTTGTTGCGCATGGTCCGGATTACCATCGCATGTATTCTTCCATTTCCCCAAAAACCCGGTTGCAACAATCCCCGACCTGCCGTAAGAACATTCCCGTTAACCACCTGCTCACGCTTTTCCGTCAGGCTGGTGACTGAAACGCTGTAACGACCGAAGGCCCTGTTAAGACCCATGATCGCGGCTCGCGACATCACCGGTTCTAGCGACGACGCGCTGCAAGAGCGCGGCGGCCTCATTCTACTTGGCGATCTCCTCCTTCTTAGATGCCCCTGAGCGTCGGCTGATCCGTGTTTTGAACGAGCGGAACGGACACTTAGGGGAGAGACTTAAAATCACCACCTTACGAATTCCGGATCGCGCCGCGTTCATACCTGCCAGAGTTCCCTAGAACCGCCGATCCAAGCCAGGGACGAAACGACATGACTGCCACCCGAGAGACGGACCATATCCGCATCTTCGATACCACCTTGCGCGATGGCGAGCAGTCGCCCGGCGCCTCCATGACGCTGGAGGAAAAGCTGCAGATCGCCGAGATCCTCGACGACATGGGCGTGGATATCATCGAAGCCGGATTTCCAATCGCCTCCAATGGCGACTTTGAGGCCGTCAGCGAAATCGCCAAGCGGTCGAAGAACTCGGTGATCGCGGGCCTCGCCCGCGCCATTCACGCCGATATCGACCGGTGCGGCGAAGCCGTCAAACACGCCGCCAAGGGCCGCATCCACACGTTTGTCTCCACCTCGCCGATCCATCTCAAGTTCCAGATGAACAAGTCGCAGGATGAGGTGATGGACATCATCACCGACACGGTGACCCGGTCCCGCAACCTGATCGATGACGTCGAGTGGTCCGCCATGGACGCCACCCGCACACCGATCGACTACCTGTGCCGCTGCGTCGAAGCCGCGATCAAATGCGGTGCAACGACGATCAACCTGCCCGATACGGTCGGCTACGCCACGCCGGAGGAGTACAAGGCGATGTTCGTGGAGATCCGCGAGCGGGTTCCCAACAGCGACCAGGCTGTCTTCTCCGTTCACTGCCACGATGATCTGGGGCTCGCGGTTGCCAATTCGCTGGCCGGTGTTGCCGGCGGTGCGCGCCAGATCGAATGCACCATCAACGGATTGGGTGAGCGTGCCGGCAATGCGGCCCTGGAAGAGATCGTCATGGCGATCCGCACACGCGGCGACGTGCTGCAATACACTACCCAGATCGACCCGCAATTCATGGTGCGCGCGTCGAAAATGGTCGCCGGTGCATCGGGCTTCGCCGTCCAGTACAACAAGGCAATCGTCGGCAAGAACGCATTTGCGCACGAGAGCGGCATTCACCAGGACGGCATGCTGAAAAACGCCGAAACCTACGAGATCATGCGCCCGGAAGATGTCGGGGTGAAAGCCACCTCCCTGGTCATGGGCAAGCATTCGGGCCGCCACGCCTTCCGCGACAAGCTGCGTGAACTGGGCTTCGAACTGGGCGACAACGCCTTGCAGGACGCCTTCCGCCGCTTCAAGGACCTCGCCGACCGCAAGAAACACGTCTATGACGAGGACATCGAAGCGCTGGTCGAGGATGAAATCAACATCCTGGGCGAAAGCACCAAGGTCATTGCGCTGACCGTGATTGCCGGCACCGGTGGTCCGCAGAAGGCGATCCTGACCATGGATGTCAACGGCCAGCACATCACCAAGGAAGCAACCGGCGACGGCCCCGTGGACGCCACCTTCAACGCGATCAAGGCGATCGTACCCCACGAGGCAACGCTGTCCCTCTACCAGGTGCATGCGGTCACGGAAGGAACGGACGCACAGGCAGAGGTTTCGGTCAGGCTGGAAGCCGAAGGCCGGATCGCCACAGGCAAGGGCGCGGACACCGACACGCTGGTCGCCTCGGCCCGCGCCTATGTCTCGGCCATGAACAAGCTGGCGCTGCGCCAGCAGACCGGCAATCCCGGAGCCCTGCAGGCGGTTTGAGCGTCACCTCAGGACGTTGAAAGATAAAGTCAAATCAAGATGCCCCGGCCCAAAAGCCGGGGCGTTTCTTTTTTTCAAGCAGACAGGTTCGGATCAAGCCGTGCGGTTTCAGTCCAGGCGCGCCAAATCGCCCCGCTCGATCCGGTAGAAAGAGCAAGGCACGTCGTGTTTCTCCCGGTCGAACCAGTGTTTAAAGCCGGTTTTTTTCATCACGTGTTGCGACGCGTGATGCTCTGCATGGGCATAAGCGATCAGAAAGGCGTTGTCGGTCGCTTCAAAGAACCACCTGGTCAAAGCCGCTGCAATCTCCGAGGCGTATCCCTTGCCCCAGGCAGAGCGTTGCAGGCTGTAGGCGAGTTCAAACCCATCCGGATCGTTCATCCAGTCTATGCCGGCGCGCCCGACATACGCGCCGTCATGCGTGCTCAGCTTGCGTCGGCCGAACCCTGAACCGTCATTGCGTTCGATGAATTCAAACAGCCTGGTGTTCACCTCGTCGGAGGTCATCGGCCGCGGACCGGGCGAATGGTACCGGTTCACCTCCGGATCGGAGTGATGCTCCAGCAAAAACGGGAAATCGGCTGCCACGAAGGGTTCGAGCCGGAGACGTGCGGTTTCAAGGATCATATCGGACAAGGCAAGCGTCCCGGATTGTGAGAGAGCGCATGCGGGAACAGGGTCCTGCAGCCGTAACAAGCCCTTTCGAGGACGCGACGCGTTCGGTGTCCGTCAGGCGCTCATGAGGTAGGATTGCATCGACGGGCTGAAAAGCTGGAAGACGTCGGCTTGCATGCCTTCGATCTTCTTGCTTTCGCGATGATTGAAGCCAACATCCCGCACCACGTCGCGCATGCTCCTGTTGTCGGTGCGAACAACCGCCACCAGGTGGGAGAAGTAGGTGTTTTCGAAGAACCAGCCGGTCAACGCGGTACACAGGCGGGTTGCCAAGGTGCCGTCCTTGTCGAGAATTTCGTTGGAAAGGCAGTAATTCAGGCTGATTTCCGAGGTTTCGCTGACCGGCGTGAAGCCAGCCCATCCGAGAAACCGCCCATCTTCTGCAACGGCTTTCCATTTGGCGAACCCGAGTTCGGCCTGGTTCTGAAGGGCAGAACGCACAAGCTCGGCCGCATCGGCGGAAATGGAGCCTGTTGAGAATTCCGTATAACGATTTCCAAAAAGGTCGGAGTGAAGGTTTATGACGAGATTAATATCGGACGGGGAGAAGGGAACAAGCCGCACTGAGCCGCATTCGAGAATAATCGTCTGCACCGTGGTCCTCCTCTGAGATCAGATCTTGTCAGGCGGTTTCCTGCCGAGACCAGGAACCTTCCGGAATTGAATGCCGGACGCCTAACCCTGAATTGTGCCAACTCGAAGGCATACAAAAGTATAATGTCAAAAATGGCAAAAATATATGCGTATTACCAACAGGTTACCTTAAAACCCCATGCTGCAGCGCACCGCCTTTAAGTTGACTCAGTTTAATTATAGCTGCGCCGCGACCTCATCAGCTCTGATTCCGTCCGATGGATCAACTCGTTGCCAGTCCGGCATCTGGTTGCGGAACCAGGTTTCCTGGCGTTTGGCGTATTGCCGCGTCGCAACAGTAAGCCTGTGGACGGTGTCTTCATAACCTGTCTCTCCGGACAGGAAATCGCGAATCTCGGCAACGCCGATCGCCCGCATGGCAGGCAGTTGCGGAGACAATCCCTGCTCCAGCAGCATCCTGACTTCGCCGATTCCCTCCTCGCTCAGCATGAGCCGGGCGCGCTGCTCGATCCGGTCATGCAACCAGGGGCGCGGCGGTGCCAGAACAATCCGGATGCTGTCGTCCGCGGACAGAAACGGATCCGTCTGCGCGGAGGCTTGCCAGACGCTCAGCGGTTTTCCGGTCGCAACAATCACTTCAAGCGCCCTGGAAAGGCGCTGCGGGTCGTTGAGTGCCGCCGCGGCCTCTTCATCCCC
>JBCBUA010000270.1:0-7462 GCA_039818365.1 Pseudomonadota bacterium
GCTCAGTGCATCCCGCAGCGCCTCGACCCGGATCCGCCTTGCCACGACCCAGAACGTGGTGGCGATCGCGAAGATGGAGGACGGATCCTTCCAGATGGCCAGGGCCAACGTGAAAGTGACCATCGGCGGCTGCGGCGGCTGATCGGCAAGGCATTAGGAGAATAATCATGGCATCTGGTGTGAAACCAAGGGTAAAGGTTCCCAAGAAGGCTGCGGCCGCCGATGGTCACTTTCACGTTGGCCTTGGCCATCTGGAAGGATCCGTCCTCCATCTTCGCGATCGCCACCACGTTCTGGGTCGTGGCAAGGCGAATGCGGGTCGAGGCGCTGCGGGATGCACTGAGCGGACCGAATTTGAACGTCGCGACGTTTGGAACCGGGTTTCCATCGGCAAACAGCGTCACTTCCGCTGCGCCCGGCGCATCGAAGGCGATCGGAACGGTGTTTCCGTTTTCAGCAATTTCAGGTGCCGTCAGGGTGATCGCCCCCTCGCCCATGTCCGCACCGCCGGTCAGTTCAGCGATGGCGTCGTCGGTCAGGGTGGCAAATGCGGGCAGGCTCGACAGGGTGGCAAGTGCGAATGTGCCGGAGCCGAATGCAAGTAGCTTTCGCCGTGTCATTTCCATGTTGGTCTCCATGTCAGGAAGCTCACTCTTCCTTGAGCGTTACGAGAAAGGCGACAACGTCTTCGATCTGCTGAGCGGTCAGCAGCGGCTGCACGTCGCCGTCGCCATGGGCATCGCCTGTATAGGCGTCGCCGAGACGAACAAAGCCTTCGGTCTTGTAAAAGGATGGCATCAGGCTGCCCTCGAACATCACCTTCGCGTTCGCGACGATGCCGCGCAGCTCCGCGACAGACCACCGATCGGCAACGCCGTCGAGCGGTGGACCGATCTCACCGTGGAACGCCAGATGGCTCAGGGCGGACACCTGATGACAGGCGATGCAATTGCCGGCACCCTTGTTCATGATTTCAGCTCCGGCAGCAGGATCGCCGGCCGCACCGGAGAGCGAAACGTCGACTGCGCCGTCGGTGAAGACGACATCGGTCGGCTTGACCGCCTCGGCAAAAGCCGTCGACGCGGCAAACATTGCGGTTAGGCCCAGTATTGCGTGTTTCATAGGTCCTCCCTCAGCCGATTCCCGGCGACCTTTCCTGCGACCATACAGCACATATTCGTATTTACGCAATAACAAATTCAATTAAATGAATTTATC
Organism: Pseudomonadota bacterium; assembly: GCA_039818365.1. Classification (GTDB taxonomy): domain Bacteria; phylum Pseudomonadota; class Alphaproteobacteria; order Rhizobiales; family Stappiaceae; genus Roseibium. The sequence continues at coordinate 1,219 of JBCBUA010000270.1, forward strand.
GATCTGTTCGCATACGCAGCAAAAACGCAATAAAATGTCGCGCTGCAATATGGATAGTCACTTGCTTTGGCTTTCGAACTTGCGCGCATGGTATTTCTGGAAGGGTTCATCGCTTTGGTAGCCTTCTTCGACCACCCAGGTCAGCAGGTTGAGCGTGGTCCAGCGCCCGAAAGCGCCTGGCATGTTGGCGACAGCCGCCTGCGGCGCAGTGGCATCGGCCGCGACTTCGGTCGGGAAGAAAAAGAGGTTGGGCGTGAACAGCGCGCCCCATCGCTTGACCATGTCCTTTTCCGGCAGGGTCGTGCCATCGAAATCGGTGACTTCGACGTCCCCGAACATGTTGATCTGGACGACGAAGTAGTTGTCTTCGATGTATTTTGAGATTTCCGGAATGACAAAAACTTCCTCGTGCATCCGCTTGCAATAGATACACCCGCGCTGCTCGACGATCACCATCAGGCGCTTGCCTTCCGCGTTTGCCTCTTCCAGGTCTTCAGACAAGTCCTTGAAGGTGTCCCTCATCCAGGGCGCCTTGTGAAGCCCGTCATCGCCGATCTCGGCAGCGAAAGCCTGCATCGAGAAAAAGACTGCGCACAGCGCCCAAAGCAAACGTGTCATTGTCATTCCTCCTCTATTAGCCAATGGCGCTGAACCAGGGGACGGTTTCCAGCATCCATTGTGCGATGACGTTGATGGAATTCGTCGCGATCAGAACCCCGAACACGATCAGCAGTACCCCCATGAGCTTTTCGACAACGCCAAGATATTTTCGAAATCCGGCCATCCAGGACATGAAGGGACCGATGAAAAGCGCGGCAAAAACGAAGGGCAGCGTCATTCCGAGACCGTAGACGAACAAAAGCATCGCACCCTGCCCCGCGGTCTCCTGGCCCGCTGCGGTGAACAGGATTGCGGCGAGCACCGGACCGACACACGGGGTCCATCCGAACGCGAAGGCAAGCCCCACGACATAGGCACCAAGCAGGCTTGCGCCTGACGCATGTCCGGTCTCGGCCCGCAGCTGCCGATAGAGGATGCCGATCCGGACGACGCCCAGGAAATGAAGACCCATTACGATGATGATCGCAGCCGCAATCCAGCGCAGCACGTCGAAATATTCGCGTACCAGTTGGCCGAACGCACTGGCCGTGGCCCCGAGCCCCATGAAGACCGTGATCACCCCGAGCGCAAAACAACTGGCCGACAGGACGGCGCGCAGCTTTACGGCACTGGAAACGGTCGTCTCCGCTTCCACCCGGTTGACCCCGACACCCGCCAGGTAGCTCAGGTAGAAGGGGACGATCGGTAGGATGCAGGGCGACAGGAACGACAGAAGCCCTGCGGCCAGCGCACCGAAATAGGTGATCTCGAACATGGAATGAGCTGCTTCTCAGCTTGATATATTCACAAATTAGATTATGATTAAGTGTGTGCACTCGTCAATCGGGGTTTCGAATTGACTTTGTTGAAGACGCTGATCGTTCTGATGCTCGCGCTCGCGCCGGTCGGGGCGCATGCAGACACGTTCTTGCTCATGGCGGAGGAAGACGGGTGTCACTGGTGTGCCAGGTGGAACAAAGAGATCGCGCATATCTATCCGAAGACCGCGGAAGGTAGAACCGCTCCGCTGCGGCGCTATAACTTACATGACGACGCGCCCGATGTGGTCTTTGAAAGTAAGGTTCGCTTCACACCGACGTTCATTCTCGTGCACAATGGCAGCGAAGTCGGTCGAATCGAGGGGTACCCCGGTGAGGATTTTTTTTGGAGCTTGCTCAGCATGATGTTCAGCCAGGCAAACATTCCACTGGATCAGACAGGTTGAACGGACATGAGCGCTGATACGCAAGGCACGCCTGAGAGTGCGAACGAAGGCACGTCCCGTCTGCCGGTGTTCGACGCCGACATGTGTGCGGAAGACATGGACAGGATGATGAAGAACGCCCAGCGCGCCTCCAATTTCCTGAAAGCCATCAGCCACGAAGGCCGGTTGATGATCCTGTGTCATCTTGCCTCCGGCGAAAAATCCGTGGCCGAACTGGAAAATCTTCTGTCAGCACGGCAAGCGGCCGTGTCACAGCAGCTGACGCGTCTCCGCCTGGAAGGCCTCGTGACCCCGCGCCGCGACGGCAAGGCCATCTACTACAGCTTGACAGACGACCGGCCCAAGCAAATCATGGAAGTGGTCTATGACCTGTTCTGCCGGGAGGAGTAACCGCGCGCTGTTCGAGCGTCCGGTTTGGGTCAGGACTGATTCATTTGGATGAATTGGTCGGGATGAATTTGGTCGGATAAGAGGCGCAAAGCTGCAGGAAACCGTCCGGTTTCCAAAGATTTGCAGCTCATTGCCGTTCGCTGCGCCAATTCAAACAAATTACTGAGTCCTGACCCTGGGGAGGAGCCGGACATGCTGGAGGCGCTTGGAGAAGCCAACACGGTTGCGCTGATTGGCCTTTTGGGCGGGATAGCCCTGGGTCTTGCTGCGCGCATCGGACGGTTCTGCACGCTCGGAGCGATTGAAGACGTTCTTTACGGTGCGGACGACCGACGCATGCGCATGTGGGGTCTTGCAATCGGCATCGCCATTATCGGGTCGCACGCGGCCATGTCTTCCGGCCTCCTCGAAGGTTCAAGCACAGCCTATCTCGACAGGGTCTGGAACCCGTTCGGCTCGATCGTCGGCGGGCTGATGTTCGGCTATGGCATGGCCCTTTGCGGCAATTGCGGATATGGCGCGCTCGCCCGCCTTGGCGGCGGCGATCTGCGGGCGTTTGTCATGGTGATCGTCATGGGGCTGTCCGCCTATTTTGTCATGTCCGGCCCCCTTGCCCATGCGCGCGTGTGGCTGTTTCCGGTCGAGACCGGCGCTGAAACGCCGCAAGGGATCAGCCAGTTCTTCGACGCTGCGCTCGGAATTGCGCCCATCGTGACAGGCGTTGCGGTCGGTGGGCTGATCATTGCGCTTACCCTGTCGAGCGCCGCCTTCCGGAAATCACCGTGGCATATCTTCTGGGGAAGTGTCGTCGGGCTTGCAATTGTTTCGGGCTGGGTCGGCACCTACTGGGTGGCCATGACCGGGTTCGAGTCCGAACCGATCGAGACGCACACTTTCGCCGCGCCCATCGGCGACACGATCTATTATGGCATGACCGCCTCCGGCAACACCCTGTCCTTCAGCGTCGGGTCTGTCGTCGGTGTCGTCATTGGCGCGTTCCTCGGGTCCTTCGCCAAGGGACATTTCCGTTGGGAGGCCTGCGAGGACCCCCGCGAACTCAGGCGCCAGATCACCGGTGCGGCAATCATGGGTCCGGGCGCGATCCTTGCCGTCGGCTGCAGCGTCGGTCAGGGCATTTCCGCGTTCTCGGTGCTTGCCTACAGCGCACCGGTAACGTTCCTGGCGATTTTCGCCGGAGCGGCCCTTGGCCTGAAACAGCTCATCACGGGTTTTGCACCTGCCGAATGACAATGCCGGCGATCAGGCCTGGGCAGTTCAGCTGCCAGAGCGCACAATCATATTCAAAATTTCGCATTTCATGATGTGTCCTTGAGATCGGTCAATGCGCGCCGGCACGCCGGGGTCAGACTGGGGGGACCTTGAACTGCTGACGGCGCTGACCGCGCTGCACCGGATCGCTGATGGACCTGACCGCACTTCTTGACAGACTGTCCGAACCAACGGTGCTCGTGCTTGGCGGGCTGACGGTCGGTATCCTGTTCGGCGCACTCGCGCAGCAGAGCCGGTTCTGCCTGCGGGCCGCCGCGCTGGAGTTTTCCCGGCGCAGACCTGCTGATCGGCTGCCCATCTGGCTGCTCGCGTTTTCCAGTGCCCTGATCGCGACGCAGTGCCTTGCGCTTCTGGGAGAGGTGGATACGGGCGAAACCCGCCAGCTGGCATCCCCGCAGAGCCTGTCCGGAGCGCTCATCGGCGGGGCGATGTTCGGCACTGGCATGGTCATGGCACGCGGCTGCGCAAGCCGGCTGCTGGTCCTGTCGGCAACGGGCAACCTGAGGGCCTTGCTGTCGGGGCTTGTCTTTGCCGTCGTTGCTCAGGCAAGTCTCTACGGTGCCCTGAAACCTTTGCGCGACTGGCTGTCCGGACTTTGGACGACGGTCGATATGGGCGGCAATGATCTCACGACATTCCTGGGCATGAGCGAAGCTGCCGTCTTTCTGTTCGGCTGTCTCTGGCTGTTCGCGGGCCTTGGTTTCGCCGTGCACAGCCGCAGCTCCGTCTGGAGGACGATCGCGGCCGTCGGTGCGGGACTGACAGTGCCGCTGGCACTCTGGTTCACAACCGCCATGACCCGCCAGGCATTCGATCCGGTGCAGGTGGACGGTGTGACCTTCACCGGCCCCTCGGCCGACATGCTGATGCTGTTCCTGGCCGCGCCTTTCGAAAGCCTTGGCTTCAATTCCGGTCTTGTACCGGGTGTCTTCCTCGGTTCGTTTCTGGCAGCCCTTCTCACGAGGCAATTGCTGCTGCAGGGGTTCGAAAGCGGACCGTCCATGGCGCGGTATCTGACCGGTGCCGCCCTTATGGGCTTCGGCGGCATGCTGGCCGGCGGTTGCGCGGTTGGCGCGGGCATAACCGGTGCTTCCCTTTTCGCCGTCACCGCCTGGCTGACACTCATCGGCATCTGGCTGTCGGCGATCCTGACCGATCATGCGCTCAGGACGCTGCCGCGCGCGACGAGTGCAGCACTTGACACATTGCGCAGCGGAAAGCAGCCTGCACCGGAGCGGACAGCGCCGCGCACGCGTTGATCGCCGGTGTCTCGTTGAAGGTCTCCGTCCCGGCCGGGTCCGGCCTCACCAGGATCAGAACCCTGCCTATGCGACTGTCACGTCTGCGTGAGGGAGCATCACTGCTCATGGCGCTTTGCGCTGCGATCAACTTATATACCCTGTCATTTTTCACATCCAAACGTCGCCTGGAGACCACGATGCGCACCCTTGTCACCGTTGCCCTCATGAGTTTGTTCACCGTTCCGGCTCTGGCCGAAACCCGCACCTACAAGACGGATGCAGGCCATACGGAGGTTCGCTTCGGCTGGGATCATGCCGGTGTCAGCCGTCAGCACGGCGAGTTCGACCGCGCCGAGGGTATTTTGGCAATCGACCCGGCAGACCCGGCCTCGGCCACTCTGGAGGTCACGATCGACGCCGCTTCGGTTTCCACCGGCGTCGGGCCGCTGGACGATCACCTCAAGAATGCCGACTTCCTGGTCGTGGAGGAACACCCGACCATCCGCTTCGTCTCCACGTCTGTGACGCCAACCGGTGACACCACCGCCGATGTCGCAGGTGAGGTGACGCTGCGCGGCGTGACTGTTCCCGTGACGCTGCAGGTCGAACTGATCCACCAGGGTCCGCACCCCGTCGCCAAGTTCATTGACTACTACAAGGGCGACTGGCTGGGGTTCCACGCGACCACTGAAATCGACACGGCCCCCTTTGGTTTCGCCTTGCCGGTCGGTCCGCTCTCGATCGATATCTCGACGGAAATGCGGGCCCAGTGACGTTGCCGGTCGCTGGCTCGGCATAATGCTGGCCCAGCGACCGCAGGCATCACGCGCCCAGGCTGAGAATGTGAGCCTGGGTGCCCTCTCCCGTTGTCAGGACGTACCGGCGGCATTGTCCGGCGTCCAACGGCCGGGGAGTGAAAACCTCAAGGCTGCTGGAAGGCAAGACCCTCAAACCAGTCAAGAATGCTATCCGCCCAGCCGGCCGGGGCAGTGTGACCGCCCTTGTGCAGCAGCAGATCGATCTGGCCGGCTTCGCAGTCTGTCCAGTGCCGCAGCCAGAACTCCCCGACGAAACTGCTGGTTTCCGGCTGACGATTGCCGCACCGGTTCGTCTCCCGCAGCACCTTCAAGGATGCCCAGACATCGCCCTGAACCACCGTGCCGTCCCTGAAGGACCGGCCTTCCAGCGGCACCGTTCGATCTGTCCATCCATGCGCATGAAACAGGCGCACCGGGCCCGCGCAACTTTCCGGCAGGCTGTCCCAGAACGCGCCGGCGACCGGAGCATAGGCATCCGCAAAGCCGGGCAGCCTGCAGGCCATGTCCCAGACCATGGAGCCCCCGCGCGAAAACCCGGCAAGCATGAAAGGCACGTCTGCCACTTGGTATCTGTCGCGGACGTCGGCAATCACCTCCTGCAGGAACACCGCGTCGTCGCGATTTTGCCTTGTGTTGTCCGCGCGAACGGACCAGTCCTGGGTCCAGCGAGCCACTGGATG
>JBCBUA010000271.1:0-7454 GCA_039818365.1 Pseudomonadota bacterium
GTCTTGTCTTTGGAAAATCTCAAATCCCGGTTGATCCGGAACTGTTTGGAGGTGGTCTCGTAACCCGTCAGGCTGGACAGGCGCGCGGTGAGATCGGCACGCAGGGCGTCGGCCGGTTTCTTGATGAGCCGCTGGTAGTCCGACCTGTGCGCATCGAACCATTCCTTCGAATTGTTTGCGTTCAGATCTGCCAGAAATGTGAAAGTCTCGGGCGCAAAACCGGGCGAGGTCATCAGGCGCTCCTCCCAGCCGGTTTCCTTTTCGGCTTTGGTGCCTTGGCAGGCAAAGCGCAGACATAGGCGCGCGCCATGTCGACCCAGATCTTGAGGTCTTCGTCGCTCTCAATGCCTGCCGGCTCGACCCGGATGAAGCCGGGCATCGGCCGTCCGGCAGGTCTGCAGGGGGCTGCATGAGGCCTGGCCAGCGCCTCGGCTTCCTGTTCCTTGCCGACGCGTGCCATCAATCCGCGCTTTGATGCGCACACGAGCATGTTGCCGTTGACCATGAAACAGGTCGAACCGAACATCTTTTTCTGCTCAACCTGCTCTTCCGGGATCAGGGCCCGGGTGCGTTCGATCAACACGGTTTCCATCAAGTCTGACATATGAAGCTTCCTGTCCTGTCGGGTTTCCTGGCGAGGACGCAGGCGGACCGGGCAATCCGACAGCGCAACCAAAAACAGTGCTCAAAAAACGCTCCGCGGCCCAAAACTATGCTAGGAGGCGCATTTAGAAAAGGAAACGGGATTCGGAGATCCACTTGCCTGACCTGGTGCTCATCGCAGCCGTTGCCCGAAACGGCGTCATCGGTGCGGACAATGACATGCCCTGGCGTCTGTCGTCCGACATGAAGTATTTCAAGCGCCTCACGCTCGGAAAACCGGTGATCATGGGGCGCAAGACATTTCTGTCCTTCGGCGGTCGTCCGTTGCCGGGCCGTCCCCACGTCGTGATTTCGCGGGATCCGGACTATGCGCCCGAGGGCGTCGACACCGCGACGTCCTGGCCTATGGCGCTTGAAAAGGCCGAAAAGCTTGCCGGTGACCTGAAGGTTGGCGAGATCTTCTGTATCGGGGGTGGCCAGATCTATGGACAGGCCATCGGCGGGGCTTCCCGTCTGGAGATAACGGAGGTCGATGCGGAACCGGATGGCGATACCCGTTTCCCAGTCATCGACCCCGGGGTCTGGGAAGAGGTGAACCGGGTGGCGGGAGAGCGCACGGAAAAGGACAGCGCCGATTTCTCCTTCGTGACCTATCGCCGCATAGCCGGCGCGAACTGAGTAGCAAAATGGAATTCGACCCTTCCCAGACCGCCAGATGGTGCCGGCTGCAGCAGATGACGCCGATCGACGTGCACGATCTTTTCAAGCTCAGGCAGGACGTCTTTGTCATCGAGCAAACCTCGCTTTATCAGGATATTGACGGAAAAGATCCTGACGCCCTGCATCTGCTGGTACGCGATACGGCGTCCGGAACGCTGGTCGGAACCGTCCGCGTTACCGAAGACAGCGAAGCGGGAAAGGCCCGGATCGGGCGTGTGGTCATTGCACCGCCCGCACGCGGCACGGGACTTGGCCGGAAACTGATGCGTGCGGGGATCGAAAAGGTGGAGGAAATCCTGCCTGAAGGCGTGATCGATCTGTCCGCGCAGGCCCATCTGGAGAGCTTCTATCGGTCTCTGGGCTTTGCGTCCGTTTCGGACGAATATCTCGAAGATGGCATTCCGCATGTCGATATGACCCGCAGGTGCGGGGCGGGCAATTAACCTTCCGCCCGGATCTTTCGGTGCCGGCGACTTGACACCGCCACAATCGCGCACCACCTGCGGCACGGGAAAACACATGGGTTTTACGCGGAAAGTATGCCGGGCTTCTCATTGAAAGCATCCGGTAACCTCCCTATAACCAACGGTGAGTCAGAACGGGCAGCAGCCCAAGTCCGGCACCCATCGCCGGATCTCGAAGAAGGAAGTTTTGATGCCTTGGAGCAATCAGTCAGGTGGCGGCGGCCCCTGGAAAGGTGGCGGAAACAATGGCGGCCCATGGGGCGGCGGCGGCGGCGGTAACAACAACGGCCCCTGGGGCGGTGGCCCGAACCGAGGCGGGGGCGGCGGCGGCAACCCGCCAGATCTCGAAGAACTGCTGAAAAAGACCCAGGACCGCATGAAGACCGTCCTGCCAGGCGGCGGCGGTGGCGGCATCGGTTTTGCCGGCGTCCTGATTGTCATCGGCATCGGCATTGTCGGCTGGCTGGCCACAGGCATCTACACGGTTGATGAAGGCGAACGCGGTGTCGAGCTGGTTCTCGGCGACGTTGTCGGGATCACCTCTCCGGGTCTGAACTACAATCTTCCTTATCCGATTGGTGACGTTTACAAGCCGGCGGTCGAACTGCAGCGTGAAACAACGGTCGGTGTGGATGAGACATTCTCCACGTCCGGCGCGGTGCGTGCGCGCGACATTCCCGAAGAGAGCCTGATGCTGACGGGCGACGAAAATATCGTCGACGTGGGCTTCAAGGTTCTGTGGCGTGTCAAGAACACGACCGACGGCATCACCGACTATCTCTTCAACATCCAGGAACCTGCAGCCACGGTAAAAGCGGTCGCGGAAAGCGCGATGCGTGAAGTCGTCGGCGGATCGAACATCGACGCGATCCTGACTGAAAACCGTGTCTCCATCCAGAATGACGTTGCCACGCTGATGCAGTCGACGCTCGACTCCTATCGCGCCGGTGTCGAGATTTCCGAAGTGCAGATGCAGCGGGTTGACCCGCCGGCACAGGTCATCGAGGCGTTCCGTGACGTTCAGGCGGCCCGAGCCGACCAGGAGCGTATTCGAAACGAAGCGGAAGCTTATGCGAACAGGATCGTTCCGGAAGCCCGTGGTCAGGCTGCACGCGTTCTGGAACAGGCAAACGGTTACAAGGACCAGACCATCGCGGAAGCAACCGGTCAGTCGCAGCGTTTCAGCAAGATCTACGAGGAGTACCAGAAGGCTCCAGACGTAACCCGTGAGCGTCTCTATCTCGAGACTCTGGAAAAGGTCCTCGGATCCAACAACAAGATCATCATCGACAGCGAAAGTTCAGGCTCCGGCGTGCTGCCGTTCCTGCCGCTGAACGAGTTGAACAGAGGCGGCAGCGCGCCCGCCACGCGGACAGGAGGTAACTGATCATGCGTAGCGGTATTATCGTAATTGTTCTCGCCGTCGTCGCCGTTGTCGGTTACCTGTCGGTTTATGTGGTCAACCCGACCCAGCAGGCGCTTGTCCTGCGTTTCGGTCAGATCACCGAGGCTCCGAAGACCGAGCCCGGTCTTTATTTCAAGATCCCGTTCGTTCAGAACGTTGTCTATCTGGACAAGCGTATCCTGAACCTGAACATGCCGCCGCTTGAGCCGATTTCCTCGGACAAGAAGCGGCTGATCGTGGATGCGTTCGCGCGCTACCGGATCTCCGACCCGGTTCTGTTCTACCAGCGTGTTCAAAACGTGCTGACGGCCAACCGGCGTCTGTCGACGCTGCTGCAGTCTTCACTGCGTTCGGAAGTCGGCCGGACCAGCTTCGTGGCGCTGGTGCGCGACGACCGCTCCGGCGTGATGGACAACATCCGCCGCGACGTCAGTGCCAATGCTGAGGAACTCGGCATCGAGGTGATCGACGTGAAGATCCGCCGGGCGGACCTTCCCGATGCCAACTCCCAGGCGATTTACGCGCGCATGCAGACGGAACGTCAGCGTGAAGCAACCGAGATCCGCGCGCAGGGTGAAGAGCAATCCCGCCGGATCCGGTCCCGTGCGGATCGCGATGCGACGGTCATTGAAGCTGAAGCCAACCGGGATGCGGAAATCATCCGCGGTGACGGTGATGCGGAACGGAACCGGATCTTCGCGGAAGCCTTCGGCGCCGACCCCGAGTTCTTTGCCTTCTACCGGTCCATGCAGGCTTATGAAGCCGGACTGCAATCAGGTGACACAAGCCTCGTGCTGTCGCCCGATTCCAGCTTCTTCCGGTTCTTCAAGGACCCGACGGGCGTGAACGCCCCGGCGGGCGGCGGTGACGACGGCGGGACGGGAATCTCGACCCGGTCGCCCTCTCTCGCCGCGCAATGAATGACTTTGTAACCGCGCTTGGTCTGGTTCTGGTTATCGAAGGCGTCCTTTATGCACTTATGCCCGGCGGCATGAAGTCCATGATGCGGAGCGCTCTCGAAACATCGGATCAGACCCTGCGCGTTGCAGGCATTGTCGTGGCGGTCGTGGGCCTCATATTTGTGTGGATCATACGCGGATAACGAAAAGTTTCCGGGCGGGAGAGGCAAAATTCTCCCGCCCGTTCTATATTCTGACTACAAGTCGTTAGAAGTTAGCTGCTGTCTTCTAGATCAGACAGTTGTACCGGAAGGGATGAGGAGAAAGCCCTATGGCTCCAATTTTTGTTCGCCGTCGCATGTCCCGGATCGCGTTTGCCGCGGCGGGGCTCGTGCTTGGCGGAATGGTCGCGTTCCAGCCTGCGCAGACCGCGCAGGCGCAGGGACCGGTGTCGGTTGCGGATCTGGCGGAAAACCTGGCAGACGCGGTTGTCAACATCTCGACCGCCCAGACCGTGCAGGGCCGCCGGTCGGTGCCGATGCCGCAGGTGCCGGACGGCTCTCCGTTCCAGGAGTTCTTCGAAGAATTCTTCAATCGCCAGAACCGGGACAATGAGCAAGCGCCGCGTCGTGTGCAGTCGCTTGGTTCCGGTTTCGTGATCGACGGCACCGAAGGCATCATCATCACCAACAATCACGTGATTGAAGGTGCCGACGAGATCACCGCCAACTTCAATGACGGCACCGCGCTTCGGGCCGAGATCATCGGAACGGACGAGAAAACAGATCTCGCCGTTCTCAAGGTTGAACCGGAAACCCCCCTGAAAGCAGTTGATTTCGGGAACTCCGAGACGATCCGCGTTGGCGACTGGGTGATGGCGATCGGCAACCCGTTCGGCCTCGGTGGCACCGTGACGGTCGGGATCGTTTCCGCCCGCAACCGGGACATCAATTCCGGCCCCTATGACAACTTCATCCAGACCGACGCCTCCATCAACAGGGGCAACTCGGGCGGCCCGCTGTTCGACATGCAGGGCAATGTGATCGGCATCAACACAGCGATCATTTCGCCGTCGGGCGGCTCCATCGGCATCGGCTTCGCCATTCCGGCAAAGACCGCCATGCGCGTCATCGACCAGTTGCGCGAGTTCGGCGAGACCCGGCGCGGCTGGCTGGGCGTCCGCATTCAGGAAGTCACGGATGAAATCGCCGAAAGCCTTGCCATGAACGAGGCGATGGGTGCATTGGTGGCCGGCGTCACCGAGGATGGCCCTGCCGCCAAGGCAAAGATCGAGGCCGGGGACGTCATCATCAGGTTCGATGGCAACCCCGTGGAAGAAATGCGCGAACTGCCGCGCATGGTGGCCGAAACCGCGATCGGCAAGGAGGTCGAGGTTGTCGTCCTGAGGAAGGGCGACGAAGTCACGATCAACGTCATCCTCGAACGTCTTGAAGAAAGCACGCCGACGCAGGCAAGTGTTACCGAAGACGAAGAGCCGGCAGAGGAACCCGCTGCCAAAAGCGAGGTTCTGGGTATGATGCTGGCTGAAATCGATGATGAGCTGCGCGAGCAGTTCTCCATCGATGCCGATGTGACCGGTGTCGTCGTGACCGAAGTCCTGCCGGACACGTCAGCTGCCGAAAAGCGAATCACTGCCGGCGACGTGATCAAGGAAGTTGCGCAAGAGCCGGTTGAAACACCGGCCGATGTGGCATCGGAAATCGACAGGCTGAAAGATGACGGACGGCGTTCCGCTCTGCTGCTTCTGTCAAATCCGACGGGTGACGTTCGTTTCGTACCGGTCCGGATCGAAGACGAATAGAACCGGACGGTTCTGGAAAAGAAAGGGCGCCCGCTGTGGCGCCCTTTTTGTTTCCGGCACTTGCCGCCACGCAGGCGCGGTTCCGGTTCGTTCAGCTGAGCACGAAATCCTTTTCCGAGTAGCCCTGCAGGTACAAGAGCGCGGTCAGGTCGCCGTGGTCGACACGAAAGTCTGCGATTTCTGCTACGGCAGGTTTGGCGCGGTAGGCAACGCCTGCCCCGGCGCGCTCAATCATGGCAAGATCATTTGCCCCGTCGCCCACCGCCAGTGTCTGCGTGAATTCGATAGCCTGTTCGCCAACAAGTTCTTCCAGCCGGACGCGCTTGGCATCGCGCCCCAGAATGGGTTCCGCGACCTTGCCGGTCAGTTTGCCGTCTTCCTCAAGAAGCGTGTTCGCCTGGTTCTCGTCGAATCCGATCATGGCGGAGACGGACTTTGTGAAATGCGTGAAGCCGCCGGAAACGAGTGCGCAATAGGCGCCATTCGCCTTCATCGTCTGAACCAGGGTCCGGCCGCCGGGCATCAGGACGATCCTGTTGCTGAGCACGGTGTCGATCGCGGAAACCGGGAGACCGCCGAGCAGGGCAACCCTTTCCCGCAGGGCGGGCTCGAATTCGATCTCTCCCCGCATGGCGCGCTCGGTGATGCCGGAAATTTTCTCTTTCAACCCGAGTTCGGCTGCCAACTCGACAATGCACTCCTGGCGGATCATGGTGGAATCCATGTCGGCGATCAAAAGGCGCTTGCGGCGATCGCTTTCAGGCTGCACAAAGACGTCGACCGGCGCAGGGCCGATGACCTTGCGAATATGCGCCGTGGTTTCAGCTGCCGTTTCGCTGCTGTTCTCAAAGCGGATGTCGGCTGCGACACCGGGGCTCAGGACCGTTGCGGCGGTCGTCTCCCCAAGGGCTTCCGAGACCCGGAGGACAAGATCCTGATTGACAGCCGGGGCCGTCGGGGTAGACACCAAAGTGGCAACAAATGACATGGACGCATCCCTGGAACGCAAGAGCAAACAGCCTGACAACGGCCGCGCCATCCTGATAGCGGGACCGACCGCAAGCGGCAAGTCCGCTTTCGCGCTCAAAGTTGCGGCAGAGTGCAACGGCGTGATCGTGAATGCGGATTCCATGCAGCTTTACGAAGACCTGCGGATTGTCAGTGCCCGTCCGAGCGCGGCAGAGGAAGACCTGGTGCCGCATCGGCTCTACGGCATCTTGCCGGCGTCCACCGCCTTCTCGACCGGAGCCTGGCTGCGTCTGGCGGCCAAAGAGATTGACGGATTGAGGGCCGACGGCAAGGTGCCCGTTGTTGTCGGCGGGACCGGGCTCTACTTCAAGGGGCTGACCGAGGGCTTCGCCGATATGCCCGAGATACCCGATGATGTGCGCCAGGCCGCGCGCGCGCTTTGCGACCGTGAAGGCGTGGATGGCTTACGCGCCGCGCTGGCGCGGGAAGGGGATGAAGGGGCCGCGGCGGCACTCAACGACCCGCAGCGACTTTCCAGGGCGCTTGAAGTGATTGTTGCGACCGGTCCGGTC
>JBCBUA010000272.1:0-7436 GCA_039818365.1 Pseudomonadota bacterium
AAACCGCGACCGGGACACGCCGATGCGCGTGCCAAGGATGTGGATAACCCCTTGATCCGTTTGGGGCGAACGATCAAATCAGCTGTCCGTATCAAGGCTGGAACCTGTTGAGAAAAAAGAATTTCCCGCTCGCTGGCTATCCTGCGCCCGCTCGCAAACAGATCCTGCCGCCGGGACAGGCTTGCCCGGTTCTTCACCCATGGGATCAGGCGCTGGTTTCGATCGGCCACAAGGCTGGCAGCTGTCCGGTTTGTTAAAGGAACTGATTGGCACAAGTGCACTGGACCGCACCGGTGCCCGCACGACAAACCGCCGTTACGCCAGATCTATGCAATTTAAGGGGGAATGGTGGGCGATGAGAGACTCGAACTCCCGACATCTTCGGTGTAAACGAAGCGCTCTACCAACTGAGCTAATCGCCCTCAACAAGGTGAGACGCCTTTTAGGAGGTCCCTCCTCTCTTGGCAAGTACAATTTCAAAGAATTTTGTCTCTGTTTTTCTGCCTGTGGATGATTTGCCGCAACCAAGATTGTGACAGTTTCCCGTCGGGCTGGAACGTTGAAATCCATTCAAAATCATGGATCTACGGGAGACCACTAGCCATGATCATCACATCGGCGGCTCGGCAAGGCTCAATTTGCAAACCAGGCGGCAACGCCGTTCACGACCGAAATCGATAGGCGAATTTCAGCATTTCGGTCAGGCCCTGCTGCGGGTTCTCGTCTGCCAGCCCGTTCTGGGAGAAAAATCGTGCCAATCTTGCAATTCCAAAATGGTCATCCGGGCCTCTCGGCGGCGCCTGTTCCATGAGCTTTGCCGCAATGATCCAGGACATGGTCCGGCGATACCGGGTCTGGTTGGCTGAAAACTCCGGATTGCTGGCCGCCCGTTCGAACAATCCGCCCCAGGCCTGGTTCACCGCATCGTTGATTGCCTCGATGCGAATGAACCCTGCCTTGTTGGGGCTGCGCGCCTTGTTCAGGAGATGATCGATGTTGTAGCCGGCCAGATCGTTACGCGTCGCCTTGATACCGTAGACCTGGTTCACGAAACCCAGCCAGGCGGTCTGGTAGGATGAATAGCCCGCTCTTACCCAGACGCTGGCGTTTTCATCTGGATTGCCCGGTTTGCTGACGATCGCCACATTCTTCAGGCTGCGCCGTCCGGCCCGGTCCGTCTCAACCTCTTCATCGAAGTCATTCAGAAAAACCAGCCGCCCGAGGCTGTCCGGATGCTCGACCTGAACCTGTACCAGCGGGTTACGAACCCAGGCGTCGAACAATGCTTTTTGACGTCGCCCGATCAAGGCCTGCAAGCTCATTGGAAACCACCGTGCATTCGTGATCCTTGAGCCATCCAGACTACACCGGAATCGGCCCGGCCGACACAGCCCCGTCCCGATTGCCGACCTTGAACGGAAAAACCCCGCCCCCGAAAATCGGGAGCGGGGCTTTAAAGAAAGATCAAGCGTATGAACTTATGCGTTCACAGCGTCTTTCAGGCCTTTACCAGCCTTGAACTTCGGCGTCTTGGAGGCCGGGATCTGGATCGTTTCGCCAGTCCGCGGATTGCGGCCTTCAGTTGCAGCACGTGCGGAAACGGTGAAGTTGCCGAAGCCGATGATGCGCACTTCGTCGCCGCTTTTCAGCGTTTCCGTGACTGCTTCAAAAGTTGCGTCAACTGCTTCACCCGCCTGCGCCTTGGTGAGGCCGGTCTTTTCTGCAACAGCTGCGACCAGATCGTTCTTATTCATAGCAGATACCTTTCTAAGAAACGGCAGAGTGCCGACGATTCTTGTCAGCGCCGTTGCGCGAAATTCGGGCGAATTGACGCGAAACGCAAGTGGTTTTTTCGCAGAAAACCGCCATTTCTACCGATTATTCAAAAGAAAAGCCCCGGAATCTCCGGGGCTCGTCATTTTGTGCGGTGCAAACCGGGTTTTAGTGCGCCAAAACGCCCGACTTGTCCTTGTCCGATTCACTCGCCTTCGCGGCGGCTTCGGCGGCACTTTCATCCCATTCGATCGGGTCCGGCAGGCGCACAAGCGCGTTCTTCAGCACCTCTTCCATGCCGGAAACCGGAATGATTTCGAGTGAGTTTTTCACCGAATCCGGAATGTCAGCCAGGTCCTTCGCGTTGTCTTCCGGGATCATTACAAGCTTGATCCCGCCGCGCAGAGCCGCAAGAAGTTTTTCCTTCAGGCCGCCGATCGGCAGAACCCTGCCGCGCAGCGTGATCTCACCGGTCATGGCGACGTCCCGGCGCACCGGAATTCCGGTCATGGTCGAGATCACCGCCGTTGCCATGGCGATACCTGCAGACGGGCCGTCCTTGGGCGTTGCCCCTTCAGGCACGTGAACGTGGATGTCCTTCTTGTCGAAATTCGGCGGTTCGATGCCGAAGTCGACAGCCCGCGACCGCACATAGGATGCCGCCGCAGAAATGGACTCCTTCATGACGTCCTTCAGGTTGCCGGTCACGGTCATCTTGCCCTTGCCGGGCATCATGACCCCTTCGATCGTCAGCAATTCCCCGCCGACTTCCGTCCAGGCAAGGCCGGTGACAACGCCAACCTGGTCTTCCAGTTCCGCTTCACCGTAGCGATACCGCGGGACGCCAAGGTAGTCCTCGACGACTTCAGGCGTCACCGTGATGCTCTCCTTGTCGCTCATGAGGATGTCCTTGACCGCCTTACGGGCAAGGGTCGCCATTTCACGTTCAAGGTTGCGAACACCGGCTTCGCGGGTGTAGCGGCGCACGACAAATTGCAGCGCGTCGTCTTCAATCGCGAATTCACCCTCGCGCAGACCGTGATCTTTTTCCGCCTTGGGAATCAGGTGCCGGCGGCAGATTTCGACCTTTTCTTCTTCCGTATAACCGGCGATCCGAATGATCTCCATCCGGTCCATCAAGGGACCTGGAATATTGAGCGTGTTCGCCGTCGTCACGAACATCACGTCGGACAGGTCGTATTCGACTTCCAGGTAATGATCCATGAAGGACGAGTTCTGTTCCGGGTCGAGCACCTCAAGCAGCGCCGAGGACGGATCTCCGCGGAAGTCCATGCCCATCTTGTCGATCTCGTCGAGCAGGAACAGTGGATTGGACTTTTTCGCCTTTTTCATTGACTGGATGACCTTGCCCGGCATCGAGCCGATATAGGTCCGGCGGTGTCCCCTGATCTCCGCTTCGTCGCGCACGCCACCCAGCGACATGCGAACGAATTCACGTCCGGTCGCCTTCGCGATCGACTTACCGAGAGACGTCTTGCCGACGCCCGGAGGTCCGACCAGGCAGAGGATCGGGCCGCGAAGCTTGTTCGCGCGGCTTTGAACCGCAAGATACTCGACAATCCGTTCCTTGACCTTGTCCAGTCCGTAGTGATCTGTGTCCAGAACCTTCTCGGCAAGGGCAAGATCGTGTTTGACCTTGGACTTCTTGTTCCAGGGAATGCCGATCAGCCAGTCCAGATAGTTGCGGACAACCGTTGCCTCCGCGGACATCGGGCTCATCTGCTTGAGCTTCTTGATTTCCGCTGCCGCACGCTCACGCGCTTCCTTGGTCAGCTTGGTTTTCTTGATCTTTTCTTCAAGTTCGGCGACCTCGTCCCGGCCGTCCTCGCTGTCGCCAAGTTCCTTCTGAATGGCCTTCATCTGCTCGTTCAGATAGTACTCGCGCTGCGTCTTTTCCATCTGGCGCTTGACGCGCGAACGGATGCGCTTTTCGACCTGCAGAACGGAGATTTCGCTCTCCATCATGCCCAGAACGCGCTCAAGACGCTCGGCAACCGAGACCACACCGAGAATTTCCTGTTTCTCGGGGATCTTGATCGCCAGGTGCGATGCAATGGTGTCGGCAAGTTTCGAATAATCGTCGATCTGATTTACGGCGCCGAGAACCTCTGGCGAAACTTTCTTGTTCAGTTTCACATAGTTCTCGAACTCCGAAACCACTGAGCGCGCAAGGGCTTCCACTTCGATGTTCTCGCCATCGCGCTCCGGCAGAACCGTGGCGGACGCTTCGAAATAGTCGCTGCGGTCCGTGTACTCTCCGATTTGCGCACGTGCACCGCCTTCCACAAGCACCTTCACGGTGTTGTCCGGCAGTTTCAGGAGCTGCAGCACGGTCGCGAGTGTGCCGACATCGTAAATCTGGTCCGAATTGGGATCATCGTCCGCGGCATTCTTCTGTGTTGCCAGAAGAATGTGCTTGTCGGTCGTCATGACCTCTTCGAGCGCTTTGATTGACTTTTCGCGGCCCACAAAAAGCGGAACAATCATGTGCGGAAACACGACGATGTCGCGAAGTGGCAGAACGGGATAGACAGACGTGCTGTCTGCGTCGGTGGCGCGGATTTCTGCGTCGCTCATTTTTTATCCTTTCTCAGCGTGTCCCGGCCCCATTCAAGAAAGCAACCGAAACACTGAAAAACGGCTTTCGGAGAAGTTTCCGACAGGCCGAACCACAGCACCCCAAGTGAGCGTCCTGCAATTCGCACGAGCCGTCGTCAGTCCTATTAGGTGGACACCAGCACTGCTGGTGTCAAGGCAGGTTCTGTTCCCAAATTGGTCTAGTCTGTTGACGACTCACACATCCGGTGGAAAACGTCTCGGCAGTCCGCGACCAAATAATGAAAAACAAAATGTCGCTCTTTCGAAGCGGCATTTTTTATTGTTTTACCGAAGGGCAAGACGCTTCATCAGGCGCTGGTCGCCGACGTTTCTTCGCGGTCCTCGTAAATATAGAGCGGTCTCGCCTCGCCTTTGACGACCTCGGGCGAAATAACGACTTCCTTTACGCCCTTGAGGCCAGGCAGCTCATACATGGTATCCAGCAGAATGGATTCCAGGATCGAGCGCAACCCGCGTGCACCCGTCTTGCGCTCGATTGCCTTGCGCGCGATCGCCTTCAGAGCCTCATCGTGGAACGCGAGTTCCACCTGTTCCATCTCGAACAGGCGCTGATACTGCTTTACGAGAGCGTTTTTCGGCTCGGTCAGGATCGTGACCAGGGCATCTTCGTCGAGATCCTCGAGCGTCGCGATGACGGGAAGACGACCGACAAACTCCGGGATAAGACCGAACTTCAGAAGATCTTCCGGCTCCAGCTCCGCAAACAACTCGCCGATGCGCCGGTCTTCCGGTGCTTCGACCCGTGCCTGGAAGCCGATGGACGTCTGCGTACCGCGATCGGAGATGATCTTGTCGAGACCTGCAAACGCACCACCGCAAATGAACAGGATGTTGGTCGTGTCCACCTGCAGGAATTCCTGCTGAGGGTGCTTTCTGCCCCCCTGCGGCGGAACCGAGGCAACCGTTCCTTCCATGATCTTCAGCAGCGCCTGCTGCACGCCTTCACCGGACACATCCCGCGTGATCGAAGGGTTGTCGGCCTTGCGGCTGATCTTGTCGACCTCATCGATATAGACGATGCCGCGCTGCGCCCGTTCGACATTGTAGTCGGCCGATTGGAGCAGCTTCAGGATGATGTTCTCGACGTCCTCGCCGACATAGCCGGCTTCGGTGAGCGTGGTCGCATCAGCCATCGTGAAGGGCACATCGAGGATGCGCGCGAGCGTCTGCGCCAGAAGCGTTTTGCCGCAACCGGTCGGTCCGACGAGTAGAATGTTGGACTTTGCCAGTTCCACATCGTTGTTCTTCGACGCGTGGTTGAGGCGTTTGTAGTGGTTGTGAACGGCGACCGACAGGACCTTTTTCGCACTGCCCTGCCCGATCACGTAATCGTCCAGAACATCGCGGATTTCCTGAGGGGTCGGGATACCGTCCCGTGACTTCACCAGAGAGGATTTGTTTTCCTCACGGATGATATCCATGCACAGCTCGACACATTCATCGCAAATGAAAACAGTCGGGCCGGCGATCAGCTTGCGAACTTCGTGCTGGCTTTTGCCGCAGAAGGAGCAGTAGAGCGTATTCTTTGAATCGCTGCCGCTGGCCTTGGTCATGTAGTCAACCTCGCGTTTGTGGGGCCTATCCCCTTGTCGTTTCCGTCACGGCCAAATCGTGCCGGAACCGGTCTGAAGGCGCCCAACGAGGGCGCTGCTTCGTAATATAAGTCATCATGCTTCACCAATAAAAATCAATATAGGTTTAAGGTGAAGATGAAAACCCGGCATTAATCTGCCAGATCGCGATCTTTCGGAAGGATTCTGCATCCTTCCTTAAGACCGCATTAGCCGGGTCAGCCCTCCGCTTCACCGCCAAGTGTGGTCCGGTCGCTGATCACATTGTCTACGATCCCGAATTCCTTGGCCTTTTCGGCGGTCATGAAGTTGTCGCGCTCAAGCGCTTCCTCGACCTGATCAAGGCTTTGACCGGTGTGCTTCACATAGATTTCATTGAGCCTGCGCTTCATTGCCAGGATTTCCTGTGCATGAAGCATGATGTCGGCCGCCTGTCCTCTGAACCCGCCGGACGGCTGATGCACCATCACACGGGCATTGGGCAGGATGAATCGCATGTCCTTCTGGCCGGCTGCCAGCAGCAGCGATCCCATCGAGGCCGCCTGTCCGATGCAGAGCGTCGACACCGCCGGCCGGATGAACTGCATCGTGTCGTAGATCGCAAGACCGGAGGTGACCAGTCCACCCGGCGAGTTGATGTAAATTGCGATTTCCTTGCTGGGGTTATCCGCTTCCAGATAAAGAAGCTGCGCGCTGACGAGGGTTGCCATGTGATCCTCAACCGGACCGGTGAGGAAAATGATGCGCTCCTTCAGCAGGCGCGAAAAGATATCGAAGGCCCTCTCGCCGCGATTCGTCTGCTCGACGACCATCGGCACGAGAGTGTTCATGTAGATATCGACAGGATCCTTCATACCTCATCCATATGCTTGAGATGATGCCCGGTGATACCGGACTGGACACGGGCCCTTGAAGCGCATCGATCAGGGGCCCGACTCGAAAAAAGCGACAACCCGTATATATGGGATGTCGCCCTTAACGCAAATTCATGGCAGATGCGACATGAAGGCAAGGTTAAGGCCTTTGCCGCATCTGGGGATATCAGGCCTGTTCTCAGGCGTCGTCTTCGTCTTCCGCGACCAGCTTTTCCAGCTCTTCCTTGGTGACCGTCTTGTCGGTGACCTTGGCAAGTTCCAGCATGAAATCGACGACTTTCTCCTCGTAGATCGGCGCACGAAGCGACGCGAGGGCCTGCTGGTTGTTCTTGTAGTATTCGAACACCTGCTGCTCCTGGCCGGGGAACTGGCGGACGCGGTCATAAAGCGCGCGCTGCAGTTCTTCATCCGTGACCTGGATGTCGTTCTTTTCGCCGATTTCCGACAGAACCAGGCCGAGACGCACGCGCCGTTCGGCAATCTTGCGGTATTCCGCCTTCGCCTCTTCCTCGGTCGTGTCCTCGTCCTCGAAGGTCTTCTCGTTCCGCTTCATGTCGTCCTCGACCTGGCGCCAGAC
>JBCBUA010000273.1:0-7426 GCA_039818365.1 Pseudomonadota bacterium
CCCTGGGTGACGGCCGCGCGTCAGCAACTTGCCAGACTGGACCCATCTTCTGCCGCGGCGCCCCTGAGTGGTCCGACTGCGGATGATGTCGCCGCCTCACAGGAGATGTCGGCGGAGGACCGGCAGGCGATGATCACCGGAATGGTTGCCGGGCTTGCCGAACGGCTGGCGACGGACGGTGGCAGCGCGGGAGAGTGGAGCCGTCTGATCCGGGCTTATGTGGTCCTCGGCGAGCAGCAAAAAGCACGAGAGGCGCTTGTAGCCGCAGAAGCCGCATATGCCGAAAAACCGGAAGATTTGTCACTGATCAAGGACACGGCCAGTGCACTCGGGCTAAGCGGATCCTGAGAGAAAGAAAAGCCTGCGCGGGCTGGGTCTGCACAGGCGCATGAGCGGACGCAAAGAGATGACACGGAAGCAGAGAAGATTGACCTTGATTGGATCGGCAGGAGCCGTGCTCGCAGTCGCGCTCGGCCTGATCCTGTTTGCGCTTAACGACCAGATCGTATTCTTCCAGAGTCCCACCGACATCACGGAAAAGCAGATCCCGTCCGGGCAGCGCATCCGTCTTGGCGGTCTTGTTGAGGAAGGCTCGGTGGTGCGTGCGGACAACGCCGAGGTGAGTTTTCGGGTGACCGACATGGCGAATGCGGTTGCCGTTACCTATAAAGGAATACTACCCGACCTTTTCCGGGAGGGGCAGGGTGTGGTGACGGAAGGAATTGTCGGTACGGACGGCGTGTTCGTTGCCGACAGTGTCCTGGCGAAACACGATGAAAACTACATGCCCAAGGAAGTTGCCGAAGCGCTGAAAGATCAGGGACACTGGCAAGGCGGTGAAGGGGAAAGCAACTAGAAACCTGGGGCCTGAGGGGGAACACAGGACGCGAACATGATCGTAGAGTTGGGACACTACGCACTTGTATTGGCTTTTGCGCTGACACTGGTTCAGTGCGTTTTGCCATTGTGGGGGGCATTGTCGGGAGACAGCAGGCTGATGGCTGTCGCGCCGCCGATATCCGTCACGCTTTTCATGCTGATCCTGATTTCATTCGTCGCCTTGACGATTGCTTATCTGGCGTCGGATTTCTCGGTCTTGAACGTCCTGCAGAATTCGCATTCGGCAAAACCGCTGCTGTACAAGTTCACCGGCGTTTGGGGCAACCATGAGGGCTCCATGCTGCTCTGGGTGCTCATCCTCGTGTTCTTTGGCGCGCTTGTCGGCCTGTTCGGCGGCAACCTGCCGCAGGATCTCAAAGCGGCAACGCTTGCCGTCCAGTCCTGGGTGACCGGCGGCTTCATTCTCTTTCTTTTGGCAACGTCGAATCCCTTCGCGCGCGTGCCAAATCCACCCCTTGAAGGGGCGGATCTCAACCCGATTCTCCAGGACATCGGACTGGCGATCCACCCGCCGCTTCTCTACGTCGGATATGTCGGTTTCTCGATCACCTTCTCCTTCGCGGTCGCCGCGCTGATCCTCGGCCGGACAGACGCGGCCTGGGCGCGCTGGGTGCGGCCCTGGACGCTGCTGGCCTGGTGTTTCCTGACACTTGGCATCGCCATGGGGTCCTACTGGGCCTATTACGAGCTCGGCTGGGGCGGCTGGTGGTTCTGGGATCCGGTCGAAAACGCCAGCTTCATGCCCTGGCTTGCTGGAACCGCATTGCTTCACTCGGCCATCGTGATGGAAAAGCGCGAGGCGTTGAAGGTCTGGACCGTCCTTCTGGCGATTTTCACGTTCTCGCTGTCGCTGCTTGGCACGTTCCTGGTGCGATCCGGGGTTCTCACGTCGGTTCACGCATTTGCAACGGACCCGGCGCGCGGCGTCTTCATTCTCGGCCTTCTGTGTTTCTTCATCGGCGGTTCCCTGGCGCTCTATGCCTGGCGCGCGCCGATGCTCAAGCAGGGCGGGTTGTTTGCCCCGATCAGCCGCGAAGGCGGGCTGGTGCTCAACAACCTGTTCCTGACAGCGGCCTGTACCGCGGTTTTCGTCGGAACGCTCTATCCGCTGGCCCTGGATGCGGTGACGGGCGAGAAGATCTCGGTCGGCGAACCGTTCTTCAACCTGACCTTCGGCCCGTTGATGATCCCGTTGCTGATGGCGATCCCGTTCGGACCGATCCTGTCCTGGAAGCGCGGTGATCTCCTGGCTGCATGCCAGCGGCTCTATGTGGCTTTTGGCCTGGCGCTTCTGCTCACGCTGGTGACCTTCTGGCTCTGGGGCATGGAAAAGGTTCTGGCACCGCTTGGGGTCGGACTGGCGGTCTGGGTCATGGCCGGGGCGGTTTCGGAAATCGTCACGCGGGTGAAATTCTTTGAAATCGGTCCGAAACGCGCGATATCGCGCCTGGTCGGGCTGCCCGGATCCGCGTGGGGAACCGCGCTTGCCCATTTTGGCGTCGGCGTTACGGTTCTCGGGATTGTCACGGCATCGGCCTTTCAGGACGAGCGGATCGAAACGATGCGCCCGGGCGATACGGTCGAGGTCAACGGTTACGCCATCACGTTCGACGGCGCGGTGCCGAGGCAAGGTCCCAACTTCACCGAAGAGGTGGGCCATTTCACTGTCCGCCAGGGTGGCGTGCTCGTGACCGACATGGAACCGTCCAAGAGGGTTTACACGGCCCGGCAGATGCCGACGACGGAAGCGGGCATCCACACGATCGGGTTCTCGCAGCTCTATCTCTCCCTCGGCGAAAGCCGCGGCGACGGGGCGGTCGATGTACGGGTCTATTTCAAGCCGCTGATCACCCTGATCTGGATCGGCTGCGTGATCATGTCGATCGGCGCGGTCTTTTCCATGGCCGACCGCAGGCTGCGGATCGGCGCGCCGAAACCCGCGGCGAAACGCAAGGCGGCACAGCCCGCCCCGGCCGAGTAGGGACATGAACATGCGCGCATTTCTTGCCGGCCTGTTGCTGCTGCTGCCGCTTTTGAGCGTTCCGGCGTTTGCGGTTGCTCCCGACGAGGTGCTGGACGACCCGGTCCTTGAAGAACGGGCCAGAGCCTTGTCGGCCGAACTTCGTTGCATGGTGTGTCAGAACCAGTCGATCGACGACAGCGACGCGCCGCTTGCCAAGGATCTGCGTGTCCTCGTGCGCGAACGTCTGGTGGCAGGCGACACGGACGGGCAGGTGATTGACTATCTGGTGTCCCGCTACGGCGAATTCGTGCTTCTGAAACCGCGCCTTGCCTGGCACACGCTCGGGCTGTGGGCGGCAGGACCGATTGCTCTTGTCGCCGGCATCATCGCAATTGTTCTTGCGCTCAGAAACAGATCGCGACGCGGTCCCCAGATGGCGGCGGCAGGCTCCGCGAAGCTTTCTGAGAGCGAGGAAGAAAAATTGAAGGCCTTGCTTGAAAAGCGGGACGGACAGGAACGGGACTGACGCGGTCACCGGCCGATCTCCACCGGTATGCGGGCAGGGCCGTCGCTCATGTCTGAGCGAGGCGGAACCGCTCCAGATGGCTGGTGCACGGATTGGTCTTCAGATGGGCCCAGATCGTTTCGACAAGTGCTGAGGTCGTTTCCCGGTTTCTGTAGACCCAGATGTCGAGATTGGTATCATACCTGCCGTTGCCGGCCAGCGCGAATTGACCTTTCTTGACGCCTTCATAGGCACTGCAGGCAGGAAGCCAGATCATTTTCTGTTCCATCAGGGCAAGACGCTTCATGAATTCGCAGGTTCCGCTTTGCGACGTGCAGACAAATTCCGGGTCCTGGGCGGTCATGGTGGAAAAAAGCAGATCCTCGACTTTCGAAAAGTAACCGGTCTGACCATAGCCGATATATTCAAGACCGCTTCTGGGCGGGTTGTCGACGTCGAAGGCGGGCCGTCCGTCTGCATCAAGCGCAGTACAAAGATGCATAGTGTCATCGCCCAGTTTGATGGATTCGAAGGCTTGATGCTCAAAAAATGCCGGTACCTCTGGCTTAGAATAAAGCACCACCAGATCCATTTTGCGGTCGCCGAGCAGCTCGATCATTTCGTAAAAATCATAGGTGTCCAGAGATACCGAAAAGGCGCCGCAGGCGTCCTTGATCTGCTGCAGCCATTCCGGAACGAAACTGAGGGCGAGGGAGGTCGACGCCGCCAGCCGGATATCGGGTGTTGTGCCGGAATTGCGCCGCTGAAACTCGACGCGGTTGAGTTCCAGTTCCCTGAGCACATTTTGGGCTGTTGCGTGAAAGATCTGCCCCTCCGGGGTCAGTGTGACCGGGTAGCTGCTCCTGTCGAACAGTTCGGTGCCGAGCCACGTCTCGAGGGCCTTGATCCTGCGGCTGAAGGCCGACTGGGTAATGTTTCTTTCGTCTGCGGCCTGGGAAAAGTTTCCGCGATTGCTCAGAACCAGAAAATCTGCCAGCCAATTGGTGTCCACTGTATCTTTCCTTAGGGGAAGGTGCTGAGTAAATGAGCAGTGTGAAAAACTATGCAAAATTTGCATAACAAGACTCTTGGTTGAATTCAACCAGCCGGTTTAAGCTTCTGGTTCAGGTGTGGGAACCGCGCTCGACCCAAGAAGCGTGACCGCACACGATCCCGCCGGGATCTTCCGGCTCCATCCCATTCGTTTTGTTCCAGAGGGGGAATGATCGTGAACATCACAACGCCATTGAAAAGCCTTTCACTCGCGGCACTGCTTGCAACATCCGTTGCCTTTCCGGTGATCGCCGCAACACCGGCCGACACTTTCGTGATTGCCCGTAACACCGCGGACGCCATTACACTCGATCCTGCGGAGTGTTTCGAATTCACCGGAAGCCGGATCGTCGCCAACATCTATGAGCGCCTGTTCCTGTTCGAGCCGGACGATCTGACCAAGCTCGTCGGTGGCATCGCGGAATCCTACGAGTTTTCCGAAGATGGCAAGCAGATCACCGTCAAGCTGCGTCCCGGGCTGACCTTCCACTCCGGAAACCCGGTGACCGCCGCCGATGTGGCCTATTCGCTGAGCCGCGCGGTCAAGCTCGACAAGACACCGGCCTTTATCATCAAGCAGATCGGCTGGACGGCAGACAACGTCGATGACGCCGTGGTGGCCGTTGATGACAGCACGGTCGAGATCAATATCCTTGCCGACCTTTCGCCCGCGCTTGTGTTGAACCTGTTGTCGTCCAGCGTCGCCTCCATCGTCGACATGAAGGAAGTGCAGAGCCACGAAGTTGACGGCGATATGGGCTATGCCTGGCTGAAGGACAATTCGGCGGGCTCCGGCCCCTACAAGCTGAAGACCTGGAAAGCCAACGAAGTCGTCATGCTGGAAGCCTTTGACGATTACCGCCAGGGCAAACCGGCCATGAACCGCGTCGTGATCCGCCATGTTGCCGAACCATCGGCACAGCGCCTCCTCCTGGAAAAGGGCGATGTCGATGCGGCGATGGAACTGACCGCCGACCAGCTGAAGGGTCTGTCAGGCAACGCGGATGTTTCGGCGGAGAGCTATCCCAAGGGATATCTGATGTATCTGGCCAGCAACATGGATCATCCGGTGCTGTCCAAGCCCGAGGTCCGCGAAGCCCTGAAATACATGGTCGACTATGACGGCATGGTCGGCTCGTTCCTTGACGGTCAGTACAAGATCCACCAGAACTTCTGGCCGTCCGGCATGTGGGCTGCGGCAACCGATACGCCTTACAGCTACAACATGGACAAGGCCAAGGCTTTGATCGCCGACGCCGGCCTCGATGGCGACACTAAGATCACCATCGATACGCTCAACAAATCGCCTTTCACCGAGGTGGCCCAGAGTGTGCAGGCCAGCCTGAAGGAGCTGGGCATCGATTCCGAAATCATCCTGTCGGACGGAGCAACGCTCTGGCCGAAATACCGTGCACGCAAGCATGAGCTGATCGTTGCGCGCTGGGGCCCGGACTACTCCGATCCGCATTCCAACGCCGACGCGTTCGCCCACAACCCGGACAACAATTTCGAAGCCAAGCTGACCGGCAAGCTGACCTGGCGCAACGCCTGGCCGGCGGAAGGTCTGACGGAACTGACCGATCAGGCGGCTGCGGAATCCGATCCCGAGATTCGTGAGGAGATCTACGCCAAACTGCAGAAGATGGTTCAGGAGGACTCACCCTTCACGATCATGTTCCAGGCAATTGGCACCTACGGGAAACGGGCCAATGTCGAAGGCTTCGTCAACGGCGTGACGTCGGACCAGGCCTTCTACAAGACCGTTACAAAATAAGCTGGATTGGCCAGCTGCACGGTTCACGTGAATCGTGCGGCCAGCCATATTCGGGATGAACCGCGCTTCCGCATCACTGCGATGAGGAAGCGCGGCTTCGTGTGGACAAGCAGGAACAACCGGGGGTTTCGTTCTCAATGAGCGACAGTTCCGCAATGCAGCGCTCCACGGTGGATTTCAAGCCGTATCTGGGCGTGGCAAAAAAGATTGGCGGCGGCATTGTCATGCTGCTCCTGACCTTCATCGGTCTGACCGCAATCACCTTCATCATTGGCCGCATCATGCCCAACGATCCCGTTGTCGCCATCGTCGGCGACCGGGCCTCGAAGGAAGTCTATGATGCGATGTATCTGCAACTCGGCCTCGACAAGCCGATCTGGCAGCAATACCTGATTTTTCTGGGCGACATCCTGCGCGGTGACTTCGGCAGCTCGGTAATGACCGGTCAACCGGTGATCGAGGACATCAAGCGTTTCTTCCCCGCAACGCTGGAACTGGCCACCATCGCAACCGTCGTCGGTGTGATCATCGGCGTCCCGGCCGGTGTTCTGGCCGCAGTTCGCCAGGGAACGCTGATCGATCATTTCGTTCGCGTCGTCGGATTGCTCGGGCACTCCATTCCGATTTTCTGGCTCGGAATGGTCGCGCTGTTGATTTTCTACGCAAAGCTGGACTGGGTCGCGGGACCCGGCCGGATCGACTTCTTTTATGACGGCATCGTTGATCCCGTGACGGGCGTCATCATGATTGACGCCGCCATTGCCGGTGAATGGGACGTCTTTCACAACGCCCTGTCGCACGTGATCCTTCCGGCCTCAATGCTCGCCATCTATTCGCTCGCCTATATCGCCCGCATGACGCGCTCCTTCATGCTGGACCAGCTCAATCAGGAATATGTCCTGACTGCCCGGGTCAAGGGCCTGCGCGAGGGAACCGTCATCTGGTATCACGCGTTCCGGAACGTTCTCGTTCAGCTGATCACCATCATCGGCCTGACCTATGCCAGTCTTCTGGAAGGCTCGGTGCTGACGGAAACCGTCTTTGCGTGGCCCGGTATCGGCCAGTACATCACCAATTCGCTGTTCAACGCCGACATGAACGCCGTGATCGGCGGCACGCTGGCCGACCGGTTCTTGGGCCAGCGAAAAGCTATTCTGATTGGTGCTGTCCTGCTCGTCGGGGGGCACGCGTTGATGGCCGTGGAAGGGGAGCCGGTCTTACCTGGCGAGTC